>CADCPZ010000186.1 GCA_902803475.1 uncultured Prevotellaceae bacterium
GCAAATGGCGTGTAACTCATTGAGCTACACGCCATTTGATAGTGTTTTGTTATGTCTTTGCTTATGCGTCTCATTTGACCTCCTCGAATCTAAACGCTATTGTGTATCAGGCATTTACAAATGCGCGTGAACGATAAGGAGATATAATAGAGGTGGTTGTGATAAACAAGCATAGGAATCGATAAATACACTATTGGTGATTCTTGCCAAGCACTTTTTCTTCCAACTGAGGCAGATGGTCTATTATGTTCTCGTCTATCTTGATTGAGTATGCACCATTCGTATTGCGGAGCGTCTTGCGTATGGTTTCCTTCTCAGTGTTTTTGAACCAGGAATGGAACAAGCTGAGTACAAACATCGCCAGTACTTCTGAGTCTATGTTATATTGATACCCGATGTTCCAGGCAAAGTTTTTCAAGTCTGCCTGCTTCAACTTGTTCTTCGCAATCTTGACGGAGACGCAGTTGACGATGCCATTGTATTGTACAAGCAACTTGACTGCTTCCTCAATCTGATACAATTCTTCATCACTGAATCCATGAGGCAGGAATACGAGACGCGTATATCTGAGAATGTTTTCCAGTTTCTCTCTGTCATGCTTTTCTTTTGCCTCTGTCAATTGGATGCGGTCAATGTGCAGCTGCTGCATGAACAGAGCCAAATCTCGCTGGGCACTTTTGAGGGCATCTTCGAGCTGAGGAATAATCTTTGGTTGTAAATCATCAGCCTCCAACTTGGGTTCTTGTTGTATCGATTGGGGTACGACATTGCTTTGAGGCATTTCTGCTTCGGGTTCTCTGTCCAACTTCTTCTGAATCTCCTCCAGATGCTTTACGATGTAAGCATCCAAGTTTTCTTGGTCTGCAAGATTGTTCAGCTCTTTTCTGTTGAGTCTGAAGTAGGCATAAAGGAATTGCTTGATGCAGTGAAGCAACAGAATGAATACGGCATATCCTCCTATAAAAATAGGTATAGCGACAAGGAGGCATAACAGCTCCTTGTCCTCACCTATAAGTTTCTGGGCCAGCATATAGGAACCAATTATATAGGAAATAATAATCAGTCCTAAGAATGCCGTGCCTATATAACGATGGACTCCCTTTGAGGATGGAATCGGGAAGATGTCTATCTCCATAGTCATTACATTGTCTTTATTTTCTCCTGGGCGACAATAATTGCATCGTTGCAGAGGTCACGTTCTTGCTCATCTTCAACAGCATCAATGAACTTATCTGCCAACCATAGAGTTAGCATCTCCTTTTTATCCTGATGCAGATATTCCGCAAGTTTGATGACCTGCTCACGCTTTGCCCTTCTGTCACCACGTTCAATCTTACTGAACATTGGGGTGTCAATCTCTAAGAATGCTGCCAACTGTCGTTGCAACAAACCTTGCTCGTCTCTGAGCTCTTTAATCTTATTTCCGAATAACATATATATATCATTTTTATTTATCGACTTTCGTTGTGATTTCCCAGTAGCCACCGTATCTTCCACCAATTCGCTTGATAATGCCAGCTTCACGTAGTTTTCGTATCTGTTTCTCTACTCCTCTTGAAGAAATACTTAATTGCATGGCAATCTCTGCTGCGGTCACATGTGGATCCTGTGCAATAATCTCAATTATCATATCTTTTGTTTCCGAACCTCTTTCCGAACTTGTTTCCGAACCTTTCTCCGAACTATTTGTACTTGTCTCCGAACCTTTCTCCGAACTTTCGGTAGCTATCTCCGAACTTTTGTTGCATCCTTCATGAACAGGAATCGTTACCAAGAAAGTCAGGCGGTCGTCGGTCGTCTCAAAGATAGCACGAGGCGAACCATTCTCAGCCAGTTTGGCCTGAATGGTCGGGACTCCCGTTGAACGCCCTTCTGTCAGGTCAAGTTCTTTTAAGAAGTCACCCAAACGACGGTTGCGATAGCGGCGGCTCTTGAGCATGTCGCCTCTTTCTATGTCTTCCTTTGGAATACTGCGGTCAGGACCTGGACAGTTAAGAATTGAGATTCCTGATGGCTCAATCGTTATCTCGATAGGTTCATGCTGCAGGAAATCCCGATGATAAACCGAATTTACGACTGCTTCTTCTATAGCATCGTAGGGGTAGTTCCAAAAACGGTCTGCCTCTTGCCTTCCAGAAACTTTGCGTACATGCTCTTTGAGCACATTGCTCTTGATATACCCCATCGTCTCTTTTATCATCTGAGGTACGCTACCTTTGAATGTCACTTCCGTGAAATTATTTGGATCTTTCAGCTTGCCATTAGGGAATGTCACCACATCAATCTGAGTGTAGGGAAAGAACTTGCTCGGATTCTCGCAGAACATCATGGCTGCCACGTTACGAATCAAGCGGTTCTCTTTTGGACCCGTGTATAGTTCCATTTGATCAAGAATCTTCGGAAGAGGCATCGTTGCCACTTGGTCAGCCAGTCTGCTACCCACTTTAACAAGATAGTCGCGAAGTAGTACCAGCGAAATGTCCCCTAACTGAATATCATCGTTGCCACGCTCGTCAAATGGCACACGACTGGCCAATTCACGCAGTTCATCCAGCACCTCGCCCTTGGCGATGATGCTGCTCGACCCACTACGAATGTAGAAATACTCTTTGCTACCACTCTTTGCCGTCACATTCTCAGGCACAGAGTAAGGACGATTGATGCCGGCAGGGCACCATATCACCAATACCTGCTTTCCATCCACCTCTTCAACGCTCGTTCTGGGCATATAGTATGGTGACAGTTTATTGTTGTAGCCCACCATCTCCTGTAGAATGCCATCAATCTTTTCGATAGGGACACCTTCTACTGGCCTGATAGCCATCCCTGCATCATCACTATCCACCCCCACGAGGATGTACCCTCCACCCAGGTCATCGAAATCATTGGCGAAAGCACACACGCTATGGTATATGCTTGCCGGATTCCAACCTTTCTTAAACTCAATCCTATTGGATTCAATCTTCTGCTTGTTCAGCAGGTCTTCTATGTTTATTGCCAGTGCCATAGCTATTGTATTATTTTGATACGCAAAGACTTTGTATTTTGAATACCCATCCATACCATGTATTTTCCTGTGGGTACTCACTGAGTAGATATTGTTGTAATTCGACTTCTGTCATATTAACCTAATTCACTTATTAATTTTGTCAAATAATTTCTAACTTCAGCTGACATATATGTATATTCTACAATGTTTTTAGGGCAAATGATATACGTGTTCCTTATAGCACGACTCGTTGCAACATTGAACAATCGTTTTTCGAGACTATAAAGCTGCGCATCGGTATCAGGAATTACATATATCGTAACATCTCGTGTCAGGCCTTGAACTCTAGCAACTGTATCAACTAATATGTTATTGATACTGCCCAATTGACGTGCGACTTCCACTTGTAAAGCGCCTGTAGTCTTTATTAATTGGCTTAGAATGGCTATTTTACAATGTTTGTCTTTGCTGAGTACGTCTGAAGCAATCGAAACTGCCTTTTGAATTGCCATTGTAGGAGTCGGATCTCCTACAGGTAAGTCCATGGGAACTATAATAGGACCGTCAAATTGTTCAATCTGACGGAAATCGCTATTTGACATGGATTTGAGATTCCCATTATAAAACAATCCAGTAAATGAAGCTGCTCTTTCTCCTAATCTATAAGTATCACTTAACTGGTATGTTTTGAACCTATTCGACATCGTTAGAGTATCAAATCCATCAATTAACGGCTCATAGCCTTGCTTCCTTATCCTATCTTTCGTTGTCTTCACGATAGGAGGCATCTGACAAACATCTCCCACCCAAAGATTCTTTTTTCCTAACATGTTTGCTGCAGCCAGCATAGTAAGGAATGCTTGACTTGCTTCATCAACTATTACATAGTCGTACAATGGCCCTTGATAGTTTTTGGCTGCTGAACCGCTCGAAATGTAAAAAGTAGACAACATTAACTTCCCTGGAATAGAAAACATTTTCTCTGCATTTAGAATGCCTCGTACCTCTTTTGTTTCGTCAGTAGAAAGGTTTGTCTTATAGACCTTTTTGTCCTTTACAAGTGAATCTTTCAGCTTTTCAGCCACTTCAATAAGTGCTCGATTTGTTAATGCTGTCACTAAAACAGAATAGCCATCTGAACAGAGTTCCTCACACAAGGCTGCTATTCTAAATGTTTTACCGGTGCCTGGAGGACCTTGGATAATCACGGAGTCGTATTTTGACAACTGCTCCATGACTATGCTGGTCATATTGTCTTTGGTTGCCAATAATTCAGGCTCCCATAGTAATCTATTGTAGTCTGCATCTAAGATTTCTGAACATTTTCCATGAACAGAGTATGTAACTTTCTCCAGATTTGCAAGATATTCAAATGGTGGAATCTGGGGGCCGAGTACAACAACTCCACCAGGAGTTTTTTCTATATAGTTCTTAAATTCTTCGGAACCGCCCTTAAAACCTGCCAACACAAATAATGGATTATCTGACGA
>CADCPZ010000187.1 GCA_902803475.1 uncultured Prevotellaceae bacterium
ATCATCATCGTGGCTGCCGACGACTCTGTGATGCCTACAACCAAGGAGGCTATCGCACATGCTCAGGCTGCCAGCGTTCCGATGGTGTTTGCCATCAACAAGATTGATAAACCAGGTGCTAACCCTGATAAGATACGCGAAGACTTGTCGCAGATGAACCTGCTTGTTGAGGAGTGGGGCGGTAAGTACCAGTGTCAGGAAATCTCTGCCAAGAAAGGTACAGGTGTCCATGAACTGCTCGACAAAGTGCTTTTAGAGGCTGAGATGCTTGAACTGAAAGCCAATCCGAACCGCAAGGCTACAGGTAGCATCATCGAGTCGTCACTGGATAAGGGTCGCGGCTATGTTTCTACGGTCCTCGTGTCAAACGGTACCCTGAAAGTAGGTGATATTGTGATTGCCGGCACCAGCTGGGGACGTATCAAGGCGATGTTCAACGAACGTAATCAACGTATCGAGAAGGCTGGTCCTGCAGATCCTTGTATCATCCTCGGTCTGAACGGAGCACCTACGGCTGGTGACACCTTCCATGTGCTGGATACAGAACAGGAGGCTCGTGAGATTGCCAACAAGCGTCTGCAGCTGCAGCGTGAGCAAGGTCTGCGTACCCAGAAGAAATTCACGTTGGATGACATCTCTCATCGTATTGCACTGGGTGAGTTCCACGAACTCAACATCATTGTCAAAGGTGATACAGACGGTAGTATCGAGGCCCTTTCTGATTCGTTCCTCAAACTTTCTACAGAGAAAGTACAGGTGAATGTGATCAGCAAGGCTGTCGGCCAGATTTCAGAGAACGATGTCATGCTGGCAAGTGCATCTGATGCCGTCATCGTCGGCTTCCAGGTTCGTCCTTCTGCCGATGCTCGCAAGGCTGCTGACCGCGAAGGTGTGGAAATCAACACCTATTCTGTCATCTACGATGCGATCGATGATGTGAAGTCTGCGATGGTAGGTATGCTCGATAAGGTGAAGAAAGAAGTCGTTACGGGTCAGGTTGAAGTCAAGCAGGTGTTCAAGATTTCCAAAGTGGGAACCGTTGCTGGTGCAATGGTTACAGAAGGAAAGGTACACCGCTCAGACAAAGCACGTGTGGTTCGCGACGGTATTGTCGTACATACGGCTCCTATCGATGCACTGAAGCGTTACAAGGATGACGTCAAGGAGGTTGCAACTGGCTTGGAATGTGGTATCAGCCTTGTCAACTTCAACGATATTCAGGAAGGTGACGTCATCGAGACCTTCATGGAGATTGAAGTACAGCAGAAACTTTGATGAGAAATTGGCAATTGACAATTCTTTCCGTCGTTTCGCTTTTGTAAAAGCGCTTCGCGGTTAGACAATTGATAATTGAATGAGTGGTAATAACGATTTTGTAAAACAGGTCGCTGAACAAAAATACGAATTTGGGTTTACGACCGACGTACATACGGAAGTGATAGAGAAGGGGCTGAACGAGGATATCGTTCGGCTCATCTCTGCAAAAAAGGGTGAACCAGACTGGATGCTGGAGTTCCGGTTGAAGGCTTTCCGACATTGGAAAACGCAGCAGCAGCCTACGTGGGGTCATGTGCATGTGCCAGAGATAGACTATCAAGCCATTTCCTACTACGCTGACCCTACTGCCAGCAAATCCGATCAAGCAGGCAAATCAGGAACCATTGACCCAGAGCTTGAGAAGACTTTCGACAAGTTGGGCATTCCTTTGGAAGAACGATTGGCATTGAGTGGTAACACGGCTGTCGATGCCATCATGGACAGCGTGTCTGTGAAGACCACCTTCAAGGAGAAACTGCGCGAAAAGGGTGTCATCTTCTGCTCTATTGGAGAAGCTGTCAAGGAGCACGGCGACTTGGTGCGACAGTATCTGGGATCGGTGGTGCCCTACCGCGACAATTTCTATGCAGCGTTGAATAGTGCTGTCTTCAGCGACGGCTCGTTCGTCTATATCCCCAAAGGTGTACGCTGTCCGATGGAGCTTAGTTCGTATTTCCGTATCAACGCCAGAAATACAGGACAGTTTGAGCGTACGCTCATCATTGCCGACGATGATTCCTATGTATCGTATCTGGAAGGTTGTACGGCTCCGATGCGTGACGAGAACCAGTTGCATGCGGCCATCGTGGAAATTATCGTGATGGATCGTGCAGAAGTCAAGTACTCTACCGTCCAGAACTGGTATCCAGGCGATGAGAACGGAAAAGGTGGTGTGCTGAATCTGGTGACGAAACGTGGCGACCTGCGTGGTGTTGGCGCCAAATTGTCGTGGACACAGGTGGAGACGGGTTCCGCTATTACCTGGAAATATCCGTCGTGTGTTCTGCGTGGTGACAATAGCGTAGCGGAATTTTATTCTGTTGCTGTCACCAACAACTACCAGGAGGCAGATACAGGTACCAAGATGATTCACATGGGTAAGAACACGCGTTCTACCATCATATCGAAAGGCATCTCTGCCGGCCATTCGCAAAACTCCTATCGAGGATTGGTGCGTGCAACGAGCAATGCCGATAACGCCCGCAACTACAGTTCTTGTGACTCGTTGCTGTTGGGTAGCGAATGTGGCGCACATACCTTCCCCTATATGGATGTGCACAATGATACGGCGAGTTTTGAACATGAGGCAACAACCTCGAAGATATCTGAAGACCAACTCTTCTATTGTAACCAACGTGGTATTCCTACTGAACAGGCCGTAGGACTCATCGTCAACGGCTATGCGAAAGAGGTACTGCAAAAACTGCCAATGGAGTTTGCTGTGGAGGCACAGAAACTGCTGAGCGTGTCGTTGGAAGGAACAGTAGGATAAAAGAGAAGCCCACCCCCGCCCCCTCCCAAAGGGAGGGGAGAAAGGAGCCTTTGGCTGTTAGGGGAACAATTCGAATTAAAAATGAAGATCAAATATAACCATTAAAATACCTGACTCCTCAACTCCCCTCCCTTTGGGAGGGGTTGGGGGTAGGCTTTGTATTATGCTTGAAGTAAAGAATCTACACGCCAAAATCGGCGACAAGGAGATATTAAAAGGTATAGACCTTGTCATCAACGATGGTGAGACGCATGCCATCATGGGACCAAACGGCTCTGGTAAGTCAACTTTGAGTGCTATCCTTGTGGGTAATCCGCTCTATGAAGTGACAGAAGGTGAGGCATTCTTCAACGGCAAGAACCTGTTGGAGATGAAGCCAGAGGATCGTTCCCATGAAGGACTGTTCCTCTCTTTCCAGTATCCTGTGGAAATTCCTGGCGTTTCGATGACCAATTTCATGAAAGCTGCCATCAACGAGAAACGCAAGTATCAAGGTTTGGAGCCGATGAATGCGGCAGAGTTCATCAAACTGTTGCGTGAGAAGCGCAAGGTGGTGGAACTTGATTCCAAACTGGCCAACCGTTCTGTGAACGAAGGGTTCAGCGGTGGTGAGAAGAAGCGCAACGAAATCTTCCAGATGGCGATGTTGGAGCCGAAACTTTCCATCCTTGATGAAACCGATTCTGGTCTTGACGTTGATGCGATGCGGATTGTTGCTGAGGGTGTGAACAAACTCCAGACACCTGAGACGTCATGTATCGTCATCACCCACTATGACCGTCTGCTGGAGATGATCAAACCCCAGTTCGTGCATGTGCTCTACAATGGTCGCATTGTGAAGACGGGCGGACCTGAATTGGCCAAGGAGATACAGGAACATGGTTATGATTGGGTGAAGAAGGAGAATTATGAATAGCGAACAGCAATACATAGAACTCTACAAACAGTGCCGAACGATGATTCACGAGCATAGCATCGACGCAATGAATGCTGTACGTGATGAGGCCTTCGAGCATTTTGCAGCGGCAGGCTTCCCCAGCCGTAAGGTGGAGCGCTATAAATATACCGACATACAGAAGCTCTTTGAGCCTGACTATGGGCTGAACCTGAATCGGTTGACGATACCTGTTGACCCATATAGAGCATTTAGCTGCGATGTACCCAACCTCTCCACAAGTCTTTATTTTGTGGTGAATGATGTGTTTTATAAAGGTGCAAGTGGCGAGGAGCAAGGGGCAAGGAGCGAGGAGCAAGGAGAGAAGATACCTCAAGGCTCAGGTAAACTGCCTGAGGGTGTGATAGTCGGCTCTCTGTGCGACTATCCTGAGTTGGTGGCTCAATACTATGCGAAACAAGCCCAGACTCAGGAGGATGCCGTTACTGCGCTCAACACGATGCTGGCACAAGATGGTATGCTGGTTTATGTGCCCAAGCACGTAAAGGTGGATCGCGCCATTCAGGTTATCAATATCCTGAAATCTCCATTCAGCAATTCATCTGCCAGCAGGAAAGATAGCCTTCCCACTAAGGAGGAGAATGGAGGGAACTTTATGGTCAACCGTCGTGTGCTTATCGTGCTTGAAGAGGGCGCTGAGGTGAAAATACTTTTCTGCGACCATACTGCCGATGATTGCAACTTCCTTGCGACACAGGTCATCGAGGCTTATGTGGGAGAGAACGCATCGTTAGACCTTTATTGTATGGAGGAGACGCATGCCAAGAATATCCGCATCAGCAACGTTTATATCGACCAGCAGGCCAACAGCCGCGTCAACCACAATGTCATCACCCTGCATAATGGCATCACGCGTAACCGTTTGAATCTGACCTTTAGTGGTGAAGGGGCAGAGTGCTCCTGCTGTGGC
>CADCPZ010000188.1 GCA_902803475.1 uncultured Prevotellaceae bacterium
AGACCGTCCATCACAATTTTATCTGCAACAAATGATGACATATAATTACCTTAAAATTTATTGCGTGCAAATTTAGCAATAAATTTCCACACTGCCACCGCTTTTTGCGATTTTCTCACCTTATTAATACGATTTAACGTGAAAACGGCTCGCTCAGTTAGCCATCTCCGACAGGAACTTGATACGTATCAGTCGCACTTCGTCCTCAGAATACTCGCTACCTAATTCTTGGAGTGCCGTTTCCAAATCGTCTGTCACACTGTCACAGAAATAGTCGTATATTTCGTCAACATGGTCTTCATCAACCACTTCTTCGATGAAATAGTCGATATTCAGACGGGTGCCGCTATAGACAATCTCCTCAACCTTGGTGAGCAGATCATCAAAGTCTAACCCTTCTGCAGTTGCAATGTCGTCAAGAGGAATCTGACGGTCGATGCATTGGATAATTTTCACCTTTTGGATGGAGTTTTTCGCTACCGTACGAACACGCAACTCTTCCGGTCGATCGATGTCGTTCTCCTCACAATGCTGCTTGATGAGTTCACAGAACTCCTTGCCATATCGTTTCGCCTTTCCTGCGCCGACACCCTGTATCTGCTGCAGTTCCTGCATTGTAATCGGGTACATGGTGGCCATTTGTTCCAGCGACGGGTCTTGGAAAATGACATACGGCGGCACATTCAGTTTGTGAGCCATTTTCTTCCGCAAATCCTTCAGCATGGCAAACAGCTCTGGGTCGAGTGCAGAGGAGGCACCCTCGTGGCTCTCTTCGTCATCCTCATCCCTGAACTCATTATCCATAACGATCATAAACGAATGGGGGGCTTTCAGGAACCGCTTGCCTGCCGCCGTGACTTTCAGCAGTCCGTAGTTCTCTACATCCTTCTTCAGCAATCCTGCGATCAATGCCTGACGGATGACCGGATTCCAGATGTGTTCATCCTCATCGGCACCACTGCCGAAATCTTCCAACTGATCATGTTTATGCGACACGATATCATCTGTACCTCGTCCCTTGACAAAATCGATAATGTATTCCTGACGGAAGTTTTCCTTTACGGCAAGTACCGCCTGTAAAACGATGGTGACAGCCGTCTGTGCCTCCACCTTCGTCTTCGGATGCAAGCAATTGTCACAGTTATGACAGTTATCTTCTTTATATTCCTCACCGAAATAATGGAGGAGCATCTTGCGTCTGCATACAGAAGACTCCGCATAGGCAGCCGTCTCCTGCAACAGCTGACGACCGATATCCTGTTCTGCAACAGGTTTTCCTTCCATGAATTTCTCCAGTTTCTTCAAATCCTTGCTGGAGTAGAACGCAATACATTTTCCTTCACCTCCATCACGGCCGGCACGTCCCGTTTCCTGATAGTATCCTTCCAGACTTTTCGGGATATCGTAGTGGATGACAAAACGTACATCCGGTTTGTCGATACCCATGCCGAAAGCTATCGTGGCTACGATGACATCGATTTTCTCCATCAGGAAGTCATCCTGTGTCTCTGAGCGAGTCGCTGAGTCAAGGCCGGCATGATAGGGAGCAGCCTTGATATCGTTGGCTCTCAACACGGCAGCCAGTTCCTCCACTTTCTTTCGCGACAGACAATAGACGATACCGCTCTTGCCTGGGTTCTGACGGATGAACATGATAATCTGTTTGTCTATCTCTTTCGTCTTGGGGCGTACCTCGTAATACAAGTTCGGGCGGTTGAATGAACTCTTGTATTCTGGTGCGTCGTCGATACCCAAGCTGCGTTTGATATCTGTGCGCACCTTGTCTGTTGCCGTTGCCGTCAGCGCGATGATGGGTGCATCCCCTATCTCGTCAACCGCATGACGAATCTTACGGTATTCAGGTCGGAAATCATGTCCCCACTCTGAGATACAGTGAGCCTCATCAATGGCATAGAAAGAAATCTTTACTTTTTTGAAAAACTCAATATTCTCCTCCTTGTTCAACGACTCCGGGGCCACATACAACAATTTTGTACGACCTGTCATGATGTCCTCTTTCACTTGATCGATGGCTGCTTTGTTCAACGAGGAGTTCAGGTAATGGGCTACGCCCTCCTCCTCGCTCATACCATTGATGACATCCACCTGGTTTTTCATCAACGCGATGAGCGGCGATACGACGATTGCCGTACCATCCATAATGAGTGAAGGTAGCTGGTAACACAGACTCTTGCCGCCTCCAGTGGGCATCAGTACGAATGAGTCATTGCCTGCAAGTACGTTTCTGACAATGGCTTCCTGGTCGCCTTTGAACTTATCAAAGCCGAAATAATGTTTGAGTTTTTCAATTAGATTGACTTCTGTCGCCATAAGATTTTCAGTTAGGTTGACTTGTGTCCCGTAAAGATATCAATAAGGTTTATTTGTTCTATCGTTATGCGATATCCAGTTTTTCCAGATATGATTTCTCCAGTTCTTTCTTTGCATAGTCGAGTGTTACCTCGAACGTCTTCTTGCGTTGAGAAGGAATTTCGAACATTGCATCCATCATCACACTTTCGACAATAGAGCGCAATCCGCGTGCTCCCAGTTTGTATTCCACAGCTTTATCGACTAAGAAGTCGAGTGTTTCCTGTGTGAATGTCAGTTTGATGCCGTCCATCTTAAACAGTTTCTCATACTGTTTAACAATGGAGTTCTTTGGCTCCACAAGGATTCTGCGCAACGCGTCCCTGTCTAACGGATTCAGATAGGTGAGCACAGGCAGTCGTCCGATAATTTCAGGAATGAGTCCAAAAGACTTCAAGTCCTGCGGAACGATATATTTCATCAGATTGTTTTTATCAATATTCCTGACATTCTGCACTGAATTATAGCCCACCACATGGGTATTCATACGTTGTGCTATCTTCCGTTCGATACCATCAAAGGCACCACCACAGATAAACAGGATATTTCGTGTGTCGAGATGGATATAATCCTGGTCAGGATGCTTGCGGCCACCCTTCGGCGGCACGTTCACCATCGTTCCCTCCAGCAGTTTCAGGAGTCCTTGCTGTACACCCTCACCACTCACATCGCGAGTAATGCTGGGGTTATCGCTCTTGCGGGCAATTTTGTCGATTTCATCGATGAAAACGATTCCTCGTTGTGCTTCCTCCACATTATAATCGGCCACTTGCAACAGACGAGAAAGAATGCTCTCAACATCTTCGCCCACATATCCCGCCTCGGTAAACACCGTTGCATCGACAATCGTAAAAGGTACATCAAGCAGTTTGGCTATCGTACGAGCCAAAAGTGTCTTGCCCGTACCCGTAGAGCCTACCATGATGATGTTGCTCTTTTCAATTTCCACACCATCGGCATCCTGTGGCTGTTGCAGTCGTTTGTAATGATTATATACCGATACCGAGAGGAACCGCTTCGCATCATCTTGTCCAATGACATACTGATCCAGATAGGCTTTGATCTCCTTGGGTTTGGGCACTTTGCCGAACTTGCCACTTGCCTTCCCCTTTTTCTTCGATTCTGCAGCCAGATTCTCCTGGACGATGCGGTAAGCCTGCTCCGCACATTCATTACAGATATATCCGTTGAGTCCCGATATCAACATCTTTACCTCGCGGTCGTCTCTGCCACAAAAGCTACATTTACTTCTTGTCATCTGTTTTACTTCTTCCTCATTAATATCGTATCAATCATTCCGTACTCTTTAGCCTCCTCAGCGTTCATCCAATAGTTACGGTCACTATCTTGCCATACTTTCTCATAGGGTGTATGCGAGTGGTTGGAGATGATGGTATAGAGTTCTTTCTTGAACTTCTGAATCTCTTTTGCTTCGATTTCGATGTCAGAAGCCTGTCCCTGCACACCACCTAACGGCTGGTGAATCATCACACGGCTATGAGTGAGCGCTGAGCGTTTGCCTTCCTGACCACTGACTAACAGCACGGCTGCCATCGATGCCGCCATACCTGTACAGATCGTGGCCACATCACTACTGATAAACTGCATGGTATCGTAGATACCCAAGCCAGCCGTTACACTTCCGCCAGGGCTGTTGATATAGATGGAGATATCGTTCCCAGGATCTACAGAGTCGAGATACAGGAGCTGTGCCTGCAGGGTGTTGGCAGTATAGTCATCGATTTGTGTTCCCAGGAAGATGATGCGGTCCATCATCAGTCGTGAGAAGACGTCCATCTGTGTGACATTCAACTGTCGTTCTTCCAAGATATACGGATTCAGGTATTGAGCCTGCGAACTGATGACGCCGTCCAATACCATACTGTTCATTCCCAAATGCTGTGTAGCATACTTTCTAAAATCGTTCATTTCTGTTTCCTTTCTATTAAAAAAAGAGAGGCTATCGGCCTATTTCCTTACTTGTCTTATGCAAAGTTAAGAAAAAAAAGTCGATAACCTCTAACGAAATAGAAGTTTTTTTTCAAAAAATCTATTTTTATTCGCTCATCTTCTTGTTGAAGTCATCAAGAGAGATGCTCTTCTTGGTCAGTTTGACTACGTTTTTCAATGCCAATGTGAGTTTACGGTCGATAGCACGCTCTACGAGATTGTCAACGGTTTCACGCTTCTTCAACATCTCGTTGGCGTAGTTTTCGATATACTCATCAGGTACATTGTTCATACCATACTGGGCAAACTGTGCACGAGCCATCTCCTTGGCAGCGTCCTTGACGTCGGCATCCTCAACCTTTACGCCGTTGGCCTCAGCCAACTGCTCACGAATCAGGTGCCACTTCAACTCCTTGATGCTGCCCTCGAAGTTCTTCTCTACATACTCCTCGCCCTTGTCCTGGTTGTTCTGAATCATCATGCGCTTCAGCAGAGCCTCCGGGAAGGTCAGTTCACCAACTTTGTCTTCTGCATACTTGCGTACATCCTGCATGAACTTGAAGTCGGAATCACTTTCCAGCTGAGCCTCCAGACCCTTGGCGATGGTCTCACGGAACTGCTTTTCGTCTTTGATACCTGCAGCCTCACCATAAATGCTGTCGAAGAGTTCCTTGTTAACCTCAGCCTTCACGAAACGGGAGATTTCTGTAATCTGATAAGAGAAGTCGCCAGTGTGCTCAGCCACCTGCTCCTTGTCGATTTTCAGCAGGGCGCTCACCTCTACATCACTTTCCGGATAAGCCTTGCGGGGGTTCCAGGTGATGATGTCACCGAGTTTGGCTCCGTCGAAGAGTTTCTTCTGAGCCTCTTCCTTGATATACTGTGGCATCAGTACTGCTGCCTCTACTTCGATACCTCCTTCAAGGGTGTTACCTTTCTCGTCTAACTCTCGCAGGTCGCCTTTCAGCATATCGCGCTGCTCAGGATCATAGTTTTCTGCTTTTTCGTAATGTCCTGCTCGGCTGGTAAACATATCAACCTGCTGGTCGATCAGTTTGTCGTCCACCTTAATATTATAATAGGTGACTTTATCCGTATTGTTCAATTCGATTTTGAACTCAGGAGCCACAGCAATGTCAAACTTGAATACGTATGGAGCCTCACCTTCGAGGTCAACAGCCTCCTGTCCTTCTGCTGCCATCGGCTGACCGAGCATCTGGATTTTGTTATCAACAACATACTTCTGCAGGTTCTCACCCAACAATTTGTTGATGACTTCCATCTTCACGCTGGCACCATACTGGCGCTTAATCAGTGCCATAGGCACCTGTCCCTGACGGAAACCGGGAATATTGGCACGCTTGCGATAGTTCTTGAGGGTCTTCTCGACCTCCTCTTTGTAATCAGCCTCTTCAACGGTCATTGTCATCAAACCATTGATCTTGTCTGGATTTTCAAATGTTACTTTCATCTTTTCTTTCTATATGTTTTATTATTTCCTTTCAAAATTGGGGTGCAAAGGTACGGATTATTTATGTAATTACCTAATATTGAGCTTGAAAATTTGATTTTATTCACTATCTCCACAACACCTTGCGCGTTTTCACGCTGTTGTCGGCATAGGTCTCGCGAACGATATAAACGCCTGCTCCCTGCATCCTGCTCACCTTCACGCCGTTGAGCGTATAGATGGTAGTATCTTTCAGCGTTTCGTCGAAAGTAAGATCCTGGATGCCTGTGGCGATGATGGCTATTTTCTCACCCATCAGACTGTTCAGGAAAACTTCTAATGCGGTATAACCTTCTTTTGATGCAATCACATTGCGGTCGTCGGCATTCATCGGATCAAAGCCGTTGGCAGTCTCCCAGGCATCATCCATGCCATCGTGATCGTTGTCGGTATAGGCGGTGGCTGCTGCGTATGTAGGCCAGCCTTCTGCATCAGCAGGACTATCAATAAAGCCTGCCTTATTCAGTGTCGTCCCCTTAAATTGTGCCTGCTTGTTGCGCACCTCATCAACGATACGCTGCTCTGTGGCATCACGATTGATGGTGCCTGCCTTCGCCAATACATGCTTGTATGCTTGTTCGGCCGTCTCGACGGGCGTCTTGTATTTATCGTAGTCGTCAATCTTACATTTTTCCAGTCGGGTGTAATCAGGTGAGGGATAAATCCATTCCGCCGACTTCATTCCTTCTACAGTATATACCTGGGTGGCATTGTTGATTGCCGACCAATTGTTGTTCGTGGCCGAAGTATTGCCCTCCATCACATTGTCGGCGAAATACCACCTTGAAGGATTTTCGTTCAGGGTTTTATTGTTACGCGCCTTGGATAATTCCATGAAATAGTTGGAACTCGGTGTGCTGGGACCGGGCTTATAGTAGTTGCCCACGAAATTGCACTCATGTGAACTGTAGGTGCCTGCCTCGTTCTCACCACCGTAGCAGGAATTCTTCTTGCCCCAGTTATAGTTGACGTTGTTCAAATACTCCATGAACACATTGCGGTCTTCGGTCTCGCTGCTGGCACCATTCAAACGGGCACTACGGTTGTAGTTATGTGCCAACAGATTATGATGATAGGTTGCAGGCGAGCCGCCCCACTGACAGGCATAGCTTCGGTTTCCTTTCTGATGGCCTGCATCATAGAGTCCTTCGTGTACGATACACCACTGAACGGTGGTAAAGTGGTTGTCATACATCGTCATATTCTCTTCGCCGCTCCATCCGAAACAGCTATGGTCGATGATGATGTTCGAAGCATTTTCGATACCCAGTCCTGCACCAGCAATAAAACGACTGTCTGTTTCCTTTGCCAGATCTGCCTCATCGATGTCGCCGATACGGAAGCGCAGGTTTCTGATGATGACATTATTCGAACCACCCAGGTTCACCTTACCGCCACGAATCAAGATTCCTTCGCCAGGAGCCGTCTGGCCAGCAATAGTAACATTCTTCAAGCCTGCACGGAGTTCACGCTTCTTCTGAGCATTCGGTTGGAGTTTAATCACGCCACTCACCTTAAACACAATGGTAGCGTTCTCTTTGCCTGCTTGGGTCAACGCCCAACGCAACGAGCCTTCAGAAGGATTGGAAGGATTATCATCGAGATTGGTTACTTCCACCACCTTGCCACCACGACCGCCAGACACATATTTACCGAAACCGCGAGCTGTCGGGAAGGCCAAGAGCTTTCCTTCTTCGATGTCGGTATAGTCGTCTGCAGTGGTCTTTTCATGGGATGCTATCACTGTCTCTGGGTCGAAAGCTGCAGCCGATGTCTTGATGGCACGATAGGCTGCATCTACCTTCGCCCATGTGTTCACCTTCTCATAATCGGCTTCCGTCAGCTGATGACTCCAACTGATGCGGTTCGACACATCGGCCAACGCGTCACCATTCTTACTTTTGTATTCAGCGTAATACGAATTTTCTCCGTCATTGCCGCCCATCGTTTCCCAGCCTGCAGCCTTGATGACGTTGTTCAGCTGACAGTTCAAGAACATGCTGCCACATTTCTCTGCACCCCAGCAACGACCTAAGGCTACGCTGTTAGCAGAAACGCCATCGGCTTTTGTTACCGTACAGTTGTTGAAGATAAAGCCCAGCCATATCTTCGAGTTGTCTTCGGCGGTGGTATAAACCGTAATATCTTCTGGCGCCGTGATGTATCCGCTACCCACGCAGTTCAACGTACAGCGTTCAAACCAGCAGGTGCCGCCAGCATAGATAAAGGCGGTACGCCCCTCGATGACACATTCTTTATAATAGCTGCGCGTCTCCTTCTTGGTGCGATGGGTATCCTGATAACCTGCTATCTTACAACGATAAAAGGTGGCACGGTCGCCATCGACATGAACGGCCAATGCCTGACCAGCAGCTGCACCACCTGTATTCTGAACACAGAGGTCCTGGGCATAGAAATCAGGTGCAAAGATTCCTAATGTGGCATAGTCGCGAACATCCTTTCCGCTACCGATTGTATTCTTGCCGTTGGCAGCGGTGATAATGGTCTTATCCATCCCCTCGCCTATCAGCGATATTTTCTTCTTTGAAGCCTGGGTACGTTTTCCGATTTTCACCATTCCATCGTAGGTACCTGCCTTGATTGTTATCGTTGCCTCCGTACCTTCAGCCACAGCATCGATTGCTGCCTGGATAGTCGTATAGTCACCAGAACCGTCTTGCGCAACGGTCAGCGTTGCCTGCGCCTGCGCTGTCAACGACAGCACAAGTGACAGAAATAAGCTCGTCAAAAGTTTTTGTTTCATCATATCTTTATTTTTAATTCTTTACTATCGGGAGTTAAATGGGAAGTTAAATGGGGAGTTATAGGCCTGCGGCCTAGGGAGTTATGCACTTCGTGCAGGACGATAGCTTCTCCTACTACTTATTCCTGACGTCCACGAGCAAAGCGAGTTAACTTCCATTTTAACTCCCTTTTTAACTCCCACGAGCGAAGCGAGTTTACTCCCTCATTCCCTTTCTTGAAAATCCTTCTTTTGCAGCACGAAGTTCGAGCCGAGGTATTTCTCCCTGACAATCGGGTTCTGTGCCAGTTCTTCGGGCTTACCCTGAAACAGAATTTTACCTTCAAACAGCAGATAGGCACGATCGGTGATGTTCAGCGTCTCATGCACGTTGTGGTCAGTAATCAGAATACCGATATTAAGGTATTTCAAATGCCAGACGATATGCTGGATGTCTTCAACGGCAATCGGATCGACTCCGGCAAAAGGTTCATCGAGCATGATAAACTTCGGATCGATAGCCAGGCAGCGGGCAATCTCCGTACGACGGCGCTCACCACCCGACAACTGGTCACCATTGTTCTTGCGCACCTTGTTCAAACGGAACTCTGCCAATAGTTTCTCCAGCTGGTCCTTGCGCTGTTCCTTGTTCAGTTCCTTGCGCATCTCCAATACCGACATGATATTGTCTTCGACACTCATCTTGCGGAAGACGGATGCCTCCTGAGGCAAGTAGCCGATGCCGGCACGAGCACGCTTATATACAGGATAGGAGGTAATCTCCTCATCGTTCAGATAGACGTGTCCGCCGTTAGGCACCACCAAACCGGTCGTCATGTAGAAAGAGGTGGTCTTACCGGCTCCGTTTGGTCCCAGCAAACCTACAATCTCACCTTGTTTGACGTTGAAACTGACACCATTGACCACCGTACGCTTACCATAGCGTTTGATCAATCCGTCTGTGCGCAGCTCCACCTGTTGGGGCGCTTCAACCGCCACAGCCTCCTGTTCAGACGAGTCTTCTGCATCCATCGCCTCAACAACAGGCTCTGCCAGCTCCTCTTTCATAATGATATTCTTGTCCGTATTCATTTCCATCTTTTTAAAACTCTGCAAAGATACAAAAAAACCTGGGTAAGAGAGAAGAAAAGAAAAAAATTCTTTTCTCGAACGTGAAGATTTTAGTTAAAAGGAGCCAGTGGGGGGTCCCTCACTTCACCGGTTCCATGTGGATAGAGACGTAGGTCTTATCACCAAAATGCGCTTTCAGCTTCCGCTCTACAGCCGTAGCCTGTTCGTGCGCCTCGTTGAGCGACAAGTTGCCATCCATGCGGATATGCGCTTCGATGGCGATATGGTTTCCGATGCGGCGTGTACGGAGATTATGGGGTTGTTGTATGCCTGGGACAGCTGTGATGATTTCCATGATTTCCTGTTCTGTTTCTTCAGACAAAGACCCTTCCGTCAGTTCGTTCATACTCGTCTTCAGCAAATCCCAGACCACTTTTATCAACATCAGTCCTACGACGACAGAAGCCAACGGATCGAGCATCGTCCAGCGTTGTCCTAACCAGATAGCGCCTCCAATACCAATTGCTGCACCCACAGAAGAGAGGGCATCGCTGCGATGATGCCACGCATTCGCCACCATCAACTGCGAATTCAGCGCTTTCCCTTTTCGTACCGTCATCTGATAAAGCAACTCCTTGACGGCAATCGACACCAGAGCTGCCCATAAGGCAATCCATCCAGGAGCCGCCAAGTCGGCTCCGTTCCACCATAGGATGAGTTTTTGCACACCTGGCACGATAATACCGACAGCTGCCATCATCAGCGCCAGCCCTACCAGAAACGTTGCAATCGTTTCAAACTTCCCGTGCCCATAATCGTGGGAGGCATCTTGTGGCTTCACGCTGATTCTCACAAATATCAACACGACGATATCGGTCACGAAGTCAGACAAAGAGTGCACGGCATCAGCAATCATCGCCGAGCTGTGCCCTACCACCCCTGCTATCAGCTTGAAGATGAGCAATGCCAGATTTCCCACACTGCCCAT
>CADCPZ010000189.1 GCA_902803475.1 uncultured Prevotellaceae bacterium
AACCGCTCTTATATCGGTTTTTCACAAGGATGGACTAGACGAACTCCTTGCTAAGTTGAATGCAGAAGGTGTGAAATTCCTTAGTACAGGGGGTACCCAGCAGTTTATTGAGTCACAGGGTTATGCATGTCAGACTGTTGAGAGTGTGACTACCTACCCATCTATTTTGGGTGGTCGTGTAAAGACGCTTCATCCAAAAGTATTCGGTGGCATCTTGGCGCGCCGTGATGATGAGGGCGATATCAATCAGATGAAAGAATATGAAATTCCTGCGATTGACTTGGTGATTGTTGATCTCTATCCGTTTGAACAGACAGTCATCAACGGAGCATCTGAGTCAGATATCATTGAGAAGATTGATATAGGTGGCATCTCGTTGATTCGTGCCGGAGCGAAAAACTTTAAGGATGTGGTCATCGTGCCCAGCAAGGCTGAATATGGCATGCTCTTGGACATTCTGAACAAGAAAGGTGCTCAGACCGATTTGGAAGATCGTCGTATGTTTGCTACCCGTGCATTCGGTGTTAGTAGCAGTTACGATACAGCTATTCACAAATGGTTTGAAGTTTCAAAGTAGTAGAAAGAGTAAGAAGTAAGAAGAAATGGAGTAAGGAGATTGAATTTAAATCTCCAGAATTAGAAATAAAGTTAAAATAGGAAATGGGATTTTTTTCATTCATTCAAGAAGTGGCAATGGACCTCGGTACAGCCAATACCGTGATTATCAGCGATGATAAGATTGTAGTTGATGAACCGTCAGTTGTTGCCCTTGATACCCGTACGGGTAAAATGGTTGCAGTAGGAGAAGAAGCAAAGCTTATGGATGGTAAGACACATGAGAACATCCGTACGATTCGTCCGTTGCGTGATGGTGTGATTGCTGACTTCTCTGCTTGCGAGCAGATGATTCGTGGTTTGATTAAAAAAGTACATACAGGCAGTCGTCTGTTTTCTCCTTCATTACGAATGGTGATAGGTGTTCCGTCAGGTGCTACTGAAGTTGAACTCCGTGCCGTACGCGACTCTGCCGAGCATGCCGACGGACGAGATGTCTATCTGCTTTTCGAGCCGATGGCAGCAGCGATTGGTATAGGTCTTGATGTGGAGGCTCCAGAAGGAAATATGATTGTCGATATTGGTGGTGGTACGACTGAAATTGCTGTCATCTCTTTGGGTGGTATTGTTTCCAATAACTCAATTCGTATAGCTGGCGATAACCTGAACAAGGACATCTTGGAATATATGAACCGTCAGCATAACGTGAAGGTCAGCGAACGTATGGCTGAGCGTATCAAGATTAATGTAGGTTCTGCATTGACCGATTTAGGTGATGAGGCTCCAGAAGACTATGTAGTTGACGGTCCGAACCGTATCACGGCTCTTCCGATGAAGGTGCCCGTATGTTATCAGGAGGTTGCCCACTGTCTGGATAAGACCATCACTCAGATTGAGAATGCAGTATTGTCCGCTTTGGAGAATACACCGCCGGAGTTGTATGCTGACATTGTGAAGAACGGTATCTACCTGACGGGTGGTGGCGCATTGTTGCGCGGTCTTGACAAACGCTTGGAGAACAAGATTAAGATTCCGTTCTACGTAGCTGAAGATCCCCTCCACAGTGTGGCCAAGGGTGCTGGTGTTGCATTGAATAATGTTGACCGCTTCTCCTTCTTGATGCGATAAGCCTGCAGCAGAGACATTTGTTGACACATGCGAAACCTGACAGAGTTTCTGGCAAGATATAACCACTGGCTTGTACTCGTGGTTCTTGAAGTCATCTGCACCGTCCTGATAGTTCGCTTTAACAACTATCAGGGCAGTGTGTGGTTTACCTCAGCCAATCTCTTTGTGGGAAAGGTTTATGAGACAGATGCAAAGATTCAGTCATATTTCCATTTGTCAGAACTCAATGAGGGACTCACGCAGCGCAATCTCTATTTGGAACATCGCGTGCGCCAGTTATCAGAACAACTCGAAGTTCTTAACGCTGACACATCGAGACAGAAGGTAGGACAGTTGCAGAAGTTGCAGGATATCAAACTGATTCCCGCAAAGGTCATAGACAACTCTGTTGCCAAACTCGATAACTTCATTACGATCGATAAAGGAAGTATCGATGGTGTGCGCAAAGATATGGGTGTTGCCTGCGGAACAGGTATCGTGGGTATTGTTTATTTGGTATCCAGTCACTATTCTGTCGTCATTCCTGTGTTGAACTCCCAGTCGAATATCAGTTGTGCAATTGAAGGCCGAGGTTATTTTGGCTATCTGCATTGGAAAGGTGGGCGTTCTGACATCGCTTATGTTGATGATGTCCCCCGTCACGCCACATTCCGTAAAGGCGACAAGGTGGTTACGAGCGGTTATTCTTCTGTGTTCCCACCGGGAATCCTTGCTGGAACGATTTTGAACGTATTCAACTCCGAAGACGGATTATCATACCGTTTGCAAATCAAACTCTCTACCGACTTTGCCCGTCTGCGTGATGTGTGTGTCATTGATGATGTAGAGATGCTTCAGCGTCTGCAACTCATCCAGGCTGCACAAGACTCTATCAAACAGTCAGATAACGAATAGGAAAAGATGAATCTCGACTTTTTTCACAGACTTATCACATTTATCATCCTGGCTCTTGTCCAGTCGCTGGTGCTCAATCATGTGCATCTGTTCGATGTGGCAACCCCGATGGTGTATGTGTTCTTTGTTTTGACATTCCGTCGGAATAGTTTCCGTTCGGGCATGTTGATATGGAGTTTTCTGTTGGGACTTGTTGTCGATATCTTTTCCAATACACCAGGAGTAGGTGCTGCATCGATGACATTAATGGCTTTCATCCAGCCTTATTTGTTGTTCTTGATAACGCCTCGCGACAGTGCAGAAGATATGGAGGTGTCTATGACGACACTTGGCTTTGCCCGCTTCACATACTTTACCATGATTGTCTCTTTCATCTTTTGTCTGGTGTTTTTCACTTTAGAGGTGTTTTCATTCAATCATTGGTTGTATTGGCTGGAATGTGTTGCTGGTAGTTGGGTTCTTACTTTTTTGTTGATTTTGGTTGTTGAAAAATTTAGGTGCAGATAGTCGATGAGAGATTATAATCTGGAAAAACGGCGTTATGTCATTGGAGGCGTGACTATTGTCATTGTCGTCATCTACATCATACGCCTATTCACGCTCCAGATTACGAGTGACGATTATCGTAAGAGTGCCGATTCCAACGCTTTCTTGAAAAAGGTGGAGTTTCCCTCACGGGGTATCATTACAGACCGTAAGGGCAAACTGTTAGTGTATAATCAGCCTGCGTATGACATCATGGTGGTCATGAACGAACAGAAGAATCGTTTGGATACGGTTGAACTTTGTCGTACATTGAACATCACGAAGGAGTATTTCATCAAGCGTATGAATGAAATCAAGGACCGCAACAAGAATCCCGGCTATTCACGATATACCCAACAGTTGTTCATGAGTCAGTTGACCGACAAGGAGTTCAGTGCATTTCAGGAAAAACTGTTCCGTTTTCCGGGCTTTTATATTCAACGACGCGCCGTCAGACAGTATAAGTACAACAATGCTGCCCATGTGTTGGGCGATGTGGCAGAGGTGTCGCAGTCAGATGTTGAAGAAGACGACTACTACCAGCCTGGCGATTATATCGGGAAATTGGGTGTTGAACGCTCTTATGAGAAAGAACTCCGTGGACAGAAAGGTATCCAACTCCTTTTACGCGATGCTCATGGTCGTATCAAGGGTCATTACCAGAATGGTAAGTATGATACAAAACCGCAGCCAGGAAAAGATCTTCAGCTAAGTATTGATATTGAACTGCAGGCCTTGGGTGAACGGCTGATGGAAGGAAAACTGGGCGCTATTGTCGCCATCGAACCCTCCACAGGTGAGATTCTCTGTATGGTTTCTTCGCCTTCTTACGATCCTCATACAATGATTGGCAAGATGCGTGGCAAGTCGCAGAAGACGTTAGGTGATGACCCTGCCCATCCGTTGCTCAACCGTAGTATCATGGGACAGTATCCTCCAGGCTCTACATTCAAGACCGGGCAGGCTGCAATGCTCCTGAGCGAGGGTATTGTTACGCCCCAGACCATGTATCCCTGTCATCGTGGTTTCTCTTTCCAGGGACTCCATGTGGGCTGTCACGGTCACGGATCACCGATTAATCTGGTACCTTCGCTTAGTACCTCCTGTAATGGATACTACTGTTGGGGATTATATTACATGCTGTCGAATAAATCCAAATATGGTAGCTTGGATAATGCCATGAATACATGGCGCGACTATATGGTTAGCATGGGATTCGGCTATAAACTGGGTGTTGATCTGCCTGGTGAGAAACGTGGTATGATACCCAATGCCGAGTTTTACAATAATGCATTTGGCGATTGGGGACCTCTTTCCGTGATCAGTATCTCTATCGGACAGGGTGAGGTCAACCTGACACCATTGCAGATTGCCAATTTGGGTGCTACGATTGCTAACAGAGGCTTCTTCTATACGCCCCACGTGGTACGGAGAATTAAAGGTGGACAATTGGATAAAAAATATAAGGAACGCCATTACACCAAGGCTACGAAGGAAGCTTACGAGTATGTCGTTCAGGGCATGCGTTCCTCTGTGCTTGGAGGAACCTGTCACCATGCCAACACCTCGATGTATGCACTTTGCGGTAAGACCGGAACTGCTCAGAACCGTGGTCGAGACCACTCGGTATTCATGGGCTTTGCACCGATGGAATCGCCTAAAATCGCTGTTGCAGTCTATGTTGAGAATGGTGGTTTCGGTGCTACCTACGGAGTGCCCATTGGAGCACTAATCATCGAACAGTATATCAATGGCAAGTTGTCGGATGGTTCGAAAGCTCGTGCGAATAGTCTGCAGTCGCAGCATCTTTCTTACGGATTCAATAAAGAAACGCCCGCAGCAGAGAAACCTAAAACCGATGCTGTCAAGAAAGAGAAAGCTAAGAAAGATTCCGTAAAAACCGCCAAAACCCAAAAGTTGTAAGACATGTATCAACCGCGAACAGACAAACAACCAGGTGTGATTCGTTCCCTTGACTGGTGGACAATCGGCATCTATCTGGCACTGCTCACCTTCGGATGGATCAGTGTCTGCGGAGCTAGCTATACCTATGGCGATACCGATATCTTCAGTCTGTCATCGCGTTCTGGTATGCAGATTATCTGGATTGGCACATCTATCTGTTTGGGTTTTGTCCTGTTGATGATGGACGATCGTTTCTACGATACGTTTGCCTATATTGTCTATGGGTTCATGTTGCTGCTGCTTTTTGCCACAATATTTAACCCACATGAAATCAAAGGTTCGCGTTCGTGGCTGGTGTTAGGGCCGCTACGTTTGCAACCCGCCGAGTTTGCAAAATTTGCCACAGCGTTGGCTATAGCAAAATTTATGAGCACCTATGGATTCAATATCCATAAGTGGAAAGATTTTATCTTTGCAGCCATGATCGTCTTCCTGCCGATGCTCTTTATCGTCGGACAGAAGGAAACGGGGTCGGCGCTTGTCTATTTGTCGTTCTCCCTGATGTTCTATCGTGAGGGAATGCCTGGCAGTGTGCTCTTTACGGCTGTGGCGATGGTCGTCTATTTTGTCGTGGGTATTAAATACGAACAGGTGATGATGTGGGATCTGCATACTTCTGTGGGTAAACTCATTGTGATGATGCTAGTACATATTTTCACAGCAGGTATGGTGTATGTCTATTGTAATAATCGTAAGGAGGCACGTAAGATTCTGTATTACTGTTTGGGCATCACGTTCGTCTTCCTACTCTTTTCGCAGTTTATCATTCCGTTTGATGTCCTGTGGGTACAGATTGGTATCAGTGTTTGCCTGATTGCATATCTGATGTATCGGGCTGTCAGCGCCCGTTTGTCGAGATACTTCTTGATAGCAGCTTTTGCGGTCAGTTCCATTACAGTGTTCTTTGCCGCTAATTATCTGCTGAACAACGTCATGCAACCTCACCAACGTGTTCGTATCAATGTGCTTTTGGGATTGGAGGAAGACCTTGCGGGAGCAGGCTATAATGTGCATCAGAGCGAGATAGCCATCGGTTCTGGCGGTTTGCAAGGAAAAGGTTTCCTGAATGGTACACAGACAAAATTGAAGTTCGTACCTGAGCAGGATACTGATTTTATTTTCTGTACGGTAGGCGAGGAGGAAGGTTTCCTGGGTTCAGCTACAGTCTTGATTTTGTTTCTTTGTCTGATATTACGGCTTATCAAACTGGCTGAACGACAACCGTTCACCTTTGGGCGGGTTTATGGCTATTGTGTGTTAGGCATTTTCCTGTTCCACCTGTTTATCAATGTGGGAATGGTATTGGGATTGACTCCTGTCATTGGTATTCCGTTGCCATTCTTTAGCTATGGTGGTTCATCGTTGTGGGGCTTCACCCTGTTACTCTTCATTTTTCTGCGCATCGATGCAGGTAGAAATCTTATTCGCCAGTAGTTGGTCATTTAGTCGTTTAGTCGTTTGGTCGTTTGGGGAAGTTACTCCTTACTTCTTACTCCTTCTTCAATTCTGATTCCCACGTCTGAGATGCCGGGCAATAGTTCGCGGCGCATATCATGCCTGATGCTGATAGTTAGCGAGTCTCCTTGTTGTAGCTGCAGCGTGCGCAAATGAGCGACAACCTCGGTGCAGCTGATTCCGTTTTTCCCTTCTAATCGTCCTTCCTTGTTGATGATGTGACAGTCAATGGTGTCGCGATAAACTTGTTTTTGGGGAAAGACTGTTTGTTCCACGATGAGCGTCACCGTCTGGAAAGGATATTTCTGGTAGGCTCTCAACTGTACCCATTGCTGATAGGTGCCTGTGTGTTGCATCTTGGGAACATTGAATGTCAATACCTTGTTACGTTCCCATCCATCTTGGGCGATGGCTTCATAATCATCGAAGATACGCGGGTTGTCACATGAGAAAACACTGATAGCAATCGCCATCAGTGCTAATATATATAAGGTGTGGAAATGTTTACTACTTTCCATTTGTTTGGTCGTTTGGTAAACTATTCGTTTGGCCGTTTAGGATTGTTATTCCTTGCTCCCTGCTCCTTGCCCTTTGGTCCTCTATCATCTCTTCTTTTTTTCTTCTTCTTTTTCTTTGCTTTGTCGAAGCGGCTCAGGTCGGAGTCGGCAATCAAGTCTTTCGGTCCTTCTGGCTGTTTCATCTTTCCGTCTTCCTCTAACGACTCAGGCTTCTCACCTTGTTTGTTCATGTTGATAATCTCTATCGCACGTTTTGCCGTAATGGTTTCCAGATTGGCAGGTATGCGTTTGTCGGTAGAGTAGGTGACCATGCCTGCCAAGATGTCGCCTTTGAAAAAGTAGTAGTCGCTGTCGAGGGTCTGTAGAACGACATCCCGTGCAGGCATCCGTTTGCCTGCTTCCACGTAGTTGTCAACTTCATAATTCAGACAGCATTTCAGTTTGGCGCACATTCCAGCCAGTTTTGTCGGGTTCAGGGAGATGTCTTGAAAACGGGCGGCTGATGTGCCCACGCTGACGAAATTCTTCATCCATGTGGCACAGCACAGTTCGCGTCCACAAGGGCCTGTTCCGCCGATGCGTCCAGCCTCTTGTCGGGCACCAATCTGTTTCATCTCAATACGAACGTGAAAGGCGGCTGCCAGATCTTTGATAAGCTGTCGGAAATCGACGCGCTCGTCGGCGATATAATAGAAGATGGCTTTGTTGCCGTCGCCCTGATATTCCACATCACCGATTTTCATCTCCAATCCCAACCCTTTCGCAATCTGTCGGCTTTCAATCATCGTTGCATGTTCGCGGGCTTTCGCTTCACGGTATTTCTGCATATCGACATCTTTTGCCAAACGGTAGATGCGCTTGATGTCGTCAGCCGACTTCAAGTTGGCTTTTTTGATTTGCAGGGTTACCAATTGTCCTGTCAGGGTTACCACACCGATGTCGTGACCAGGATTGGCTTCAACAGCTACAATGTCACCTTTCTTCAAATCCAACTTGTTCACATTGTGGTAGTAGCCTTTTCGGGTGTTTTTAAACTGCACCTCCACCAAGTCGGTTGTATCAACATTCCCAGGCACATCAGCCAGCCAGTCGTATGTGTTCAGCTGACGGTCCTGGCGTCCGCAACCCTGTTTGCACAGTCCTCGGTCGCATCCCTGCCATATTTTGAATTTCATATTGTTATAGTCCATATATTTAATTCTATTTATCTTTCCTTTTCACGAGTCTCACCCTTGAGGGGGAGATTTAGAGGGGGCTTTTCCTTTTCACGAGTCTCACCCTTGAGGGGGAGATTTAGAGGGGGCTTCCCTTTTATTTCTTTATGAGCAGTATAATCATTTTCAGAGCGAGGTCGTAGAACACCACTTTCGGATTGGCATTTTGGCCAATATCACGATAGGCGAGAGCCATCAGTTCATTGATGTCAATAACGTTTCCCTCATGGATAAACCGTGCGAAATTCTTCGCAAAGTCCTCCTCTTCCTGTGTCATGTAGTTCAGTTCCGGCTGTCGGAAGTTATACATGAAGTTCTCGCGCACCAAGTGCATGAAATAGCTGAGCATACGGCGCTGTTTCTCTCTTCCGTAGCCTGCAACGTTTTCGCTCCATTTCTTCAGGTCTTTCACCTTTCTTCCATAGGCCAGGCGCATGAGCATGATGAACATATCCAAGAAGTCGCGCTTCTCGTTGCCTGTGTTCAGTGCGTCTAATGCCTGCAGCCAGCTGCCGTTGGCGATGCGTGCTATGCGGTGGGCCGCGTCGGTCTCAATGCCTCGCTTGTCGATGAGCGCTTTTTCTATCGATGCCTCGTCGATGCGTTTGATGTCGATGCGTTGAGTACGACTGCGAATCGTTTCCAACAATTGCTCAGGATGTTCACTTACCAGTATGAACACTGTTTGCTGTGGCGGTTCCTCCAACAACTTCAACAGTTTGTTGGCACTCGTCTGGTTCATGCGTTCCGGCAGCCAGATGATGGATACCTTGTATCCTCCTTGACTTGATTTCAACGACAATTTCCTCGAAAGTTCATCGCTCTCAGCACCCGTGATAATAGCTTGTTGGTTGGCGGCTCCCATTGCCGTCATCCATTGTTCTATGGAGAAGTAGGGACCTTCTTTCAGCAATGCAATCCATTGTTTTGCAAAGTCGTTGCTCACTGGCTGGTGGTCACTTCCCATTGAGGGTAGCTTGATGGTTGGAAATGTGAAGTGCAGGTCGGGATGTGTCCATTCGCGCAGCATCGCCTTGTTTTTCGCCACACGCGGATCTTCAGCAGCCATCATGAAGTTGTCTTCATCGGTAGCCGGAGCCTTCTCGCCACTTAGCAGTTGAGAGGCAAAGGCAATGGCCAGCGCCATCTTTCCTATACCGGCAGAACCGCAGAAGAGTAGGGCGTGCGGCACTCGCTCTTCCTGCACCAACTGCATCAGTCGCTGCTGCATTTCCTGCTGTCCTATTACCTCTTTCCAGTCCATATTCCTAATTCAATTGGCAAAGGTACGAATAAGCGAGGACAATGCAAAAGAAAAACACTTTTTTCTTTTCATTGTCGAGCGAAAGTACCTTCGAATCCAGTTTC
>CADCPZ010000190.1 GCA_902803475.1 uncultured Prevotellaceae bacterium
CTGCGAAGAATATTCAAGATTGCCCAACGGGAAAGTGCGATTCTGATGAAGAATCACATTTACTTTTTCTCGATGGTAATCTTTCCGCTTCTCACGATGTTTTTCTTCACCAGTTTGCTGAATGAAGGACAGCCTGCTGAGATGCCTGTGGGCATAGTCGATTTGGACAATACCACGACCACTCGCAGCCTGATTCGTACCTTAGATGCCTTCCAGACTTCCCGCGCGGCTGCATACTACCCCAATGTAAACGATGCGCGACAGGCTATCCAGCGCAACGAGATTTTTGCGTTCCTCTATATCCCGAAGGGAACAACGGAAGAGTTGCTGGCATCACGGCAACCCAAGATATCATTCTACTACAGCAATGTCACCTTGTTGGCTGGCGGCACCCTGTTCAAAGACCTGACGACCATTTCTTTGTTAGGGTCTGCAGCCGTCGGCTCGGCCAAACTGTCGGCATTGGGCAAGACGGAAGACGAGATAGCGGCATTCCTGCAACCCATTCACATGGATCTGCACATGATCAACAACCCGTCAGCCAATTATAATGTGTACCTCTCTACCGTCATGGTACCTGGTGTAATAATGATGTTCATCTTCCTGATCACCGTCTATTCCATCGGTACAGAGCTGAAGTTCAAACGCTCCAAACAATGGCTGAAGCTCGCCAACAACCGTATCTGGCCGGCAGTCATCGGTAAACTGTTGCCACAGACGTGCATCTTCCTGACTTTTATGTCCGTCTATAGCTGGTATCTCTATGGCTATCTGAACTTCCCCCACCCTGGCGGCATCGGCATGATACTACTGTTGAGTGTCCTGACCGTATTGGCATCACAGGCCTTCGGCGTGTTCATCTTCGGTCTGATGCCGTCGCTGCGTATGTCGATGAGTATCTGCTCGCTGTGGGCAGTACTGGGCTTCTCCCTTTCAGGAGCAACCTATCCCGTTACGTCAATGAGTCCCATGCTGGAAGCCGTAGCCCAGATGATTCCCCTCCGACATTATTTTATGATTTACCAGATATGTATCTTCAATGGTTTCCCGCTGATCGATGCCTGGTGGAACGTCGTTGTTCTTTGCGCCATCATCTGTCTGCCGGTATTCACCATGATGAACATTAAACGAGCCATGTTGCAATATGTCTATATTCCATAGAATCAAAGAAGGTATCTACGACATGTGTTTCATCTGGTTGCAAGAGATGAAGACTGTCGTGAAAGATGAAGGAGCACTGATTTTCTTCATCCTGTTGCCCTTGGGCTATCCCCTGCTCTATTCCTGGATATACAATAACGAGGTGGTCCAAGAGGTACCTGTTGCCGTTGTCGATCTGTCGCACTCGAAGTCGAGCCGTGAGTTTATCCAGAAGTTCAATGCCTCTTCTTCCGTAGAAGCAAAATACTACTGCAACAATCTTGCGGAGGCACAGTCGTTGATTGGCAAGCAAGCGGTTCATGGCATCCTGTATTTCCCAGCCGATTTCGATCATCGCCTCTATCGTGGTGAATCGGCTACTGTAGGGGTCTATTGCGACATGAGTCTGATGCTCAACTACAAGGCCATTCTCTCTTCGGCACAAGCTGTATCGATGGATATGGGCCATGAACTGACGGTGTCGAAGAGTCCCAGTTTCACCAAGCGCGACGAGGAGGTAAGCTCGAAACCCCTTGACTTTGACGAGGTGCCCATCTTCAACGCCACAGGAGGCTACGGCAACGCCATCATTCCTGCCGTACTGATCCTGATTCTCCAACAGGCGTTACTCTTAGGTATCGGCATGTCGGCAGGTACGGCTCGTGAAAACAACCGCTATCATGATCTGGTGCCTATCAGCAAGCACTATAACGGCATCTTCCGTATTGTCTTTGGAAAGTCGATGTGCTACTTTATGATTTTTGCTGTCATGGGTGCCTACATCACCATGTGTGTGCCGCGATTCTTCAGTTTCACCTCGATGGTGCATGCCACCGACCTCATCGGTCTGATGATACCCTACCTCTTGTCGTGCATCTTCTTTGGTATGATGCTCTCGTGTCTGGTACGCTATCGCGAGAATGTGATGCTGCTGGTGGTCTTCACCTCTGTACCGATGTTGTTCCTGTCGGGTATCAGCTGGCCACAGACCAACATCCCAGGAGCCTGGCAGGGGGTATCGTGGCTGATACCATCAACGTTTGGAATCCGCGGATACCTGCGTATCAGCAGCATGGGTGGCACCTTGCATGATATCCAACCGGAATATCAGGCTTTGTGGATACAAACATTGGTTTATTTCCTGATGACCTGTCTGGTCTATCGCTTCCAAATCATCAGCGCTCGCCGTCATGCGTTGGAAGCGAAGAAGGCTTTGAAATAGGCCCCCCTCCAACTCCCCTGAAAAGCCCCCCTCTTATCCCCCCTTAGAGGGGGGAAGAAAGGAAGGGGCGAGGAGCAATATCCCTAAACGACCAATCTCCCAAACGACCAAACGACCAATCTCCCAAACGACCAAACGACCAATCTCCCAAACGACTAATTTCCCCTAACACCCCTATGGGGTCTTTTCTCCCCTCCCTTTGGGAGGGGCTGGGGGTAGGCTTTCTATTCTGTTGTACGAACCCGTTGTGTGGGGTCCTGTTCCTTGTTACGGCGGTTGACGACCGTGACGACTGCTTGCGCCAGATCAATGAACTTCAAGCCCGTGATGCTGTCGCTGTCGAGGGCAGCAGGCGTTCCGTTGTCACCATTCTCACAGATGCTCTGCACCAAAGGTATTTGTGCCAACAGCGGCACTCCTACTTCCGCTGCCAAGTTCTTCGCACCATCCTTACCGAATATGTAGTATTTGTTTTCAGGCAACTCGGCAGGAGTGAACCACGCCATATTCTCCACCAATCCCAAGATGGGAACATTCACCTTTTCGTTCTGGTACATATCGATACCTTTACGGGCATCAGCCAGCGCCACATTTTGCGGTGTGCTGACGATGATGGCCCCCGTGATGGCGAGTGTCTGCAACAGCGTCAGATGGATGTCGCTGGTGCCTGGAGGTGTATCCAAAATGAAATAATCCAGCTCGCCCCAGTCGGCATCGGCCAGCAACTGTTTCAAGGCAGATGTGGCCATTCCGCCGCGCCATAATGTCGCCGTGTCTTTATTCACGAAGAATCCGATACTCAGCAACTTAACACCATATTGTTCAATCGGAGCGATAAGCTGCCGACCATCTTTCTCAACAGCATACGGACGGGCATCTTCCACGTTGAACATCTTCGGCATTGAGGGTCCGAAGATATCGGTATCAAGCAAGCCCACCTTGTATCCCAAGCGGGCTAATGCGATGGCGAGATTGGCCGATACTGTTGACTTGCCCACACCACCTTTTCCTGAGCTGACGGCAATGATATTCTTCACCTGCGGCAACAGCTTGTCGTCTGTCGGACGGGGAGCCGACTTGAACTCGGTCTGTATCTCCACCTCGATATCCTTGCCACAATGATAGTGAATGGCTGCCTCAGCCGCCTTCACCGTTGACTTCAGAAACGGATCGGTATCGCGGGGGAACAGCAGCACAATGCCCACCTTCCAGTTCTTCCCGTCTTTCGCGGGATTCAAAGGTACCACCGTTGGCTGGTCAGCCAACATCTCACTCTCTATCAGATTCTTCTTCGTGCCGGCATACGTTACGGTTGCCAAAGCATCGACAATCATTTTGGGATATAATTCCATCGTTGTTGTTTTCTATTTCGAGCTGCAAAAATAGAAAAAAAATATGAATTTTGAATGATGAATAATGATTTTTTTATATCTTTGGCTTTCAGCCGAAGATAGGCTGCGCCTCAGAAAAACCCAAATAAATTTGGTTTTTCGTTCGGCTTGCACTAACTTTGTCCCCAAATAACGAACCTAAATATGAGAACACTATGAAAGTAGGAATTCCAAAAGAGATTAAGAACAACGAGAACCGAGTGGGTATGACTCCTTCGGGCGTTGCCGAGTTAGTGAAACACGGTCATCAGGTCGTCGTACAGCACACTGCCGGCGAAGGCAGCGGATTCAGCGACGAGGAATATGTGAAAGCTGGCGCACAGATTCTCCCCACCATCGAGGATGTCTATGCCGAAGCTGAGATGATTGTGAAGGTAAAGGAACCCATCGAACCGGAGTATGCGCTGATTCGCAAGGGACAGGTGCTATTCACCTATTTCCATTTCGCCTGCGACCGTCCGTTGACCGATGCGATGATGAAGAGCGGTGCGATTTGCATTGCCTACGAAACTGTTGAGAAAGCCGACCGCTCGTTGCCGTTGCTCATCCCCATGAGCGAGGTAGCCGGACGTATGGCGGTACAAAATGGAGCCTATTATCTGCAGAAAACGAAAGGTGGAAAGGGCAAACTGATGGCAGGTGTGCCTGGTGTGAAACCCGCCAAGGTATTGGTATTGGGTGGCGGAACAGTTGGTGAAGCTTCCGCCCGCATCGCTGCCGGTATGGGTGCCGACGTCACCATCACCGATATCTCCCTGCCTCGCTTGAAACAACTCGCTGCCGAGATGCCCGCCAACGTGCATACGCTCTATTCCTCAGAGCATAACATCCGCAAGGAACTGAAAGATGTCGATGTGGTCATCGGCTCCGTACTCATTCCAGGTGATGCCGCACCGAAACTCATCACGAAAGACATGCTGAAACTGATGGAGCCAGGAACCGTACTCGTTGATGTCGCCATTGATCAGGGCGGATGCTTTGAGACCTCTCATCCTACCACCCACAGCGAACCCGTCTATACCATCGACGGCATCGTACACTATGCAGTGGCAAACATTCCGGGTGCTGTGCCCAACACCTCGACGACAGCCCTCACCAATGCCACCTTGCGCTATGCGCTTGCGTTGGCCGATAAAGGCTGGAAGCAGGCTTGCCGCGATGATGCTTCCCTCGCCAAGGGTGTCAACATGGTGGAAGGAAAATGCACCTTTGAAGCCGTAGCGAAAGTATGGGGCCTCCCCTATACTCCGTTGGAGATATAAAAACAAAATGATAAATAAAATGACCGGTGTAGATTACATCGGTCATTATATTTTCTATTTAGCCTTGTCTTTCGAACTGCGCTTGGTGCGTTTGTAGCTGCGGTATTCGTCGAGTTCGATTTCTACATCCGGTTCCTCAAGGGTGACGGCATGAGGCAACTGGAACTTCATGTATTTGATATTCAAGCCGCGCTCTATCCATTGGCTTTCGTAATAGGTCTGGATGGATAGGATTTTCCGCGTGGCATCATCGATACGCTCATCGTGATACAGGTCTTCCGTGCGGAAAAGAACCGGCAACTGGTTGTTCTCCACCATATAAGTGGTATAGGTGAAGAGGAAGTTCGAGTCGGTTTTCAGGTGGACGGTGCCGCCATCGACTAAGAATCGGCGGTAGCGTTCCATGAAATAGGTACTGGTAAGGCGTTTGCGGGGATTCTTCATTTGCGGGTCGCTGAACGTCAGCCAGATTTCCTGTACCTCATCTTCAGCAAAGAAGCGGTCGATGATTTCAATGTTCGTACGCAGGAAGGCCGCATTCTCCAAGTGCTCCTCCAGCGCCTGCTTCGCCCCTTTGTGCATGCGTGCTCCCTTGATATCGACGCCGATGAAGTTCATATCGGGATAGAGTTTTGCCAACTCCACCGTATATTCACCCTTGCCGCATCCCAGCTCCAGGACAATCGGGTTGTCGTTATGAAAGTACTGCTCGCGCCAATGCCCTTTCATCTCGAACGGCACCTGCTCCGCAACGGAAAAGGGGTACTGAAACACATTCTTGAACGTCTCCATCTCGGCGAACTTCGCCAGTTTTCCTTTACTCATCGTCATTCGTTATTAGTTTCTCTCACTTTGAGTGCAAAGGTAGTGGATATCAAGGACAATGCAAAATAAAAACTATTTTATTTTCACGACTTTCCTTTCGGCATCCCCTGTCATATTGGAAAATATCATCGCTTTTCTTTGTCAGAAAAATTCAATTGCACATTACGCATGACGCATGACGCATTGTAAAAGCATAGCTTTTACCTTCCGAAACCTATCCTTTTAGTGAGTGAAAGGTCATCTTTTGCCGACCAAAAGCATAGCTTTTACAAAGCGAAACCTTACGTTTTCGAAGTGCTTGATTATCAGTTGGTTGCTGATAAGTCTTTTTGGATGACGTGTTGAGACGTCTTTCAATTGCTGTAAAGAACTTTCGCCATTATTGTCGCGTTACAGAATTACAGAATACAGTTTTCTCAGCAGCACTTTCACCTATCGCGTCCAAAAAAACTGTATTCTGTATTTCTGTAACGCATTTCTTGAAAAAGTACATCAGGGAAATTTTTCCCTCATGTCCCGAAAAGTTCATGTCAAACAACCAATGGCGAACATATTTAAATGAAGAATA
>CADCPZ010000191.1 GCA_902803475.1 uncultured Prevotellaceae bacterium
AAATCCAAAATCTGTTTGGCAGTATTCTCAATCACTTCGCGTGGAAGCATTGACGGACCTGCATTAAAGTTGTACTTCTTCATGTTTAAACTGAATAATTATAATGTTATTATTTACTTTTTTACGATGTTCTCTAAAACGTTGCGAAGTTACTGATTTTTTCCGATATGCACAAGTAAATGTACAAAAAGTTAGTATATATCCGTATTTTTCATGCTTCGCGTCAAAAAACAGGGGGATGAAACGGTGATTTTGTAACTTTATCGTACTTCTTCGAAGACAGTTCGCACACCCTTGATTTTCTCGCCCTGGACATTTTTCAGCACCAGACGGAGCTTCTGTCGCACGACAGCCACATAAGTGAAACGCTCTTCGACACTAATTTTCCCAATTTCATCGCCTTTGAGTCCTCCTTTCTTGCAGAGGAAACCCACAATGTCGCCTTTGGAGAGTTTGTCTTTTTTTCCTTTCCCGATGTAAAGAGTTGCCATACGCGGCTGGGGAATCGACAATTGGTTTGTATCATAGAGGTCTTCGTTGAGGGTTAAAGGGGCAATTTCAGCATCCACATAGTCAGGAATATGCTCATCGGCATTCAGGATGAAGAACGCCCTACCCTCTTTGTCCCAACGTGCCGTACGGCCGACACGATGCACATAGCCATCTTCAGATTCTGGCAAATGATAGTGAATGATGTTCTTGATGTCTGGAATATCCAATCCGCGACTTGCTAAATCAGTGCATACCATCACGTTCGCAGAACCGTTGCTGAATTTATACAGGGCATCTTCGCGCTGTTTCTGGTCGAGTCCGCCATGAAACATGCTCAGCGAGAAACCATTCTGATGAAGATAATCGGAAGTACGCTCCACACTGTCCCGATAGTTCAGGAACACGATGCTGCTCTCGTTTCCAAGATGACAAAGCAATGCACGCAAGGTGTCGAGCTTGTCTTTGGAAGGACTATTCACTTGGAAGATGCTTACACGTTCCGGCACTTGTTCTTCGTCGGAGAAATCAACTTTCACCGTCCGTCCCATATTGACAAATCGTGGAATGGCTTCTGACTCTGTGGCAGACAACAGCACTCGTCGTTCCAGATACAGAAGACTGTCCATCAGGGTGGACATCTCATCATGAAAGCCCATCTCCAGACATTTGTCAAACTCATCGATAACGAGCCATTTCACCTCATCGGTCAACAGGTTGCCTTTAGCGATATGGTCGTTCAAACGACCAGGTGTTCCAAAGACAATCTGCGGACGAACCTTCCGCATCTCACGGTGTTCACCCATCGTAGGACGACCACCATACAAACTCATCGCCCTGAGGCCACTTCCCATCTCTTTGAGTACAAGACAGCTCTGCAAGGCTAATTCTCGTCCAGGTACGACGACAACAGCCTGCACCTCGTCTGATTGCACATTCAGTCTTTCTACCAATGGTAAAAGATAAGCCAACGTCTTGCCGGAACCTGTCGGCGACACAACCACCACATCCTTGTGGGTATGCAAAAGGGCATCAGCAGCAGCCTCTTGCATGGCGTTCAGCTCACTAATGCCCAGTTTTTGTAGTATTCTTTCGTTCATGTCGAATCTTAATGATTTCATCAAATTCCTTTCCCATATTCAGGTTCAGGTATATATTATATAAAGGTGTAATCCATTTGTTTTGCTGTTCAGGTGCCATTTTACGGTATTTTTCCAAATACGGCAGACTTTGTTCATATAGTTTTTTCATTTCCGCCCGTATAGCCTTTCGTTCTTTGGCATTCTTACCATTCATGGCGAGTTCCTTATTGACTGCCTGGTTGTAATAGGCAAGGCCAATGGTGAAATAAACTTCTGCGATTGAATCATTTTGTTCTAAGAAGCGTTTACCGGTTTCGATGCATTCGTCGTATCGTCCCAGATTCAGCAAGGTTCTGTTTTCTGCAAAACGGAAAACAGTATTTGTTGAATCCACAGCCAATGCGGTACTGACCAGTTGCATGGCCGTATCATTGTCTTTTAGATGCCAATAGTGTCTCATTAACTTACGGAAGAAATAATCGTAGGTTGGATACAGATCGAAACCTCTTTTCAAGGTCTTCAGATAATCATCCTCACGCTTGATTGATGCATACGTTTCTGCCTCATATTGCAGTACATATACCAGTCTTGCATCATCTTTTTCGGCCAGTTGGTGATACCTCAACGTCAGGTCGGCATCGGCTAATGAACGACCGCAAAAGACCGTCCAGCAAGCCGCGATAGGAATCATCGCGTCTTTCTCCGCATAGTTTAATTTGGAAAAAAGTGGTTGCCAGGCACATTCGATATAAGCATTGAAGTAATCGTAAGCTGTCGAATAATCTTGTTTTTTGGCAAAATAAACGCCAGCATTATATAGGTTGATTCTGATTTTGTCGAGATAAAGTGCATGTTTCTCTCTATATTTGATTTTCACACGTCCTTTCTTATTCGGCTGCATTTCAAGAGAATCGAAACTTTCCATCGTCTGGAAAAGTTTTTTGGCCATCAAAAAGAACTTTGCGGTATCGTATTTCTCATTCAAGTAAAGTTTCTCGTTACCCTGTTCGTATTGTGCTTTTTGTGCCGCTATCAAAATCTGCCAGATTTTTTCTTTCCTACGGTTTGTGGAGTCTTTCAACAAGTCATCCATCAATTTCTCAGCCTTGTCAAAGTCCTTTCCACTTTTCAAGTAGTCAAGTGCCTGATTGATCTGTTTCCTTTGAGCAGAAACAGACAACACACTTATCATTAATAGCAGTATCGTTAAAAATCTTTTTACCATGTATCCTTTTGTCAATCTATTCGTTCTTGATTTGTATTCTTGAAACCTGTCACCAAGGGTTCTAATTCACGAGCTTTCTCTGATTCGCCCAAAGCAAAATAAACGATATATAGTGGTGTTACCCAATTCACTTTCTTGCGTTTGGGATCCATCGCTTTTGCTTTCTCAAGATATTCTTCGGCTTCGATGAAAGTCTGTTTAATCTTTTGTTGGTCTTCTTTTTTTAATGCCCTTTCTTTGTTCAATATCGCTCGCTGTATATCGATGGCCTGATTGCTCAGGGAAAGTCCCACATTATATATAATAGGTAGTGAGTGCGGATCGATATTACAGGCTGTTTTATAGGCTTCGGCAGCCTCTTCCCAACGTTTTGCATGCATCGCTATTTCAGCTTTCAGTATCCATGGCATTGTAGAATGTGGCTGATCTTCCAACTGATCGTCCACAAAATCTTCTAACTTGTGACGTTGTTTGGGATGATCATAGAACTCCAGTATCCATGCGAAATAAGTTTCGTTGTATGGATCGTGTTCATATAGAGTTTCTAATTGCGAAATGTAAGTTGTCGAATCTTGTGCTGATATTAGTTTTCCCCTCAACTGTCGGATATTTTCCAATAGCACCGAATCCTCTGCTTCAGGTGAAGAGGAATGCAAGTTTTGTGCCTTTGCCACACAAGGACAAAGGCACAAAACCATCATGATATATAAAAGTTTCTTACTCAACGCCAGCAAGTTTAGCAGCCTCCTTTGTCTTCGCATCGTCAGAACCATATACGAAGTCATAAGCACCATACAGGCGATAAGCATATTTGGACTTCTCAACTTTGTCAACGTCAAGGTCGCGAGCATTCTCATAATATTCAATTGCCTGCTTGAAGACATCAGCAAATACTTGCTTTGTGGCAGGAGCCAGCTGACCCTTATAGTTGTTTACACGCTCCTGAGCCTTGAAGAAGTAGCAATCGCCAACGGCAGCATTCAGCGCCACTTTGCTTTCAGCTGGACATACTGTCAATGCTTTCTTTAATATTTCAGCAGCATCATCCAACTTCTCAGAACGCATTAGTATATCACCTTTTAGAGCCAAAGCGGTGAAGTTGTTAGGATCTGCAGCAATTTTCTTGTCAATCAATGGGAGAATTTTATCTTTCTGTCCAATAGACTCATAGAATGTGCAGAGTGTGCTCAGTACGGCATCGTTGTTATTGTCTGCAGCATAAATGTCTTCCAATTTCTGAACATACTTCAAACTGTCTTCCTTTGTATCAAGTTGTGCACCGAGGATAGCCAGTTTCAAATTCGTTGCCTCTTTCACCATCTCAGGATCTTTCATTGCGATGTCAACAAATTTCTCTGCGGCAACATAGTCTTTACGCTGATAAGCCATTACTGCTGCAACACGGGCAACCTGACCCAGGTTCTGGTCTTTTCCATCCTTTACGCTTTCTTCGAACATCGGAGCAACACCACTCTCTGCATATAACTTATAATAGTCGTATGCCAAATCATTGTTGTTTGCTTCCTGAGCTTCCTGACCACCGAAAATCAGCAGGATACGGTTGGGAGCTAAACGACCCGCATTCTTCTTGTTGAATTTTGGAGCTACCTTTCCCTTATCATTAGGCTGGTTATCATAGATGTCACATTGTAATGCATCCTTGATACCCAGCATGGTAGAAAGATATTCCACCTTGTCATTCTTACCCATCTGCTGGTTGAGAACGAATGTTTCATACGCTTTGTTGAACGCAGAAGCATTCAAATCGACCAAAGCATTGTAGCATTTAGCCTTCTGTTCTGCTGTGAGAGAACCCAGATTTGACTGGAGCATGTTAGACGCTGTAGCATAATCTTTTTCTTTGGAGATTTGTTTTACGAGGTCTTGTGCAAACGCAGTTGATGCTGAAACAAGCATCATGGCTGCAATCATCATTTTTTTCATATTAGTTATTTTTTAAAAGGTTGTTTGTTACTTTTGAATGTTTGTTTACCTATCGGCTATTTTGACGTAGCCGATAGGTAAATGTTTAAATCTCTTCTGCGCCAGTTGCTTTTGCCAAATCTGCACGGCTTTGTTCCTCAACAGCGCTCTCGAGTTCTGAACTCATCACCTTGCATACGCTGGCGATGACATCGTTCTTCTTCGCAAGGTTGATGAGGCGGACGCCTTGAGTTGCACGACCCATCACACGACATTCGCTGACAGCAAGACGAATGACGATACCGCTCTTGTTGATAATCATCAGGTCGTTGTCGTCATTTACATTCTTAATAGCAACCAGACGACCCGTCTTATCTGTGATATTGAGGGTCTTCACACCCTTGCCACCACGGTTGGTAACACGATAGATGTCTTCTCCGTTCTCATCAACGACAGCTGTACGTTTGCCGTATCCGTTTTCGCTGACGACCATAACCGTTTCTTCTTGCGGATTATTAACTACAATCATACCAACAACAGCATCGTCGCCTCCATCGAGACGCATACCGCGAACACCTGTAGCTACACGTCCCATCGTGCGGACCGTATTTTCGTTGAAGCGTACGGCACGACCATTCCGGTTTGCCATAATCAACTCGTTCTTGCCATTTGTCAAGCGAACATCAACGACTTCATCACCTTCCATAATATTGATGGCAATCACACCATTGTTGCGAGGACGGGAATAAGCCTCCAAACAAGTCTTCTTGACAATACCGTTCTTGGTTGCAAAGACTACATAGTGGGTGTTGATGAACTCCTCATCGTTCAATCCCTGACCACGCAGACGAAGGATCTTGTTAACTCCATCATCCGGATCGATATTCAAGAGGTTCTGTATAGCACGACCTTTGGAATTGCGGTCGCCCTCTGGAATCTCGTAACATTTCAACCAGTAGCAACGTCCTTTCTTTGTGAAGAAAAGCATTGTCTGATGCATCGTTGCAGGATAGATATCCTCCGTGAAGTCGTTGTCGCGAGTTCGGGCAGCCTTCGCTCCTACTCCACCGCGAGCCTGCTCACGGAAGTCGCTCAGCGGAGTACGCTTGATGTAGCCCAAGTGACTCATCGTGATGACCACAGGATCGTTTGGATAGAAGTCTTCGGCATTGAACTCATGCTCATCAGGGATAATCTCTGTACGACGATTGTCGCCGTATTTTTCTTTTACCTCCAGCAATTCCTCTTTCATAACTTCCTTACAACGCTCTGGGTTGTCAAGGATTTCCTGCAAGTCGGCAATCAGCTTCTGCAAGTCGTCAAACTCCTGATGGAGCTGGTCAACACGCAGACCTGTCAACTGCGAAAGACGCATATCTACGATAGCCTTTGACTGGAGTTCATCGAGATTGAAACGCTCCTCCAAGTTGCGCTGAGCATCAACAGGCGTCTTGGAGTTGCGAATGATATGTACCACTTCATCAATATTGTTGACTGCTATGATCAAACCTTCGAGAATGTGGGCTCGCTCCTGTGCTTTCTTCAGGTCGTATTTGGTACGACGAATGGTCACATCGTGGCGATGCTCTACAAAATAATGGATGCATTCACGAAGGTTCAGCAGACGGGGACGTCCTTTTACCAAGGCGATATTATTGACAGAGAAAGAACTCTGCAACGCTGTCATCTTAAACAACTTATTCAATATCACATTAGCATTAGCATCACGCTTTACATCCACAACAATACGCATTCCCTGACGACCTGTCTCATCGTTGACATTGCTGATACCGTCCAAACGGCCTTCCTTCACCAATTCCGCGATGTACTCAATCAGTTGCTGCTTGTTGACACCGTAAGGAATCTCTGTCACAACAATTTTATCATGCGAATCATCACTTTCAATTTCTGCCTTTGCACGCATGATAATACGTCCACGACCTGTTTCGTAGGCATCTTTTACACCTTGTAAGCCGTAGATGTAAGCTCCTGTCGGAAAGTCTGGTGCAGGAATATACTGCATCAAACCTTCAACATCGATATCAGGATTATCGATATAGGCACAACAGCCGTCAATAACTTCGCTTAGGTTGTGGGTTGGCATGTTTGTAGCCATACCGACTGCAATACCGTTTCCACCATTTACCAACAGGTTGGGCACCTTTGTAGGCATCACACTTGGCTCTGTCAGCGTGTCATCGAAATTGTTGACCATATCAACGGTTTCTTTCTCTAAGTCGTCCATGATATGCTCACCCATCTTTGACAAACGACACTCTGTATAACGCATCGCTGCAGGAGAATCACCATCCACAGAACCGAAGTTACCCTGTCCGTCAATCAACTTGTAGCGCATATTCCATTCCTGGCCCATACGCACCAAAGCACCATAAACTGATGAGTCGCCATGTGGGTGATATTTACCCAACACCTCACCTACAACACGGGCACATTTCTTGTAAGGTTTGTCACTTGTGTTACCGATACCCAACATACCGTATAAGATACGGCGATGAACTGGCTTAAAACCATCTCGTACATCTGGTAGTGCACGAGCTACAATCACCGACATCGAATAGTCGATATAAGATGATTTCATTTCTTCCTCAATATTAATCTTGAGGATTCTGTCACGATCAATTGTTTGATTCTCGTCCATTTAATAATGAATTGATTATTGTTTGATTATTATTTTGATCTTCTTGTTGACCCCAAAACGACAAAAATTGCGTTAGAAGCCATTTTTTTTCGTTTTAAGCCGTTTTACCTATTTTTTAATAGCGTACAAAAGTAGTGCATTTTTCTAAAATAAAAAAGCTTTTAAGCGAAAAAAAAGGCAAATACAACAAAAAAAATGCAGAAATCTCAATCGAAGCAACTGAAATCATTTCATGCACTCACCAGCCACATCACGATTAGGCCGATTACCCATGAAATGAAAGCCATAAAGCCGATATGTCGGAAGTACCATCCTATATGCAAACGTTCCATTTTCATAAAGGCCAATCCACTGATGGAACCAAAGCACAGAATACTGCCGCCTACGCCAACAGAATAAGCAATCACTTTCCAAAACATTCCATTTGTTGCAAATTCTGAAGCATACCCCATTGCTGAAGCGTCAGCTACGGAATAGAGCGAGAAGAAACTGATGGCTGAGGCAAAATTGTCAAGTACACTACTAATCACACCAGCTATTCCGCCAAAAATCCAGACGCTGTGAATGTGCCGATCGAGCCATTCGGCTAAGACATGTACAGCTCCTGTTTCCTGAACAACACCTACAGCGAGCATCATACCCATGACAAAAAGCATCATCTGCAAGATTCCATATTGTAAGACACGCGGCGTCCTACGCTGAATCATATCATCCACGTGCATCAGCTTACGATTAAAAATCTCATTGACAATCCACAAAACAGCTAATACGCACATGGCTCCAAGGAAAGGACTTAGCTTCGTGATATTATGAAAGGTGGGGATAAACCACAATCCACCAATTCCAACGACGAGCATCAACAGTCGTTGCCATACGTTCAGATTGGTGTCGTCGCCGCGATAAGGCATCGTGCTCCATTCGGTTTCAATCCGTTCGGGCAGCATTCTGCTAATCCACCACGTTGGTAACACCCAGGCAATCAAACAAGGAGCCAACAGTGTCATCGAGAAACTTGTTGCTGTGACAGCACCCCGATCCCAGATGACCAGTTGAGAGGGATCGCCTATTAGCGTCAAGGAACCTCCACAGTTGGTTGCAATCACAATGGCTGAACCATATATCATGCGATAGCGCCGATTGGGAATGATGGAATGCATCATCGTCAACATCATCACCGTTGTTGTCAGGTTGTCAAGGTTTGCTGAGATGACAAATGTCACCAATCCGATTATCCACAGCAGATGTTTGCTTCTGCGCGTCCGCATCAATTGTTTCAGAAAATCGAAACAGCCATTATTGTTCAGAATCTCAACAATCGTCATCGTGGCCAGTAGGAATAACACAATACTGGCAGCATGTCCTACATATTTCAAGAAAATGTTTTGTGCGATATATTCCTTGACGGCAATACTGGTAGGTTTGGCTCCATTCAGGAAGTCGGTGTAATCAGACGGATGTTGACTCATCACATAGTCATTACCATAACAAATGTACAGCACCCATCCTACCGTTCCTGCAAACACAGCTACGGCAGCTTTATTCATGTTTGAGAGTCTTTCTGTTGCAATCAGCAGATAAGCTATCAGCAATATGGAAATGATTACAAGCGTCATACGAGTTCCTTATCAGACAGGTTTATTGTTATAAATCAGTGACAAAGATACACATATCTTCTGAAAAAGCCAAATTCTTTCTGTCTTTTTTACAACAATATGGATGTGTATCATATTTTTTTTATACTTTTGCAGTATGAAACTATCGGTAATCATACCTATTTACAACGTGAAGGACACTTTGGCCCGATGTGTAAGAAGCATTACGGGACAAGGGTTCCGAGACTATGAACTACTCCTCATTGATGATTGCAGTACAGACGGAAGCGGTTCTCTTTGCGATCAATTGTCAAAAGAGGACAATCACATTCGAGTGATTCATCGAAAAGAAAATGGTGGATTAAGCGAAGCACGTAACACGGGTCTCAGAAAATGCCACGGACAATATATCATGTTTGTTGATTCCGATGATTTCATTGCCGATAACTGTCTGCGAGAGTGGATGATGCTCATCAATGTACATCCTGATTATGACCTATTGGAGTTTCCTGTCTATATGCATTATGGCTCCCCCAAGCAGCGTAAACTGCTGCTGACAAATCATGTTTATACGGACATGCAGGATTATTGGCTGAACGGAGAAACTTATAGACACTGTTATGCCTGGAACAAAATATACCGTGCGGAACTGTTCAAGGGGGTGTCATTCCCAAAAGGCAAAGTGTTTGAGGATGTCCACACCCTACCTCTTTTGTTACAGAAAGCCCAAATGGTAGCTACTACAGATATTGGACTTTACTATTACTGTTATAATCCAAAGGGGATAACCAACACGGCGACTGGAAAAGAACTTCATCAACTGTTGGAAGCACATCTGAACTATCTGAATACCCACATCGACAAGATAGATATAACATCTGAAAGTTTTGCACGATATTATGCACATGTGTTGAATATCCAACTGGATGTTTATGAACAAACCAACAGAGAACCTGAACTGATGAGGTTGCATGTACAATCCATTAACCTCAAACTGAAATTATTAAAACTCATAGGATTGAAAAAATTATGCCAATTCAACAAACTCATACACAAGATCAGATGAATAAACCACTCATTAGTTTTATCATCACCTATTATAATCTGCCGATACAGATGCTGTGTGAATGTATTGACAGTATCTTAGCACTCTCCTTACGTCCATTCGAGCGCGAGATTATCATTGTTGACGATGGTTCCGACTTAAGCCCAATAAATGATTTGATGCCTTATAGAGATGAGATTATATATATAAGGCAGAAAAATGGTGGAGTCAGTACAGCTCGCAATACTGCGCTTCAACTGGCTAAAGGTGAGTACATACAAATTGTGGATGGTGACGATTGTCTTCTTCAGATTCCTTATGAACATTGTCTTGATTTGATAAGATATGGTCATCATATAGATGTATTACTCTTTGATTTTACAAAATCCAAAAATAAAAGCAAACCAACATTCAACGACTCATCTATCCAAACTGGTTCTGATTTCATGCGAACACACAATATTCGTGGGGCTGTATGGTGTTCGTTGTTCCGTCAGGCTATTTGCGGCAAACTCCAGTTTACTCCAGGTATTGAATATGGTGAAGATGAAGAGTTTACTCCACAACTTCTATTAAGGGCAGAGAAAGTGATGGAAACTGAGGCACAAGCCTACTATTACCGTCCGCGTAACTCTTCTGCTATCCATCAGCACAACGACGAAAAAAAGCAAAAACGGTTGGACGACACGATGGAAGTGATTCTGCATCTAAACAAGCTCGCCGATACGTTACCGCATGCTGATAAAATAGCAATGCAAAGAAGGATTGCGCAACTCACAATGGACTATCTATATAATACCATTGTACTAACACGTTCTCGACAAACACTCGAAAACAAATTGGACATGCTGCGTAAAGAAGGTCTTTTCCCGCTAATAGATAAAGACTACTCAAAAAAATACGTTTGGTTCCGCCGCATGATAAACTCCAACATAGGACGTTCTATTCTTCTACACACACTTCCACTATTGAAAAAAGAAAGATGAAAATACTACTTCTTGGCGAATATAGCAATGTGCACTGGACGCTGGCTGAAGGTCTTCGAAATATGGGCCATCAGGTAACTGTCGCCTCTAACGGTGATTTCTGGAAGAATTACCCACGAGACATTGATGTAGCACGTCAAGCAGGTAAGATTGGAGGCATCAAACTGTTGGCAAAAGTATATTCATTGTTGCCCAAACTCAAGGGGTATGATATCGTACAGCTCATCAACCCGATGTTTTTGGAACTGAAGGCTGAACGTCTTTTCCGCATCTATCGCTATCTGCGAAAGCATAACAAACGTGTCGTATTAGGTGCTTTCGGGATGGATTGGTATTGGGTTCATGAATGTACCACAACAATGCCGCTACGATATAGCGACTTCAATATCGGAAAGGAATTGCGAACCAATGATGATGCCTTGAAAGAAAGAAAAGACTGGTTGGGTACAGCGAAAGAAAAACTCAATAAAATGATAGCAGAAGACTGCGATGCTATTGTTTCTGGCTTATATGAATATCAGGTATGCTATCAAACTGCATTCCCTGCAAAAACGACTTTCATTCCCTATCCTATTATTCCAAAAGAGCAGAAACTCTACAAGATTCCCCGTCCTCTGAAAATCTTCATTGGCATTAGTAAATCCAGAAGCGAATACAAAGGAACAGATATCATGCTGCAAGCCGCAAAAAATATCGCTGAAAAATATCCTGGACTTATCAGTTTGCAGATAGCAGAAGGAGTTCCTTTCAAGCAATACGTCAGCATGATGCAAGAATGCGATGTTATTCTTGATCAATTATATAGTTACACTCCGGCGATGAATGCATTGGAGGCAATGTCGCAAGGTATTGTTGTCATCGGAGGCGGCGAACCAGAAAACTATGAGATACTCCACGAAACGGAGTTACATCCTATCATTAACGTTCTACCGAACTATGAGAGTGTCTATCACGAATTAGAAGAACTGGTATTGCATCCAGAACGCCTTCCTGAACTGAAACGACAAAGTGTCGCCTACATCCAAAAGCACCACGAACACATCAAAGTGGCGCGCCAGTATGAACAACTTTATCAGCGCATTCTATGAAAATTGTATGTTTAAAAGGCGGACTTGGCAATCAGATGTTTGAGTATTGTCGTTACCGTTTACTGTCTGAAAATCAAAGAAACGGAAACGTATATTTGTTTCGTGATATCAGAAGACTCAAACAGCACAATCATTTATCGATTTTCGACTGTTTCGATTTGCCCGTTCCCAAACAGGCGATGTGGATTTCATGGCTGGTTTATGGCATGAAGGCTTTGCGGGAACTCCATTTCTTTTCTCGACTTTATGACGATGAACGAGATGATTGCACACTTATTGACGACTACAGTCAGGACAAACGATTTATTCAAAATGCTAAGGAACTCTTTCACTTCAAAACAATCTCATCTGAACAAACCCAGAAATATCTATCTGAGATACAGTCATCGGCATTTCCTGTAGCGATTCATATAAGAAGAGGTGATTATTTGAATCCCATCAACATGAAAAACATCGGCCTATGTAGTCCTGAATACTATCAACAGGCGATATCCCTTATTAAAAAAAGGTATCCAGCGGCACAGTTTTATATTTTTTCAGACGATTTGGAATGGACCAAGAAACATATACTCGCTGAATCTGCAATATATGTGCATCACGAGGAATCTGATCCTGATTATGTTGACTTGTATCTGATGACGCATTGCAAGGCACATATCATTGCCAACTCCACCTTCAGTTTTTGGGGAAGTTGGTTGGCCGACCATCAAGAACATTTATGTATCTATCCTTGCAAATGGTATCAGAATCCCAACTGGGTGACACCTGATATATTTCCTGAACATTGGATTTCTATCTAATACTGATTGGTTATCAACAAAGAAAAAGGGCATGTCGTAAATGACACGCCCTTACGTTTTCCAAAGATACTTTTTGCTTATTCAGCAGCAGGAGCTTCTTCTGCAGGAGTCTCTGCAGCTGTTTCCTCTACTGGAGCTTCAGCTGTTTCAGCAGCTTCCTCTGCAGGAGTTTCCTCAACGGGTGCCTCTGCAGCAGCGGCAGCAGCCTTCTTGTCAGCTACCTTCTTAGCAATCTCTTCGTTTACTTTCTTTTCAGCTTCAAGTTCTTTAGCCGCAGCATCTTTCTTTGCTTTTGCTTCTGCGTCGCGAACGGCATCAAGACCCTTCTGCTTGTCAGCCTTCCATGCGTCAAACTTCTTCTGTGCAGCAGCCTCGTCGAAAGCGCCCTTCTTTACACCTCCGCGGAGATGCTTCATCAGGTAAACGCCCTCACCCTTGAGGATGTTACGTACAGTGTCTGTTGGCTGAGCACCAGTCTCAACCCAATAGAGCGCACGGTCGAAATTCAAATCTACTGTGGCAGGATTGGTGTTAGGATTATAAGTACCAATCTTCTCAGTAAATTTACCATCACGTGGTGCGCGAACGTCGGCGATAACGATGCGGTAAACTGCATAACCTTTACGACCACCGCGTTGCAATCTGATTTTTGTTGCCATTTTTAATTG
>CADCPZ010000192.1 GCA_902803475.1 uncultured Prevotellaceae bacterium
ATTTTCTTCTTTAGCTGCTGCTACCATCTCCTTGGTAAGTGCCTTTGGGGACATAGATGGAGGTGGAGCAGAAGCCACTCTTCTGGCAGAAACGCTCACACTCTTAATACCAATTGTATTAGGCATTTTCTTACCTGGAGCACGATGACGGGAGGTAGCTGGTGCTACTTCTTGAGCTGAATTATAGATATATACATTGGTAGCCTCTTGAACAGCATAGTCAAGCCCACAATCCTCATAATCATCCAACCCACTAAATTGACGTGGTTCATTTTTACCTACTTGTACATTCAACACTCCTTCACCTGAAGTCTTTACAGTCAAAGTGATTCTACCGCTACCAGCAGACACACGGAATACCATACCCTTAAAACTTTCGCCACCAGGTTCTGCTCCTGAAGATGGAGTCACCTGTGTGTTGAGTTGCACAACCTTAGAGCTACCATCCTCATCGTAACCGTCATTACCACCAAGTTCATAAAGAATTCTGTTTTTGACAACGTGCGTATCAGTGGGAGAATCCTCTATATCAGCACCCAAACCGACTCCATTTTCACCATTATTGGTAGCCTCTTTTTGTTCTTCATTTACTATAGGTTTAAGTTCTGCAGCTACTATAGGTACAGATACAGTAACTGTTTGAAAAGCTATAAAATTAGGATCGTCATAATTTAAACCCTCATTATTAGCATTTACCTCCTCTGGGGTATAATCCAACTTTGCAACAAGACCATTCTTATAGGCAATAGGTTCAAAACCATTAAAAGCGCTATTCGCAACAGTCAACGTACATGTACGCTCATAATAAGTCAGCGAACCTGGGGTGTCAGGATTTGTCGTAAATGTTATAGGCATTTGCGAACCTGAAGATATAGCATATGTTGAGTTTTCTATAGTAACAGCACCATCCAAATAAACAACTAAGCCCTCATCAGATAACAGATTCTGACTGTCAATTGTAATATCAGAGAGTGCAACACCATCTCTAAGAACAAGCGTTTTTTGTCCATCGAAAGTAATCATACTATCCCAAAGAGTCTTCCTGTTTTTCTTGGTAATGTGTAGTATCTCTTCTGAATCTTCTGAAACTTTTAGAGTGATCTTAATACCATATTTCGTTTCAGGAACTTCTATCGTAAAATAGCCTGTTGACTGATCTTCACTACCTTCTAAATCATCGCTATACGCTATGATGCCATCTCCACTGAATCCCAATGCACTTGGAAAACATAACAAAGCGCTTTCAGGATTGTCTGTTACAAAAGTGATTTTATTGTCTACTCTTTCTGTTTTAAAAACATAGTATGTTACTGTAGGGGTTTCTGGCAACTGAATATAATTCTCACCCTCAATCTTTATTTTTAGATCAGGAAGGCTACTTACAACAAAGTTCGTCGATGCCACGAATGGGGTATTAGCCGTTCCTAAATAACTCAGCGTCAACGTATTGGTAGTAGCATCGAACGTTACGGTTTCACCGAAAGTTTTTTGGAGGGCATCAGGATTTGTAGCATCAGTACCATTAACAGTTAAAGTTCCTTGCGCCCTCATCCCGATGGGGATAAGGAGCGCGAGGAGGGTTATAGATAATAGTCGTTTCATGATTGATTTAATTTAATGGTAATCAAATAGATTACACAGGCAAGGTCATCACGAAACGGGCGCCCTTGTCTGTATGAGTCGTATCGAGCACGAGGTCACCACCTAAGCGACGAGCAATGCTGCGCGCAAAGGTGAGTCCAAGGCCTTGACCATCAAAGTAACTGTTGAGCTTGACATTGGGCTCGAAGATGCGCTCAGCCTCCTGAGCAGGAACACCCATACCCGTATCCGTCACAGCGTAGATAATCTTGGAATCTTGCAAATCGGCATCGACCAAGAGCGTTACTGAACCGTCGGTCGTAAACTTCTTGGCATTGTCGAGCACCAGAGCCAATGCATGAGCTGCCTGCTTCTCGTTGGTCTGAAGCATCGAGGCAGCTGAAGGGCTCACCTGCAATTGGAAGGTGAAGTACTGACACTGGTCGATAGCCGACTCAGCAACGGCACGTTTAGCCACCTGTTCAGCTACGATATTATCCACACGCTCGATGGGAGTATCCGAACCCATTTCAGTGGCATCCTTCATCTTATACACCAGTCCTGCCACAGGGCCCGAAACGGCTGGGTCGAGCTTATCGACAGCATTCTCCAAATCCTGTATCAGTTGCTGGAAGAACTCCTGATGCTGGCGCAACGCC
>CADCPZ010000193.1 GCA_902803475.1 uncultured Prevotellaceae bacterium
CGGAAAGATTACCATCGAGAAAAAGTAAATGTGATTCTTCATCAGAATCGCACTTTCCCGTTGGGCAATCTTGAATATTCTTCGCAGCGTCTTCACTCCTTACTCCTTTATAATCAACGACATGCCTGGTCTTAAACCTTCAAACTTCTTTGTGGGGCGAGCCTTCACAGAGAACGTCTTCAGGTCGTACTGACCGTTCGCCTTCGTAGCCTTCCACACAGCATATGATCCCTCGTCCTTCATGGAGTAAACCTTCATCTCCACTTCCTTGTCGAAAGCGGGGATATACGCTTTGACCACCGTGCCGACCTTCATGCCGTTCAGCTGGTCTTCACGGATGTTGAACGTACCCCACATGTCGTTCATCATCGAGATGCTCATGATAGGTGACCCTATTCCAACCAGTTCGCCAACCTTGGGATAGATAGAGCTGACCTCACCTTCCATCGTGGCCACCTGGACGGTTTCACGCAACAGGGAATTGAAGACTTGTACGGCACCCTGCGCAGCCTGTTCCTGTTTGCGGGCCGCACGGCGCTCTTCTTCGCGTGCACCGTTCTTCGCCATCTCGTACTGACTCTTGGCCGCAGCGACCTGTGCTTCAGATGCTTTGTAGGCAGCATAGGCTTCATCGCGCTTCTGCTGACTCATCACACCCTCGTCGAACAAACGTTGCAAACGGGTGTAGGTTTTTTGTGCCAACTCCTGGGCGGCAACAGCCTGCTGGTATAACTGATAAGCGCCCTGAATTGTTTCCTTGCGGGCACCGTTGTCAGCCATATCGCTCATCGCGGCAGCAGCGCCTTGCGTGGCTTGTGCGGCTGCTTGCTGTGCATCCACCTCTGGCGCTTCCAAAATGACAAGGGTGTCGCCGACATGCACGTAGTCGCCTTCCTTCACGCGGATTTCTAACACTCTTCCAGGCAGTTTGCTGGATACACGGTACTCGCTGACCTCTACTTCTCCTTGAATAACCTCTGGGGTGCGGTCAAGGGCGAAGAATCCTATCAATGCCACAATGACGGTAACGGTAACGAAGCCGATGACGGCAAGAAGGATGTTGTTGTGTTGTGATTTTGCAGACATTATTCTAATTTGATTTTAATTTCTTAAGATTCCCAATGCTTTCTTCAAACCGATTTGTGAGAGTTTCACATCGATTTCGGCATCAATCTTCTGACTCTGTGCCTTCTGCCAAGCTGTTTGGGCAGCCATCACATCGGTGACGTTCATCACGCCCTCCTTGAAACCGAGGGTGGCACAACGCAGGTTTTCTTCCGCGCTGACCATATTTTTCTGACTCATATTCAACTTCTTCTGAGCCTCCTTCACCTTAAAACGGTTCTGCTCTACCTGCAGGGAGATTTTCTCACGGGCATCAGCCAACTCCATCGACGCCATCGCTGTGGCGGTCTTCGAAGCGTTGATTTTGTAACGTCCTTCAAACCAGCTCCATACGGGCACCTGTACGACGACACCGATATTCCACACACCAGTAAACTTCCGTTCGAAACCATTGAAAAGGCTGGGATTCATCATCGTAAAACCACCTTCCAAAGCCACATGCGGCAGGTAGGCAGCTTTGATGAGCTTTGTGGCTTGTTTGCTGATATCGACAGCATTCTGCAACATACGCACCTCTGGACGGGCTGTATAGGAAGAGTCGGTGACCTCCAGGGTCTCGATGGCAAGGTCCTGCAACGTCTCAACTTCCTCGTCGGCAAGTGTGATGTTGCCGTCAAGGGGTAGTCCGCACAACTGACAGAGGTACATCTTTGCCAACTGTACGCCGTCTTCTACCTGTGTGATACTCATCTGTGCCTCGTTGACAGCCACATCGACCTTCAGTCCTTCGGCACGTGTGGCCACACCTTCTTGGATCATCTTGTGCACATCATCGTCCAACTTCTGCACCAGTTCTAAATAGCTGTTGGCAAGCGTCTGTTTGTGTTTCAGTGAAACAGCGAGCCAGTAGGCGTTGTCGATGGCATAGAGGGTTGTCTGTTCCTGGTTATCGATATCGTTGGCAGCCATCTGTTCATTGATTTCAGCCATTTTGTTGGCAGCGGTGATGCCACCACCCATGAAGATGGGTTGTGTGACGGTCACAGCTCCCACCCAAATCTGTTTGGTATCAGTATGGAAGGCATCAGCGATACGCTCACCGAAGCCGTTGCCTGTTTGTGCCAGGAGGGGTGCCAGTTCTCCGGCAAAATGCTGTAGATGCTGAGCGGTCTGAACGGAGATCAATCCTTTCTCAACCATGTTTGTCACAACATTCGAAAACCCATTGCCGAGCCTGTCTGCCGTGATGGTTCCTAAATTGTTCAATAGGTACTTCTGGTCGTTGTTCAGCAGTGAAACCTCCTTACTCAGATATTGGTAGCTGCCCATCGCATTTACTCGCGGCAGGTACTTGGTGTGTACTGCCTTGCGGGTTTGCGTAGCAACATCCTGCTTCATCTTGGAAATCGACAGCTGCTTGTTGTTCTGCAACGCCAGCGTACGACATTCTTCCAATGTCAGTACCTGTTGCGCCTTGCCCGTGAATGCCATCATAGACATGATCACGAAAATCGATAGTTTCCTCATTTTATCGTTAAGTTTCGAAAACGCCTGCAAAATTATAGTAAAAACGGAAAAAAAAAGAAATATTGTATTTTTTAACCATTCAAATGATTAAAAAGATGCATTTTCTTTTGCATTTCACACACTTATTCGTATATTTGCAACGAGAAACAATCACCTTTTGAGATAAACGGTAGTCAACCATGAAGAAAACGAATTTCTTATACCGTGCCTATGACCTCTATGCTGATGGTTTCCGTCACATGACACTCGGACGGACGCTGTGGGCGATTATCCTGCTGAAACTCATCGTCATCTTCCTTGTGCTGAAACTCTTCTTCTTTCCCAACTACCTCAAGCAACATGCTGCAGAAGGGGAGGAGGACAACTTTGTCGCAAAAGAAATGATCGACCGCGCCAATTCCCCATAATTCCCATAACTCCCATAACTCCCATAACTCCCATAACTCCCATAACTCCCATAA
>CADCPZ010000194.1 GCA_902803475.1 uncultured Prevotellaceae bacterium
CTCAAAACATAGAGTACTCGCTTCTTGTACTTCTTATCTGTCTATGTAAATCTTTCAAAGAACGCTTATCTTTTCCGCTCAACGCCCAGAAAAAGGCGAAAGCGGGTGCAAAGGTAACACTTTCAAAATTACACGCCAAATATTTTCCAGATTATTTTCAGAAAAATATGAAAGTTTTCTTGATTGTTTACAAAATAAAGGTAAAACGACCACTTAACATCTCCCCATACACTTATTCCCATAGATTAACTACCTATTTAACTACAGGAACTTAAATTGCATAAATATCCGTCAAATTCATGCGTTTTTCTTTAAATTCTCCATATAATAAGTAGTTTTTTATCACTTTTTGCACTTTTCAATCCATTTTTCGCTCTTTTCAGCGCCAGTTTTGCCACTTTTAGGCCGATTTTCATCCCTTTTAAGGTTCATTTTATCAAATTCTATTTGTGTCTGCAAATATTTGATAAACAAACAAATAACTCATATTTTCAAACTCAAAACTTTCTCAAAACAATTACTTTTTGCAAAAATGAAATTCTCTAGAGAATTTTTTGTAAGAGGATAGCTTTCGCAACAAATTCTCTAGAGAATTTTGCGCAAAAGCATACCTTTTACCTTCCAAAACCTGTCAGTCTCCTGTCAGTCTCTGTCACTCTTAAAAGACTGCAACTCCCTGACACACAGTGTTCCTGTCAGTCTGACAGTCTATTTTTCATTTTTTTGATGTATCGTTACATTAAATATTCCATTTTCTTGAATATTTATGCAAAAAAATGGACTCACAGGGATTTACTGGTGACAGCAGTTCACAATATTTCTCTTGCTATCCACGCACAAGCTTCTGCATCAGCAAGGGCATTGTGATGGTTCTCTAAGCTGTAACCACACTCAGCTGCAACGATGTGCAGCTGGTGGTTCTCAAGATAGCGGAAGGCTCTGCGTGAAGCTGCCAGCGTATCGTAAAACTCATAGTCAGGATAGTCCATCTGATAAACACGAAAGACTGCTTTCAGACAGCTTTCATCAAAAGGCTTGTTGTGGGCCACAAGAGGCAGACCTTCTATCAAAGGTTCTATCTGTGCCCACACCTTTGGGAATACAGGAGCATCGTCGGTGTCTTCATGACAGAGACCATGAACCTGACTACACCAATAGTTATAATAGTTCGGCTCAGGCTGAATGAGAGAGTAGAACGAATCCACAATCTCACCATCACGCACAATGACGATACCAACTGAACAAACAGAGCTGCGCTCGTTGTTCGCCGTCTCAAAATCTATGGCTGCAAAATCTCGCATTTTGGAGAGCCTTCTTTTATCAGTCTTCTTTAATCTTCGTATTTTGGTCAACGAACTGGGATTCAACCATCGAACTGAACCATTCAGCACTTAGTGAGCCGTTGTCGTTGTACTTGATACGGCAGACAGCATCACCACTGTTGAATAATTGGTTTGGTGAACTCGACACCCATATCTTGATGCTATTGTCATCGAAAGCTGTTGCTGAGACGCTACCGCTCCAACCTATCTGGTAGCCATCGATAGTCATTGTACCTTTATATTCATCAGTACCGTTCACGCCCGAAAGCCGAATGTTGGTGGTATAGCAGATACCGGTACCGCCATAGGTGTCGCCAGCACAGTATTCTGCTGTATAGCTTCCGTCCCAACGCCTGGTTTGCGGTGTAGCTTCTTCTACTGGTTCCTCGCTGACAACATCCGTTACTATGCTGTCAACAGCTGCCGTTTCCTGACTGACGGCAATTTCATCGGATGCAGACTGTTTCCTGACGATAAAGACAACCAGCAGAATCAGCAAGGCTACGAGGGCTGTGATGATGAAGCCCAACAGCATCGAGTTGCTCTTTGAATTTGACTGCTGTGAAGATATGTCACCATGATATGGGTTGACGGCAACCGTCTGAGGGTCTTGATAATAGTAGAAATCATCAACTTGCTGCGGGCGTTCCTTGTAGTTGGGACGCATCATCCACATGATGCGCTGCTGCATGTCGTTGCTGACGTTCTGAGGGAAGGCGAAGGCACCCATCCCCTCGCCCAGGATATCGGCAATAGAGGGCGGTGTCTGTCGTGTGAGAATCTGATAAATGGTGGCTCCCAACGCATAGAAATCTGTCCAGGGACCGAACTTGTCCATATTGCCCTGCATCTGTTCTGGTGGAGCGAAGCCTGGAGTATAGGCCAAAGCTGATGAGGTAGTCATCATACCTCCGTTCTCGATATGCTTGCTTGCACCGAAATCAATCAATATCAGTTGGTTCTGATCGTTGACAAGAATATTGGCGGGTTTGATATCGAGGTGCCAGATATGATGCTGGTGAAGGGTGCGCAAGGTAGCGAGCATCTGTTCGAGGTAGTCGGTGGCTTGCTGCTCGGTGATGACTTGCGTTTTGTATATCTCTGCCAACGAGCGTCCCTGCACATAATCCATCACGTAATAGGCCGTTTCGTTTTCCTCGAAGAAATCATACACCTTCACGATATGCGGCTCGTCGAGTTCCGAGAGTCGGCGGGCTTCTTTCTCAAACTTGCTCCTCTGCAGACTGAACGGTACCGAGTTGGCTTGGTTGCTGACGACCACCGTTGTGGAATCGGATGAGCTGCGCTCATTGATGCCCTGCATGAACAATTCCTTGATGGCCACTTGCCGCTGGTTGTCGTTTTGTATTGCTTGGTAGGTGATGCCGAAACCGCCCTGCCCCAGCGTTTTTACGATGACGTATTTCCCGTTCTGAAGGGTTGCCCCGTTGTTTAGTGATGCATTCATCTTGTGTTTAAAATTAGTTGTTGTGAAGGTGCAAATATATGGAATAATTTTCTGAATGACAAAAAAACAACCTTCTATTTTGCTATCCTTCTGATTTTTTTCGTAATTTTGCGCCGAAAAATTTAGGAATGATGAAAAAGATAATTGTATTGGCCGTAGCCGTCATGATGGCTACAACGAATATCCAGGCACAGGAGGTAAAACCGTATATCCCGCTCGACCAGATGCCCAAACTCATCAACATCATGCCGGCACCGCCAGCTTTCGACAGTCCGGAGTTTGCCAACGATGCGGTACGCTACGGATGGGGAAAGGAGCAGCGTCAGGATGCTGAACGTCTGGCATTGGCTATTGCTGATGCGGAATGGTTCGACCACGCTAAACTCTTTGCCCAGTGGAAAGATGCATTTGGACTGGAAATAACCGAAACGGGCACACCTGAAATCTGGAAACTGATGGAGACAAGTCTTGCCACCACCGACCCGATGCGCACGGAACCCAAAGCTTTCTACCATCGTCAGCGTCCCTTTGAGCGTTTCAACGATTCGATGCCGTCGCACGAGGAAGACGGACTACGTGGCGAGGGCAGCTACCCTTCCGGTCACAGCCTACGCGGATGGACCATCTCATTGCTGCTGGCACAGATAGCTCCCGAGCGGGCCGAAAAGATATTCAGTCGCGGCTGGGACTACTGCAACAGTCGCGTCATCGTAGGTGCTCATTGGCAGAGCGATGTTGATAACAGCCGCACGGCTGCCAGCATCGGTTTCTGTGCGCTACAGAACAACGATGCCTTCATTGCCCAGATGAAGAAAGCCCAAGCAGAATACAAGAAGAAGGTGAAGAAATAAAAGACCAGGACGCAGTTTGGAATAATAGATTGAATTATTAAATCCGAAAAAATATGGATTTTTTTGGCGGAAATGAAAGATTTGCATTATCTTTGCAGCCGCAATAGAAACAAGATGAAAGGCAGGAGATAGTAACCCATCATTTTGATTAACAACCAACAGAAATAGAAACCGTCCGTGAAAATCGGACTGAAGCCTCTTGCGCCCTTACAGAAAAGGGTGTTCAGGGGGAAAAATGCGCTCTTTGACATTCTGGAAAAACAGCATGATGCATTCTGTCACTCTCATGAATATCAACCATTGCCGTTGATACGACTATGTTCGATTACCATCATTTTAAAATCTGTTTTAATTGTTTGATTGTTTTATTCTAATCTGATTTTGACACACATGGAAAACGGAAAGATTTTTGAACTGACACTGCTGGATAACAACAGCGAAAACATGAACATGGAATTTCGTCCTGCCGACTTGAAAATCACCGTCAGTCTGCACGGAAACATGCCGAGGACAATGGACTACGAACTGATCGTCTATGACGAACTATACACCGTCATGGGACGACTCTACTATCAGGATACACCCTACAACTATTCCTACAACGGAAAGAAACTGGAATGCACCATGCCCATCAAGCAAATGTGGTTTGCAGGCAACTACTTCTTGATGATCAGCCATCAACATGGGGATATAGAACGGATGACATGGAAGGCTGACTTCAAGGTTGACAAGGAGATGAACTTCTGGGTGGTCAACGAAGAACAATGCAAGGGCATTACACCTGAGAACACACTGATGAAGTATTTCAATGCACAGGGAAAACAAGGAGGTGCATGGTTCAGGAATTTCAACGAGATACCAGGCATTTTTCCCATCAAGCGCTGGCTGGTGAGACAGAAACAATGGGAGTGGGCAAACGACATTCTGCAACACAACGATGCCAACCCCATCCGTTTTGCCAACAACTTTCTCGTCATCGCTAAAACAAACTCTTATGCATCGCAGACGATGTTCTTGTTCCACCTCCTCGCCTTCCACGACCACGAAAGCATCTCACTTTACTGCGACCAGCTCTACGACCCATACGATCAGGAAGACCCCTATAAAGAACTGCACAGGATATTTCCCAAGAACGATGCAGAATGGGATATCTTCAGCACAGTGAAAAACTGGGATCGAAGAAAACGGTTCTACAAGATTAACAACCTGGGAATCCTCAGCACCAAGGAAGGCGAACCCATTCTGGCGAAAATCATCAGCCACACCCTCGGCAACGATCCACGTATCATCACCATATTCTATGGTACACAGGAGGAAGTCGATCGGCTCTTTAAGGTAGCGCCAGCCATGCGTACCTACTTCCATATCGAAAACCAAGTCAATGACATCGGCCTGATGACACCTGCGGAAATGGGACGATTCTTCATCTGGCAGGCAAAAGCACGCACGATATACTTCAACCAGGAAGCAGCTTTCCACTTGCAACGGCTCATCATCGAAGGCTATGAGACGGGGGTACTCACCAACTGGACACGCGATGAGGTGCATGACTATGTGGATAACGTCATCCGTCCCAGACTCAGTGAACGAATAATGCGACAGATGAACAAAAACGAAGATCCGAAACTCGTGTCGCTCATCCACAAGGAAGACCTCGACGACGATGCTATCCTGCACCCTAAGAAAAAATGGATACAACCGATAACCCTCGAAGACTTTCCGCAGATGATAGATGAGCCATACAAGCTCGCAGAGGAAGACGGAGATTGTTCTACCAGAAACCTGACGCCTGATCAAGAAGAGTTCGAACGGCTGCTCCAGGAATTTATCAACGGTCCAAGCTATGCCCAAGACGACGACCTCGATTCCATTGACGAGTTGGCCGATTATGACCCTGACGATGACGACACGGTATCAGACTGTTTACCCATCGGAAGTGACAACGATGAAGACAACGAAAGCGACGATGACAGCATCGACTGGAACAACCTTCCCGACATCATGGGCGATGATAACGACGACGAATTTCCTGACGGCCTCATCGAGCAGAATCCAAATTCCACCATCAAAGTAGAGGTGCTAAAGCCTTTGAAGCATCCGAAAGATGAACTTGACAAACTTGTGGGCTGCAGCGACATCAAGACACGCATCGAGGAGCTGACCATGCTCTCGCAATACAACCGCATGATGCAATGCTTGAATCCTCACGGCAAGCGCCACAAACTGGCGCTACACAGTCTCTTTCTCGGCAAGCCTGGCACAGGCAAGACCACCGTCTGTAAAATTTTCGGCTCTATGCTCAAGGAAGCAGGCGTACTGAGCAAAGGACACGTGGTGGTATGCGGTCGCAGCGCTTTCGTAGGCACCAACTGGGGCGACGAGGAAAAAGTTGTGCGCCAGGTGGTCGAGATGGCACAGGGCGGCGTGCTGATGATCGACGAGGCCTACCTGCTGAACGGCGACAACAAGAGCGATCCTGCCAAGATGGTCATCCCGCTGCTGATGAACATCCTTGCCGACGAAGACAAGCGCGACATCGCCATCGTGCTCTGCGGCTACAAGGACGAGATGAACCGTCTGTTGGAACTCAACCCTGGTCTCGCCTCGCGTTTCCCCAACCGTTTTGAGTTCCCTGATTTCACCATCGACGAGCTGCTGGAGATCACCCGTCGTCGCATCCACGAATACGACTACGAGTTCACCAGAGCCGCCTGGACGAAGTACAAGACGCTCATCGCAGAGGTCTATAAGCTGCGCGATCCCAAGACGTGGGGCAATGCCCGTTTCATTGCCAACCAGCTGGAGCGCATCTACATCCGCCACGCTGAGCGCTGTGTGCGCCATCACGTCAGCGACCGTCGTCACCTCTTCCTGATCACCCCTGCTGACATCAAGCCCATCGACCTTCCCACCCCCAAACCCCACATCGGGTTCTAAGGGATATAACCAAAACCGCACCTAAGAGACCAATCATCTACTTAGGTGCGGTTTGTTTGTATGGTCGGTTCAGTTGTGCACTTAACCAAAGTTACACCTGTCCGGTTCCGTTACAATTTCGGCAACGGCAGGAATGACTGCTACAGGCGTCAATTACTTGACCACAGTTTGAACAATTGGTCCATTGCGGATCGCTATTACCTGAATAGCGCGGTGCTCCAGGCCAATGGTAATATCCTGAACCATTGCACATTCCACAAGTCACCGTAGAACCGCCTGACGTGCCGCCAGAACTGTAGCCACCAGCGCCTCCTCCCATCATTCCATTAACCTGCTGCTGCACTTTAATCAGCTCCTTAGCTGTTTCTGCGCTACACACACCTGTACCATTACATCCTGCACACGTTTGCTTCGGAGCCATGATATCACCTGGTGCAAAA
>CADCPZ010000195.1 GCA_902803475.1 uncultured Prevotellaceae bacterium
ACCTGTCATTCCGTGTTCGCTGTGGTACTTTCCAGAGATCGTAGCGATAGACGAAGCATCGTCAGCAGCTACGCGGACAGTCTTGCCATCACTATCGACAGCTACGCCGAACTCTACGGCTGTACCCTGCACCTGCTCTTCAGCAGTCAGCAAAGTACCGTCTTGATTGTTCACAATGACTGAAAAGTCTTTGAAGTCAGCATACGCGTTTCCGCAGAACAGCATGACTAAGAGACTTAGCAGTCCATAACGTAAAAGTTTGTACTTCATAAAAAATTTGTTTTAGTTAATAATATGGTTTATAAAATGAAAATATTCGCTTTCCTGTTTAGGCTCGATATTTTAAATAGTTTGCTGCAAAGTTACGAAAAAATGGAGAATAGTAGCAAGCATTTCACCTATTATATTTATGCAAACGTTTACGTAGTTCAAGAAAGTGGAGCTTCAGAAACTCCGTTTTCTGCATCTATCTCCAAATGGTCACTTTGCACAATACTAAAATTCTCTAGAGAATTTTTTGTAATAGGACAGCTTTCGCAACAAATTCTCTAGAGAATTTTGTCCAAAAGCATACCTTTATCCTCCAAGACCTGTCAGTCTCCTGTCAGTCTTTGTCACTCTTGAAAAGACTGCAGACCCTGTGTTTATCGGCATTCTGTCAGTCTGTCAGTCTGTTTTTCATTTTTTTGTAGGTAAGGCACAAAAACAGCCCCGATTTGTATGATTACAGGCAAACCCACAAAGTTGTGAATTTGCCTGTAATCGTTGAGACCCTTATATATAATAAGGTGTAGCTTCAGACTTTACTTCATCACTTTTCTGGTAACAACCTGTCCGTTTTCCAACCGTTGTTTTTCAATGATGAGTCCTTTGGTATTGCTGCTTACGCGCTGGCCGGCGATGTTGAAGTACTCGGTATTCATCACAGGTGAGAAGCTGACTGGAATGTTGACACCAGTTGGTGTGATGATGTAACCGTTGATAACAACGTTGGCTAATCCCATATTCTTTGTGTTTGTGTTATATGGGATATTGAACAGGTTGATTACCAACGCGTTGGTGCCTGTCATCGCATCAGCATCGTCTATATCTTGATCTAAGGCGTAATGCCTATCCGTATCCGTTGTTCCGTCTGGAGCTTTTCCGTTATCTCGGTATGCCTCTGTCGGACCACATACAATAACTTTCTCGCTGTTAGCGTACAAGAGATAAGATGAGAAACTTCCGTTGTTGGTTCCGAATCGTGTCACATTGAAAGATACGTTGGTGGGAACAAACTGATATCCGTCTTTTACTGTGAAGGAAAACTTTACAGCATTTCCGTCGTTGGCTTCAACGTCTTGTGCCTCATCGGTGATGGTGAATAATGTCATTTTGATGTCTGACGTTTTGGAGCCGTTGTATTTCAAATGAGAACCAACAATTACTTCATCGGAAGAGAAATAATTGGTGTCGTAACTGGCTTTTTGTCCTTCTGCACCATTATCGAATTCCCACACAAGATTTCCGCTGACAGTAGGAACGTCAGGTGTATCTGGATCATCGGGCTTGGTGAAAGCAGGGTAGTATTCATCTACAGAACTTTCTGCATCCATATTCTCTTTCTGCATGATATCCTGTACAAGACTGCTCAGGTAAACCTCCAGATTCGTGTACCAGCCTTTTCCGCCATTCCCAACAGCATCCAGTGTGATGATTGTTGCATCACTTGCATCCTTTTTATCAAGACCATTGACATCTTCCCATGCATCGGGGATTCCGTCTTTGTCGGTGTCGAAATCGTTGGGACGTGTACCAATACCGATAGAATAGGTTCCCTGATCCTTGACAAAGTCAATGATACCAGGATGATGTGTGACAGTTTTTCCTTCTCCTGTCTTTGTCGCACTACCGGTATAGGTAGTTGTACCATTCTTGGCCTCACTCATATAGCGCTTATCCACATTGTCGCGATATAGCGATGCTCCTCCATAGCTGAGAATTTTCAGGTATGCATTCTCTGCAGTATGGGTTGTAACGTCAGCATTAACAAAGGTGCTGATGGGAGAAGACAGTTTGATGGTGTCAGGAATCGTGCCGCCAGCATCATCGACAATCACACCTTTCCAGTCATAGTTGGCAGCATTGCTTCCTGCTGCTGTCACGTAGTTGCCGCTGATATAGAAATGACCATATATGCCTTTCTTCTGAGGATCGATAGCGCTACCTTGGTCGGCAGAAGTTCCTGTAGTATGTCCACATTGGAAAACGCGTTTCGTGTTAGCGGTAGCAGGACCGGCCTTGTAGTAGTTGTTAACGATGTTGTGATAGCCACCCATACCACCGTATGCGCCGTTTCCTGTTCCCCAGTTGTACATGAGATTGTTGCGCAGGTCAACCTGCTCAGCCATGATGGTGCCGCCAGGATACTTTGTCTTGTCGTAACCCGTCCAACCATAGCGTGCACCATTGAGACGTGGAGCACGGTTTTGAACATGGATAATCATATTGTGGTGGAAAGATGCACCTTTACCTCCCCAGATGCCACCATAACTGTGCTCGCCTTTCGTGTGACCAGGATTGGCAAGTGCTTCACCGATTGTACACCATTGCATCGTGAAATTACAGTTGTCGTAATAGGAGGCTACTTCATCGATACTCCATGAGAAGGAGCAGTGGTCGAAAATTACATTTGTCAGTTCCTTTGCCCATGTAGCATCAGCGCCATCGTTGATATCTTTTTCCTCACCTCTGCGAATGCGGATGAATCGCACGATGACATTGTTGCCAACGGGACGTACCGTATAATAACGCAGTGTGATGCCTGGTGAAGGTGCTGTCTGTCCGGCAATTGTGGTGTTGGCAGGAATCGTTAAATCTGTTTTTAGCTCAATGATACCTCCTACATCAAAGACAATCGTGCGGGGACCACTTTGTTTCAAAGCCCAGCGAAGTGATCCGGCAATGGAGCCGGAAGTATTGTCTTGAAGGTTTGTAACGTGATATACCTTTGTCGCATTGGTACTCGTTCCACGTCCTCCTGTTACATATCGGCCATAGCCCTCAGCGCCAGGAAAGGCTGGAACTTGCGCCGTTGCTGTAATGCCGACGACAGCCATCAGGAGTGATAATACAATTTTTTTCATATGTTCTTTCTTTAATAAATTTTAGTGTCTATGTTTTTAGAGTCTTGAAATTATTTAATCAATTCTTTCTTACCGTTCATAATGACAATACCTTTGTAGTTCTTGTTGACTTTCTGACCGGCAAGATTATAAATCGTAGGATTTGGGTTAATTTGTGAAATGGAAAAACTGTTCAATGAGCGTATCTCTGAAGGAGTTTGGGTAAAGAGCGTAGCTCCAGCATACTGCTTCACCGTTTCTGGTACATCGCTGTATGGAGCAACCGTATAGTTGTAGGGAACGGTTACGGTATTGCCTTTCGAGGAAGGAATGCTTCCCTCTGCAATGTAGTTGCTGTTTTTCCATGTGACTGCTGTGGCGCTATTCTCACCATAGTATCGCTTTACACCCACATCAAAATAATTGCCTTCAATCAGAAACTCCGAGTTCTTGCGGGGATTGATGCAATTGCTTGCTTTCGTGCTGCTGAAATAATTGTTCAGCATGTGTATTTTACCCACACGAGCCATCGGCATGCGCTGCACGCAGCCCGTTCCCCACCAGTTGAAGGCAAAGGTGGTGTTCAGATATCCTATTGTTTCGCTGTCACTACTACCGACGAGATTGGTGTTTTGGTGCATATAGGAATGGTCGGTATAGCTGAATGTACACCAACTGACAGTATGGAAGTCTGCTTTCTGGGTGATGTCGAAGTTGCCATCCATTCCGTCCATAAATGCACAATGGTCAACCCAGATATTTTTGGCACCATTCAAGGATGAAATCAGGTCGCTGCCTCCCACATCGATAGAACCAGGTCCTATAAATGTAATGTTGCGGATGATGATGTTCTGACAACCACTGAGGGTCAAAACACCAGAATTACGATAGCTTTCGCTATTGTCACCAGTCATCTGCATGATAATCTTACGTGTATTGTATTCTGCCTCTTCTCCCACATGTTGGCCATTGGGCAACGTACCGCCGCCACTGGTGGTGCTCATGCTGGGAACCCCTGCTGCATCAAGGGCTGCTTTGATTTCATCTGTCACATTCCAAGTGGTACGGATACGAGCATTGTTGATACCCAACAACGTTTTGTTTGATGCTGTAATTCCAACATTGCTCGATACATAGAAATCACCATCTGTTCCGTCGAAGATGATAATTTTGTTTTCACCGTTCTTGATGGTGTTCTGAATAGTACCTTTCATATCCTGCCCATTGGATTTCAACACGACAACTTTGCCTGTGAAATCATTGGGGATGGGATATGTATAGCACCCTCCGCCAGTAATATCATAGGTACTGGTAGCAGCCGTGCGTGAACTACGGGTACAGAATCCAAAAGGTGCATTCTGGTCGTAACTGTTTTGAGCCATCACGCAAACAGCGAAGACAACAGAGCAGAGACTGGTTAAAAATCTTTTCATGAATCCTTTTATTATAAGATATCCTGTTACTCCTCAATCGGCAACCCTTGCTGTTCCATTTCCAAAGATGCCCAGATGAAGGGACCAACACCCTTGCCATCGTTGTCGCGGATAGGTTCGCTCATGTAGTATTCGAAGGAACCGTCACGACGTTTGTTCTCCTTCACATTCGGAGCAGCCTTCAGAACAACCGGGGTGACACCAGGACCGAGACCGCTGACCTCGCAGCATTGTGTCAGAGAGATGGTCTTGTCGGCATTCACCTTGATAAATTGTTTCAGGATGCCGTTGTAGGCTTTCACGCCTGCATCGCGGAAACTGGCATCGAGGTAACCTTTTCTGTAACCTTTCAGCAGACAATAGGCAAACATTGAGGATGCGGTTGATTCAAGATAGTTTCTTGGATCTTTTACATCAAGTACATCGTACCATACACCAGTCTTCGCATCCTGGCATTTCACCAATGCGGTCATTGCTTTCTTGAAAATATCGATGACTTCCTGACGACGAGCGTAGGTCTCTGGCAGGTTGTCGAGTACTTCAATCATCGCCATTGTGTACCAACCCATCGCTCTTGCCCAAGTGTGCTGTGACAAGCCTGTTTCCGGATTGGCCCAGAACTGCGTGTGAGTCTCGTCCCATGCGTGTTTCCACAAACCGGTTTTCGCATCATAGGTACGCTTGTCGGTCTTGACAATCTGGTCAACGGCATCGTTGTAAACCTTGATAGCTTTCTTTTCACCCTTCATCATCTGGGCGGCTTTCGTGTAGTAGGGAAGTCCCATGAAGATACCGTCGAGCCAAACCTGATAAGCATAGATGGCTTTGTGCCAGAAAACGCCTTCTTTGGTGCGTGGCTGCTTCTCCAACTGTTTAAAGAGCGTCTGCAATAATTTGAGGTCTTTTTCCTTTGGGTCAAGCTGATAGATATCGAAGAGTACCTTACCTGGACGAACGTTGTCAAGATTGAAATCCTCATATTTGTAACCTTTTGCATTACCTTTGGCATCAATCATTTCTGCGGGATATTCCTTCAGGTAGTTCAGGATGCTTTCATCCTTGTATGCCATATAGGTGTCGAACATCGCTCCCATCTCCGTACCGCTGGTATAACTCCAACGAGGGTTGTTGTTCTTTGGGAAATCCAATAGGTAAGAGTGGGGTACACGTGTCATCTCAGAATGGGTCATCCATTCGCTGTAGTTCTTATAGGGTTTCTGAGCTAAGATAAGGTTGCCGTTGACAAACAGATTGTTGAAATTTACATTGTGGCTCTTTCCTGTACGCTCAACAGGCATGATGCTGACACCGTTGAACTGACAATTTTCCACATTGATATTATAGATGTTGTCAGCCTCGTCCAAACCGTTCAGTTTGATACCGAACTGACTCTTCTGACAGGTAACATTGCTCATATAGACATTGCGAACGGTAGGAATGAATCCGCGCTTGGCAGGTTCGTTGGGTTCGTAACCGAGATTGATGCGCATTACAGACTCTTTGCATTGACCAACAGTCACGTTACGCATGTAGATATTTTCGATGATACCACCGCGACAGGTGTTGGTCTTGATACGCAGCACGCGATCGAGGTTGGGAGAATCCATCTTACAGTTCTCAACGAATACGTTCTGGCAGCCGCCGGTGATTTCAGAACCGACAACCACACCGCCGTGACCGTCTTCCATGGTACAATTGCGCACGATGATATTCTTTGACGGGAGGTTCCAGATACGTCCGTCGGCATTGCGACCGCTCTTGATAGCGATACAGTCATCGCCCGTATGGAACTCACAGTCTTCGATGATGACATTCTCGCACGACTCAGGGTCGCAGCCGTCACCGTTAGGTCCTTCGTTCCAGATCTTGACACCTTTTACCAACAGATTCTTGCAAATCAGCGGATGGATTACCCAGAACGGCGAACGCAGCAGTGTGACGTCCTTGATGGCCACATTGTCGCACTTATACAGGTTGATGAGTTGTGGACGCAGACCTGTATCTTTCATGTTACGCTCCTCGAACGGCTTGCCTGCCTCGCTGTATTCGAACAGCAGCGGACGACCGATTTTCTGACTTTCCTTCAAATCGGGAGTCCATCCGAAACGGTCTTTGCCACACATCTTCCACCAGGTATCGTTGCTTCCGTTACCATCGATGGTTCCTTCACCCGTAATGGCGATGTTCTTTTTACCATAAGCATAGATACAAGGCTGGTAGTTCATACAGTCCATACCTTCCCAGCGTGTCAAAACGATGGGGAAGAGCTTCTGGTCGAAGGCAAAGAGCAACTTTCCGTCTTTCTGGATTTCCAGATTCACATTGCTCTTTAGCGTAATCGGACCTGTCTCGAATACACCTGCTGGTACGACCACCTTGCCGCCACCTTTCTTTGAACACTCGTTAATAGCCTTGTTGATGGCCTTCTGGTTCTTAGCGGCAGTAGCTTTTTCTGATGCCCCATACTTCGTAATCAGGAATGTACGATCAGGGAACGTAGGTTCTTGAACACTTTTCTCAATTTGCTGATAGGTTGCTGCATCCCAGTTGTCAGCCATTGCTGCCATCGGCAACAGCAAGCAGAGCAGCATCAATTTCATTTTTCGCATGATTTGTTTGGGTATTTTGTGATTAATAATTTGTTCGTTTGATAGTCTTTAGACGACA
>CADCPZ010000196.1 GCA_902803475.1 uncultured Prevotellaceae bacterium
AAGAACATTTTCCGCAAACTTGGTATCAACACGGCACACGAAGTGGTGAAATACGCACTTCGTGCAGGATTGATTGACCCCTCAGAGTTTTACATCTAAAAGTGCACCAATTATTTGCATTTATCAGTCAAATAGTTTATTTTTGCAGCAGATTATCAAATTGTACCCTTCCTGCTCTCTATGAAACGGTATTTGATTCTTGCACTAAAGACAATTGGTGTCCTGATTGCTCTCGATATACTGATAATTGTTATTCTTGCAATTGTCATTCATACGGAGCGTTTTCAGTCGTGGATGAAAGACCGTTCTATCGCGTATATTTCGGAGACTCTTGGTACTCACGTAGCGCTTGACAGCGTGGGCTTCAATCTGTATAACGGCGATTTGTATCTCTACGGTCTTGAGGTAGAAGACCTTCAGAAGCGTAAGATGATCATGATGGAGTCTTTAGAGGTTCATGCTGACTTACTGTCTCTTCTTTCGAGTCGTGTGAACATATCATCTGCTGAAGTACGAGGTCTGAAAGCGAATTTCTTCAAGGAACGCCCAGATACCGTTGCCAATTACCAGTTTGTACTGGATGCGTTTAAAAAGAATCATCAGGAGGAAGAAAAAGATGAGAAGGAGAAGAAGATCTTCGACTTCAACCTTGACAAGCTGAGACTTAGCGACATCGATATGAGGTACAACGACAATCTTGTAAAGCTCAAGGAGTTTCTTCTTTCCGGTACTGCGTTTTCCAGTGAACATATCGACGAGCTGCCCTATGAGCAGATGAGGCTCTCCATGAAGGACCTCGAAACCTCGTGGACAGGAAAGACAAAGAAGGGTCCTGTGAGGAATACCGTCATGATAGAGGAGTTGCAGTCGGACTACCCTCATATAACCATCAAAGGCATTCATTATAAGACCGATAACGGCAGACCGCGCCGCAATACGGGACGTCCCAAGCGAGGATGGTTCGATGCTGGACATGTTGATGCTGTAGCCGATTTAGACCTCACCCTAAACCATCACGACAAGGACTCTGTTTCATTGTCGCTCGACCGTGGTATAGTCCGCGATTCCATAGCAGGCTTCGATATCCGAGACCTCCGAGCGAAGGTGAAGATGATAGGGAATCAAGTCCATCTTCGCGATATCGTTGTTCAACAGATATCAACGACTTTGAAGACAGACACCGCCTACATCAAACTACCCAGGAAGGCTCAAGGCGACAGCATTCTTTACTACAGCACATCGGTGATCAACGGTCGCACCCAACTGCGTGATATCTCACGTCCCTTTGCCCCTGTGCTTTCCCACTTCACCCTGCCGTTGAATCTGAGGACACGCATGAAGGGTGATGCCAACGGCATCCAGTTCTCTGATGTGTTCGTCTTCACCGACGACAAGGCTCTTACCATTCATGCAAAGGGAAACATCACGAACCTGCGCGACAAACACAAGCTGAACGTTCACTTCGATGTGAACAAGATGACAGTTCGTGGTGCTATCAAGAAAAAGATTATCAATCAGTTTGTTGTCAAGAAGTTCATGATGAAACAAGTAGATCTTCTTGGTACCATCAGCTATATCGGTTCGTTTGATATCCCCTGGAAGCGTGAGTTGTTCCGAGGAACGCTTACGACAGCTCATGGGAACATGGACTTCAATTTCATGATTGACAACCTAAGCAAGTTTCTCACCGGCAACATCAAGACTCGGTCGATGAGGATTGGGAAGGTTTTGGACATTCCACAGATTGGAGAAGTCAGTGTCTCGGCAGACTTCAAGTTCGACATTTCCAAGCAGCGCACCGCACTGATGCGTCGCCTTAAAGGAGGTAAGTTGCCGATTGGCGATGTCAAAGCTCTTATCGAAAAAGCAAGTTATAAATTTCTGAAATTCAGTAATATAAATCTATCTGTTGAGAGCGATGGCGCCCTTGCCTCCGGACACGTTTCCTCTGGGGGAAAGATTGTGGACCTGCTCTGCGACTTCACTTTCACCAACACCGATGAGATAAAGAAGATGAAGATCAAACCTGGCATTCGTATTCACAAAAGCAAAAAGTCAAAGGACAAAGATAAAAAATCGAAGGACTGAAGACCCTCCCCGCTCCCAATGAAGGGAGGGGGAAGTTCCTACTAATATGCGTGGTCGTTGTTGATTTCGTTTTTGTCAAGTTTCTTCCTGTCGATGGCACGCCAAGCATAGATGATATAAGCCAGGACGAATGGGATAACGAGACTGACATAGAACATCGTACGGAGCGTGAACTCGCTGCTGCATGAGTTGACAATTGTCAGAGACGACTGCAGGTCGGCGGTTGAAGGATAGTAAGCCGTGTGGTTCCATGCTGACATCAGTAACAAGGGTAATACGACCAGGACAACGCCGATGCCTGCCGGCCAGATACCATAGAGGTAGTTTTTCGACAGAACAGTCTTACCGATACCATAGAGCACTGATACTACACCGATGAGGAGGACAACGGTGAGGTACCACATATCCATGAAATTGTGCAGATACTTGTAGGGTTCGATGAAGATGACGCCCGCATCGTCGTAGCCATAGCCATCTTTCAGCAAAAGATGTACCAGATAGGTGACAAAGAGTACCAGGAACGGTACTGCTGCGCCGACAAGCCGTTTGGATGCTCGCGAACGGATGTCCTCATCGTTGACATTATTGATGATATAAAGGATGCCCAAGACACGTGCCAAGAACATGACGGCCAATCCGAATATCAGCACCCACGGATTCAACAAAGCATCTAAGCCGTGTGAGGCATTGGCCCAGGTGGAAATCACAGGCGACCCCACCCCTTCCTCCATCCCGAGCAAGGCTCGCCCCCCCGTAGCCTCCCCCAAAGGGAGGGAGAAATGAGCATTGACGAGGTTGTCTTTCATGACGATGAAGTTGCTGCCTTCAAAGAATGTAGCAACAGCGCCGCCCAGGAGCAGCGGTCCGAGCAGTCCGTTTACGACCAGACACATCTGGAATGTTTTAGCCCCCAGAAAGTTGCCAAGTTTGTTTTGAAACTCATAGCTGACAGCCTGTACGACGAAGGTGAACAGGATTACCATCCACAGCCAGTAGGCACCGCCGAACGATGTGGAATAGAACAACGGGAAGGATGCAAAGAAGGCTCCTCCGAAGGTGACGAGTGTAGTGAATGTAAATTCCCATTTCCGACCTGTCGAGTTGACGATGAGGCGGCGTCCTTCTTCTGTATATCCCAATGAGCGAACCATTGAGTTGGCGCCTTGTACGAAGAGTAAGAATACCAATAGTGCACCTAACAATGACACTAAGAAACACCAGTAGTGTTGAAGAAAATCGTAGGACATGATGATTATTGATAATTAAACTTCTTGATTTGCTTGAGCATGATGCTGATTTCTACAGCCAGCATCGTTGTAAAAAGGAAGAGGAAGATAAAGAAGGTCAAACCCACAGAGGTACTGCTGAGGTCGCTGACAGATGCCCATGTGGGCAACATGTCCTGAATGGTCCAAGGCTGTCGGCCAAACTCTGCTACAAGCCATCCGCACTCTGAGGCGAGATAGGCCAGCGGCAACAGGGCAATAGCCACCCAATAGTACCATTTCGGCAGGTCGGTGATCTGGTGACTGTCGGCTTCGGTTTCTGGCAGCAGACCGAACGTCGCCAACAGTCGTCGTGTGAAGATCGTCAGGAACGGAATGCGGCAGGTCATGATGAGTAGCAGGGCGAAGAAGAGGATGATGATGCATCCAAAGCCTACCATCACACGGAATGCCCAGAAGTTGACGGGGATATAGGGCACAATCTGTTCGGCCGATTCCACATATCCGTAACCAAAATATTTCATGTTGGCATCGAGAATAGCACGTTGGGCATTGAGCGTTTCTGGTGAAGCACCTTCTTTTTTCGCCTTACGGTAGGCAGCTAACGCCGCTATCGCCTTTTTGCCGCGTTGTATTTTCTCGTCTAACGAAGGTTCCGTCTCACCTTTCGCATTCTTATAGCCACCTTTGATGATGTCGTTGATGCCTGGCACATAACCGTGAGCATCACGAGTAGCCATCACCGACAGCGCATACGGCATCGACAGACGCAAGGGCGGTTCCTCCTCATGCTGATAGTCGGGTTGCTTCAACGGATTGACCCACGCCACAATGGTCAGCCCTTGATCGGTACCACCATGATACAAAGCCTCCATCGCTGCCAACTTCATGGGTTGCGACTCAGCAACCTGTTCGCCAGAGAGGTGTCCTGTGGCAGCAGCCAACAGCGAAGCAACGAGTCCGACGGATGCACCAACCTTGATGCTTTCGATCGCCAGACGGGTGTTGCGTTTCTTCAGCAGATACCAGCAGCTCACCGCTACCGTGAAGACGCCACCGATAATCCATGCCGAGGTGACCGTATGACAGAATTTCATCACGGCAAACGGCGACAGAGCCACATCGAGGAACGACACCATCTCGTTGCGCATCGTATCAGGGTTGAACTCGCAGCCCACAGGATTCTGCATCCAGGCATTGGCCACGAGAATCCACCAGGCAGAGATGGTTGCGCCGAGTCCTGTGAGCCAGGTGGAGGCGAGATGGAATCCGCGTGATACCTTTTTCCATCCGAAGAACATCACGGCTACGAACGTTGATTCCATAAAGAACGCGATGATACCTTCTACAGCGAGTGGCGCACCGAAGATGTCGCCTACGAACCACGAGTAGTTCGACCAGTTGGTGCCGAACTCAAACTCCAGGATGATACCTGTGGCGACACCCATCGCGAAGTTGATGCCGAAAAGCCGTTGCCAAAACTTGGCGCACGATTTCCAGAAGTCATCCTTCGTGCGGTAATAGATTGTTTCCATGATGCCCATGACAACGGCCAAACCGAGCGTCAGGGGTACAAACAGCCAGTGATAGATCGCGGTAAGGGCGAATTGTGCTCTTGCCCAATCTATCATTCCGGCATCGATGTTTAGAAGAATGTTGTTCATATTTGGTGGGAATTATGGGAATTATGGGAATTATGGGAGTTATGGGAGTTATGGGAGTTATGGGAGTTATGGGAGTTATGGGA
>CADCPZ010000197.1 GCA_902803475.1 uncultured Prevotellaceae bacterium
TAATGTTAATGGTAGTGACTTTGCTATGCAGTTCTGCACATCAGCAAGAAATCCAGAGGCAGTATTCGTCACCTTATATAATAATATAGCAAACGATGACGGTCTCGATAACCAGAAGAATAACACATGGGAGCGTGCCATCCGTCCATTCAACACCAAGGGACCGAGTACGGGTAGCGGTAAAGAAGCCGGCTTGATGCTTATCCAGCAGTTCCCGATGGCTGATGGTAGGATTCCAGCAGGTACAGGTACATATACCAAACTGGCTACTTCCAGCTACAGCTACGATGCAGATTGTCCGTTCTTGAACCGTGACCCGCGTTTCTATCGTACATTCACATTCCCAGGCTTCCGTTGGGCTTACAATGGTGATGCCAGCATTGCCGATGGTCACAATCCGTCAAATGGCAAGGACTATACCGCATGGAACTATGTTTGGTACACCGATCTCGACGACCAGGGCAACCCTGAGAATGGAAACTCCTACGGCTCTGACAACCTGACAACCAACAAGCGTCCGGTATATGTACGCAAGAAGTCTGACGACCTCGACTTGAATGCAAGTCCGTTGTATAACTATCAGGCAACCTACTCAAAGGGTGCTGCGCCGTTCTTCTCTGCTCAACCGCTAATAGAATTGCGCTATGCAGAGGTATTGCTGAACCTGGCTGAAGTAGCTTGCGGCGCAGGTGATGTTTCTGCAGCATTGCAGTATATGAATCAGGTACGCCAGCGTGCCGGTGTGCCCAACTGTACAACGCGCGACTTCATCGGAGACCAGCAGGCAGCATGTATGAGTGCTATCCTTTACGAGCGTCAGATTGAATTTGCATACGAAGGCAAGCGCTTTGATGATATGCGTCGCTGGATGCTATACGATGGTGGTGCTGTGAGTGTACCGGGTGCTCCTTCATCATGGACCCTTACCGGTTGGGGTGGCAACACCTGTACATGGTTGGGCTTCAAGCCGATGAACGGACAGCGTCGTGAGCGTATTGAGTTCCGTACAGCCGACAAATTTGGTGTTGGAACCACCCAGTGGAACTCTGACCCATTGCTGAAGGATGCCCTGCAGACCGCAGCTGAGGCATATCATGCTGCTCATCCAGATGTAACGGTTGATGCAGCCAAGAACCTTTCAGAGGTATTCTATGCTGCAGCTGCAACAGTTCGTCCTGCAGGTGTTGACCTGCGCCAGGATTTGAATGCGCAGCTCGAAACCCTGAAAGAATGGTATAGCGAAAACTTGGTAACATCTTACAAGCGTGGTGACGGTTATGACTCTCAGCACAATCTGTTGTACATGCATTTCCAGCCACAGTATTACTTCCTCGGACTGAGCAGTGGTGCACAGAACTCTAACAAGGGTCTGGCACAGACCATTGGCTGGGAGGTTTATAACGGTGGTGGTGCTATGGGTACCTATGATCCATTCGAAGAGACTAACTACTGGACTGGAGAATAATTTTCCATCCTTATATTTAGAACGGCTCCGCAATGCGGGGCCGTTTTTTTGTTGATAAAAACTGGCTGTTAGCTGAAGATTTTTTCTCGTATATGGAATAAGACGTATTTTTGCCCCTGAAACAGTTAAACGATTGATATCATCATTCATCAAAGATATAGCAAATGTCGCAAAACATAACTTTATTTATTAACAAAAAAGAAAGGAAAAAGAACATGAAAAAGATTGTATTGCTCGCAGTAGCACTCGTCACAATGACTCAAGTACAGGCTGAAAGCTGTAACGACCTTAACCAACAGGTCAACGTTGAAAAACAATTAGACCGTCGTCATCATGTTATGAAAGATCGTCGTCACCACAAGGATGGCAATCCTGTGGAATTCGTTACCGAACGTATGGCAAAGGAACTCAATCTCAATGATGCGCAGAAAGCACAGGTACTGGATTTGAATACACGTTATGCCGACATGTTCCGTCATCCAAAGCATCATGGACAAAAACCGCCAAGAGGAGGAAACGGCTGTTGTTGCAAGGGCGACCAGAAACCGCCCCAGATGGATAACGGACAGGATCCCGCTGCTCCAGATGGTGAAAAGAAGTCTATGGACAACAAGAAGAAGCCCAACCTTGACAAGAAGAAACCTGATATGAAGGCGATGAAGGAAAAGCGTGAGGCTTACGACAAAGAATTGAAAACGATTCTAACAGAGGACCAGTACAAACTGTATCAGAAGCAAAGGGAAGAACGTAAGGCAAACCATCAGCACAAAAAACATGGTGCTCCAAAAGCATAACCTTTAGTTAAAAAAGAATAAAAGATACGTTTTCTAAAGAAAAAAACTGCATATTTTTTGTATATTTGCATTCGAGTTAGATACTTTAGTTTCGTATATGATATGGTGTCATGAAACAAAGGTATGCGTGACACTATTTCAGATAAATGGTATTAGTTTTAAGGTGGAAGGTGCGTCAGTCGTGAGATTAGCGCGCCTTTTTTCGTGACCCTAAGAAATCAACATAAAAAACCTCCCCCCGAAGTGGGGGGAGGAGATTATAGGATGCTTCTGTTTATTCTTCGTATTCTTGCCAACTCTTGATCTTGATATCGTTGAGCGACAAGGTGCAGAAGGCTTCGATAAAAGCTTTTGCCAAACGAACATTCGTCATGAGCGGGATGTTGTGGTCAATGGCAGCACGACGAATACGGTAGCCGTTGGTCAGCTCACGCTTCGTGTGGTTTTTCGGCACATTGACGATCAGGTCTATTTCGTGATTGGCAATGAGTTCCATCACAGGTACAGGCTGACTTCCAAAGTCGCGCTCAGCACGCAGTTTATTCAAATAATCCAACTCACCCAGATTGATTTGTCCATCTTCATCGGGCCATGTCACGGGTGTTACCTTCACATTGTTCTCTGTTAGGAAGCGTGCAGTTCCCTCAGTTGCGTATATGCGATATCCTTTTTTCTGTAGCATCTGTGCTGGCTCCAACAGATCCACTTTACCATTGATACCACCAGAACTGATGAGTATCGCAGGTGTTGGACGCTCGGCAGTGGGAGCAGGAAGACGATAACCGGTAGCAATGAGTGCGTTAAGAAGTGCCTCATCGAAGTCGTCACCCAAACAGCCCACTTCGCCGGTAGAACTCATATCAACACCCAGTACTGGATCTGCATTCTGCAGACGGGCAAAAGAGAACTGACTTGCTTTAACACCGATGCGGTCAATGTCAAACTCTGACTTGTCGGGACAATCGTAGGGTGCATCCAGCATAATCTTTGTGGCCGTCTCAATGAAGTTGCGTTTCAATATTTTCGACACAAATGGGAACGAACGGCTGGCTCGCAGATTACATTCAATTACCTTTAGTGTGCGATCCTTTGCCAGATATTGAATGTTGAATGGTCCGCTGATATTCAGTTCTTTGGCAATTTGCCGTGATACTTTCTTGATACGGCGGATGGTATCATAATAAATATGTAAAGCGGGGAAGCACATCGTAGCATCGCCTGAGTGTACGCCAGCATACTCCACATGCTCGGAGATAGCGTATTCAACCACTTTTCCCTTGTCTGCTACGCCATCAAATTCAATTTCTTTCGTCTCAGTCATGAATTTCGATACCACAACGGGGAAGTCCTTAGATACTTCTGTCGCCATCTTTAGGAAACGTTCCAATTCCTCGTTGTCATAGCATACATTCATCGCTGCGCCAGACAGTACATAACTTGGACGCACAAGTACAGGGAAGCCTACTTCCTCAACAAATTCCTTGATGTCGTCAAGCGAAGTCAGTGCGCGCCAAGCCGGTTGGTCAATGCCCAGTTTATCGAGCATGGCTGAAAACTTGTCTCGGTTTTCCGCACGGTCAATATCTACAGGACTGGTTCCCAATACAGGCACACCTTGACGATATAGTTTCATCGCCAGGTTATTCGGAATCTGTCCTCCAACACTTACAATAACACCGCGAGGCTGTTCCAAGTCGATGACATCAAGCACACGTTCCATAGACAACTCATCAAAATACAGGCGATCACACATGTCGTAATCTGTAGAGACAGTCTCTGGATTGTAATTAATCATGATCGACTTATAGCCCAATTTACGAGCAGTGTTGATGGCATTGACTGAACACCAGTCAAACTCTACACTCGACCCAATACGGTAGGCACCAGAGCCAAGTACAATAACTGATTTCTCGTTCTTGTAATAGTCAATGTCGTGACCTGTAGTATGATAAGTTGCATACAGGTAATTGGTCAATTCCGGGTGCTCGCTTGCTACCGTATTGATGCGCTTAATCGCTGGAACGATACCTCGATTTTTACGATAACGTCTCACAATGAGGTTGGCTTGTTCCATGTTGCCAGTAGGTTTCAATACGAAACGGGCAATTTGAAAATCAGAAAATCCTGCTGCTTTAACCTCTTGAAGCAATTCGTCAGTTAAATCTTCTAATCGATTTAGTGACTGCAGCTTATGCTTTAATTCAACAATGTGGTTCAAACGCTCTAAGAACCACTTGTCTATCTTCGTCAATTCTTCGATACGGTCGATGCTATAGCCGTCCTCCAGTGCCTGTGCGATGGCGAAAATACGCAGGTCGGTGGGGTTCTGCAGCGCATCGTCAAGATCATCAAAACGAGTGTGGTCATTGCCCACGAAGCCGTGCATGCCCTGACCAATCATACGTAATCCTTTTTGAATCATCTCCTCAAACGAGCGACCGATACTCATGATTTCACCCACAGATTTCATCGATGAGCCAATCTGACGGCTTACACCTGCAAATTTTGTAAGGTCCCAGCGTGGGATCTTACAAATCATATAGTCAAGTGATGGTGCTACGTATGCAGAGTTAGGTGTACCCATCTCACCTATCTGGTCGAGTGTATAACCCAGGGCGATTTTGGCAGCCACGAAAGCCAGAGGATAGCCTGTCGCTTTTGATGCCAGTGCCGATGAACGCGACAGACGCGCATTGATCTCAATGATACGGTAGTCGTTAGTGTCGGCATTGAACGCAAACTGTATGTTACATTCGCCCACGATATTGAGGTGGCGAACACATTTGATAGTAATCTCCTGTAGCATTTTTACCTGTTCGTCAGATAAGGAACAGGTCGGTGCAACAACAATACTTTCACCTGTATGAATGCCTAAAGGGTCGAAATTCTCCATTGAGGCAACGGTAAAACAGTGGTCGTTGGCATCTCGGATGCATTCAAATTCGATTTCTTTCCAACCTTTCAAACTCTCCTCGACAAGAATCTGCGGAGCGAAAGTAAAGGCCGATTCAGCCAGTTCACGGAAGGTCTTTTCGTTGGGGCAGATACCACTGCCCAGTCCACCTAAAGCGTAGGCCGAACGAATCATAATGGGAAATCCGATTCGGTGGGCGGCATCGAGGGCAGCCTCCATCGTTTCCACAGCCTCGGAAATGGGTGTTTTCAGATTTACTTCGTCCAATTTTTTCACAAACAGGTCGCGGTCTTCGGTGTCCATGATGGCTTCTACGCTTGTACCCAGTACCTGCACGCCATATTCTTTCAGCGTTCCGTTGCGGTAGAGTTCTGTTCCACAGTTCAATGCGGTTTGTCCACCAAATGCCAACAAGATGCCGTCAGGGCGTTCTTTCTTGATAATCTCCGTTACGAAGTGTGTATTCACAGGTTGAAAATACACTTTGTCGGCAATGCCTTCAGACGTCTGGATGGTAGCGATGTTCGGATTGACGAGTACCGATTTGATACCTTCTTCGCGCAAGGCCTTGAGAGCCTGCGAACCAGAGTAGTCAAACTCTCCGGCCTGTCCGATTTTCAAGGCTCCTGAGCCGAGCACAAGAACCTTTTTCAATGATTGTTTCATGTTGATTTTTTTAAATATGTTTGTGAGAATTTTTCTCTCTTTACCTTTCCTTTCAATCTGCAAAAGTAATGAAATATAACCGAACTGCCAAACGTCTGCAACCTAAAAAATCCTAACGTGTATCAATCCTGCATAAAGTTACGTGAATCGCA
>CADCPZ010000198.1 GCA_902803475.1 uncultured Prevotellaceae bacterium
GAAGAGCAATTAACGGGACGAAAATCCAAAAAACTTTCATCAAAAACGGCTGTGGTCGCATCTTCTATTGCTCCCCATGTATGGTAATTCTCTTTAGACACCCATTCTTTTACCCAATCCGCTGTGTATGTAGTCCCATCAGAGACAAACGTACTACCTTGCTCATACGCTTTCCCATCATAGAAAAATACTAATGTTTTCTTAGTATTATCCCACAAAACTTTTGCCGTCTTGACTTCAGTTCCTTTCAGAGTAAAATATCCATCCTGGGTTGATGTACAAATACGTGCCAAAGTTGCATCCGTTTTATCAGATGAATAATTTGTCGTCCTTCCCTTGCAATATCCTCTAAGCTTACTACAATAATAGAACATATTAGTACTTTCTGTAACGCTACTCCAGTCAGTTCCTTCTTTACAATATATAACTGCTAGATTAAAGCAGTATGCAAACATGTCACTCATATCGGTTACATTAGATGTGTTGAAGCTGCTAATATCTAATGAAGTAAGTTTTGTACAATACGAAAACATACCAGCCATTCTTGTTACACTAGATGTATTGAAATTGCTGACATCCAAAGAGGAAAGGCTATTGCAATCGAGGAACATACAGCCCATATCGGTTACATTCGATGTATTGAAGCTGCTAATATCTAAGGTGGCTAATTTTTTACAAGATGCAAACATTGCACTCATGTCTACAACATTTTGCGTGTCAAAATTATCTATCTTCAAAGACTCTAAACTCTCACAACCTGCAAACATTGAGCCCATGTCTATAACATTTTTAGTGTCAAAATGATTTAAATTTAATTCTTTGATTTTTTTACAGCTATAAAACATCACCCCCATACGAGTAACATTGTGAGTTGAAAAGCTGCTGATATTAAGTTCTTCTAATGATTCACATCCGTAGAACATACAGTACATGTCTTTGACTTTGTTAGTGTCGAAATTAGTTAAGTCCAATTTGGTGATTTTTTTACAACCATGAAACATCACATTCATATATTGCACATTTCTTGTATCAAAACTGCTTAGATCAAGACTTTGTAAGCTTTCACACCCATAAAACATTCCTTGCATAGAGCTTACTTTTTGGGTGTCAAAGCCACTAACGTTAAGGGTCTGCAAGTTTTTACATTGCAAAAACATATCGTCCATATCGGTAACATTCGATGTTGTCATAGTACTTAAATCTAAAGATTTTAGTTCAGAACATCCTGCGAACATTGCGTACATACTTGTTACGTTTTCGGTTTTTAAATACTTTAGCCCGTTAATACGAGATAGATTTGAACATCCATAGAACCAGCTGCTTGTGGTTGATAAATCATGATAATTTGCAAAAGAAGAATTAAATGTAACCGTTGTAATTTCATTTACCCTATCAGGAAACAAAGATCCTTTTAAATCTATATTTACCTCTCCCTCTCGTTGTTCGCGAAGATTATCATAATAAAATGTTATTGTACTATTCTTATATTCAGCATAAGGATATTTGTGTTGAATTGTTTTCTGCCCTTTAATTCCAACAATAGCCTCTTGATTATAATTATAACTAGGTAGTGTAACTAATAGATAATAACCGTCAGAGGAGCCGTTCCATCCCCAATTAATATGAAAATAATCATCCTTGTCATAACCATCTATTACAAAAGCATGCTCATTACCCTCATCTGACTCTCCGGCATACAATACAGGACGTTTATTCTTTATCTCTTCATAAATTAATTCTGTCCAATCTTCTGAATTATAGTTATTACGATTTATTAATGATGTTTTTGTTTCATCATATCCAAAATATTCAACGAAAGCATTTCTGGCATTTAAAATACTTGCGCGACTATCTAGAAAGAAATAATTCATTTGAACAGCTGCTCCACATAGTTTCATTAAAGTTGAAACAGCATTCCTTTGATTCTCTGATGAATTAGACCTATATATATCCATCATATTGTCCCAATCGATAGTTGTTACATCTATAGCTGGCACATTTATTTTTTCAGTGTTTGTTGTATAACCTTCTATTGTTTTTGAAGTTTGATTTGGCCATTGATGATAATTCATGATTTGAGCCATAGCGGTGGCTACACAACCTGTAGGAGAAGGGTAACCATAACTTTCTGGACATTGTTCATTATATGGGGCACCTTGACCCCAAGAAGTAGTCAGAAGCGGATAAATCTTCGTTCTTGATTCAGATGCCGTAGTCGTTTCTGAAACGGTTATGGCATCTTCATGTGTTTGCAGGTATTGATATTGCTCTTTATAACCATCAAGCCATGCTCTTAAATTGTCGGGCATGTTTTCTTCTTTAAAACATCCCTCCATAGAATATCCTAAAACGGCAGGCATTCTGTCATCACCGCTCACAATAACATATCCACCCTTTGACTCAAGGTTGAATATATAATAGGCATCATCACCTTCTATAAGTTTCAGCGAATCTTCCAAGGCAGAATGATCTTCTTTACCTTTTATAGCTTTAATCCCTTTTTTGTTGTCAAGAAAAAAACTCGCAGCCTTTTTTCTTGCTACATCCTCCGAAATGGATTGCGCATTCAATATGATGCTACCAAATGAAATCAATAAAACAAAGATAAAAACTCTTCTCATCGATGTAAGTGAAAATCGTTTCATACGCTTATAGTTGTAATAGATTATAGTTCTACGTATGCCGTACTCCCACTCTTAGCATCGGATAAATAGATTTAGGTAATGGAAACAAAAAAGGCATGGGAGTTTCTACTTTCGCCCATCCTTAATCTCAGGCTCTCGCATTGCCTCCAAGTAAGGATAAGCAACGCAGTTAGCCCACGCCAAGTGATATTATATACATACAACTTGGCACTACACTTTATTTTATGCAGAACTTTCGTTGAGATATAAACCACTCACGCAGACGCTTATCGTTGCATTATATTCTGTACTTGGATTCAAATTTGCGAGATTTGAGATTACAGAATGATAACGTCCGTAAACGCCTTTCGAGACCAGTCCTACAAACGACTTCGTAGTCTCTGTCCATCGATGTTTTAACCCACCAGCCCGTTACGGAACTAACTGAGTCGAGGGCAAAGATACGGATAAAAAATAAAACAACAAAGAAAACGATGTTTTTTTTGGGGAAATCCGCCGTTGGTTGAAAGTTAAAGTGAGCGTTCTATCCAATATTATTTTTGAAATATGTGTGTATTTTTTGAAAACATACACAATTTTATCGTTAAATACTTGATATAAAGCATATTTACATTTTTTAAAGATACATAAAAGATACACTAAAGGTACATAAAAGATACACCAAAGATACATTTTGCAGACATTTGGTGCTGTTTTGTGAAGCAAAACGGGCCGGATTGGTTTACGAAAGCTATGCTTTTGAACTGCAAAAGGTATGCTTTTGAATTGCAAAAGGTATGCTTTTGGTTTGCAAAAGGTATGCTTTTGGTTTGCAAAAGGTAAGCTTTTGAAAATGCAGTGTTAGAGTACCGCCTGTGTACAGTTAGTGTACCTTTGATGTACCTTTAGTGTATCTTTTATGTATCTTTAGTGTATCTTTTTTCATAGTAAGATATTCAGCAAACTGCCTGTTTATCGTGATTTCTCAAAAATTTAGTGTATCTTTGGAGCGATTATAGGACGGAGAAAACGGGATGGGAGCCGTGCAGCACAGTTTGCACCCTTCGCCGCTTTGTCTGGGCACGAAGAAGCAATCGAGGAAACTGCAAAAGCAAGTCAGAAAGATTAAAATGCAGCGCGATACTTCCCGTCTTCTTTGTCTTCCAACATCGAAAGGTAGGAATTGTATCGGCTTTGCGCAATGTAATGGTCTTCGAGTGCCTGAAGGACGGCACAGCCTGGCTCATGCGTGTGGGTACAATTACTGAAACGGCACTCTTTGGAGAAATGGAAAATATCTCGGAAATAACTGGTGAGTTCTTCTTTTTCCATATCAAATGTGCCAAAGCCCTTGATTCCTGGAGTATCTATGAGGTAAGAGGAGGAAGACGAAGGAAGCGGTATCATTTCACTAAACGTAGTGGTATGCATACCTGTGTTGTGGGCATCGGAAATTGCTTGCGTGCGCAGATTGGCATCAGGTACAATACAATTGATAAACGTTGACTTCCCCACCCCGCTGTTGCCTGAGAGCAATGTGATTTTGCCTTCGAGCAGAGAGAGTATTTCCGAAGGAACTTTGTTTGAGGGTACGGAGGTACTGGGGGACGAGGACACGAGATTCGTTTCGGCAAGGGATATTGCAAAACATTGATAGCCAATGTTTTCGTACAAATCCATCATCATGCGCTGATAACGCAACTCATCTTCGTTCAGCAGGTCAGTCTTGTTGAAAATGAGGACAACTGGTACACGATAGGCTTCTGCCGAAGCCAGGAAGCGGTCGATAAACGTGAGGGATGTTTCTGGATAGTTGATGGTTACAAAGAGAAAAGCCTGATCAACATTGGCTGCGAGGATATGACTTTGTTTCGACAGGTTCGACGACTTACGGATAATATAGTTCTTACGATCCTCGATTGCCGTAATCCATAACCCTGAACTATTGTCGTTCCCTCGTTCCTTCGCTCCCTCGCTCTCTCTCCTCTTTATCTCATTCGCAACCGTCACACGGTCACCCACAGCAACCGGATTGGTGCTGCGGATGCCCTTCAGTCGGAAGTTGCCTTTTACCTTACAATCGACAACCTGTCCGTCGTCAGTCTTGACAGTGTACCAACTGCCCGTATTCTTAATGACGAGTCCTTTCACCATTATACGGTCATAATCTCCTTGTTCTTTGCTTCGAGCAGTTCATCAAGTTTCTTGATGTACTTGTCGTGCAATTTCTGGAGATCCATCTCAGCATCTTTCTCATTGTCTTCGCTGAGTCCGTCTTTGATGGCTTTCTTCAGTTTTTCCTTGATGTCGCCACGTACATTGCGCACTTCGACTTTAGCCTTTTCGCCAATCTTGTTACACTGCTTCACCAAGTCGCGACGGCGTTCCTCAGTAGGCTGTGGGATGTTCAGACGAATCACCTCACCGTTATTCTCTGGGGTAATGCCTACATCGCTGTCCATGATGGCCTTCTCGATGTCGCGAATCGCCTTACGGTCCCACGGTTTGATGGCAATGGTGCGTGGATCTGGCACAGACACGTTAGCAACTTGGTTCAGAGGGACTTTCGAACCGTATGATTCAACACGTACGCCATCGACAATGGCTACGTTAGCGCGTCCTGCACGGATACGGGCCAGTTGTTCTTCCAGGAACATCGCAGCCATCTCCATGCGTTCTTCTGCGTTCTGTAATGTTTCTTTTACGTCTATCATATAATAAGGTTTTATGTTTTAAAAGGTTTTGAGTACAAAATTAGTCAATTATTTTTTTTCCTGCAACAATTTATGCATTTTTCTCCAAATATTCCAGTTCTTCACTCACGATATTGGTTAATGCCACGAACTGCGGTATGGTCAGTTGTTCAGGTCGTTTCGTCATCATCTCCTGTTCGTAGAATCCTTCGCGAGGCTTGCCCTGTGTGAACATCTGGCGCAACGACACACGCAACATCTTCCGTCGTTGATTAAAGACAGTCTTCACCAGTCGTTTGAACAAGTTCTCGTCACAACCCAGCTCGTTCACATGATTGCGAGTCATACGGATAACAGCACTCTTCACCTTTGGTGGCGGATTGAAAACAGTCTCGTCAACGGTGAACAGATATTCCACATCGTACCATGCTTGAATCAGCACAGCCAAAATACCATATTGCTTATTTCCTGGTTGCGATGCCATTCGTTGAGCTACCTCTCGCTGAATCATACCAGTACAACAGGGGATAAGGTCCTTGTTATCCAGCATCTTGAAAAATATCTGCGAGGAGATGTCATAGGGATAGTTGCCTGTCAACACAAACTGCCGGCCATCGAACACCTTCGACAAATCCATGCGGAGGAAATCAGCAGAGATAATCCAATCGTCGTTTGCCGCAAGAGCAGTATCCTCTTTACGAAACCTTCCGTGCAGATACGCCACACTCTCACGGTCGATTTCCACCACTTTCACTTCGCGCGGCTTCGGCACGAGATACTGCGTCAGAACACCCATGCCTGGACCTATCTCCAGCACAGGAATATCAGGACAGGCATCCACCGTATCCGCAATTTGTTTGGCAATATTCAAATCGGTCAGGAAGTGCTGTCCCAGATTCTTTTTGGGTCTAACTTGTTTCATTCTGCAAATATAACATTTTTTTGGCAAACAAGCGATATTATTAGAAAAATTCGTATCTTTGCATCATAAACCTAATTTAATATATACTTATGAAGAATTATTTCGATTTGAAAGGTCAGGTAGCTATTGTAACAGGTTGCTCTGGCGGCTTAGGTGTACAAATGGCAAAAGCACTTGCCAATCAAGGATGCAACATTGTTCCTATCGCTCGCCGTATGGAAAAACTGGAAGAGGTGGCCGAAGAGCTGCGCAAGGAATACAACGTAGATGTGCTGCCCATCCGTTGCGACATCACCAACACTGAGATGGTGGAGGATGTAGTGAAAAAGACGATGGAGCATTTTGGACGCATCGACATTCTCGTCAACAATGCTGGCACAGGAGCCGTTGCGCCTGCTGAGGACATCACCGACGAACAGTTCAACAACGAAATGCAGATAGACCTTTTTGGCACATTCAAGGTGGCACGTGCCGTTGCCAAACACGCAATGATTCCTGCCCACTATGGACGTATCATCAATATCGCATCGATGTATGGGCTAGTAGGCAACAAGATTGCCCCATGCACACCTTACCATGCTGCCAAAGGTGGTGTGGTCAACCTATCCAGAGGACTGGCTGCCGAATGGGGCAAGTACGGCATCACCGTCAACACCATCTGTCCTGGCTATTTCTGGACACCATTGACGAAGGATACGCTGGAAACCGACTGGTTTACGGAATATGCCAAAGGCACCATTCCTGTAGAACGTTATGGCAAGGAGGGCGAACTCGACTCAGCCACCATCTTCCTGGCATCGCCAGCTTCCAGCTATGTAAATGGCACCGCCATTCCTGTTGACGGTGGCTATACATGTGTGTAATCGTACCTTTATAAATTAAAATTTATGAAGGTAGGCTGCATCTTAACAATAAAAATAAATTAATTTATTTTGTATTGTCTTCGATTTGCACTACCTTTGCACAATGCACAAGTCATTGAGCAATATCATTAAGATTGGTTTGCCGCTGATTCTCGGCGGCGCCATTCTTTATTGGATGTATCGCGGCTTCGATTTTCGCAGCATCCGAGATGTCCTGTTCCACCAGATGGACTGGACATGGATGCTATTGTCGTTTCCATTCGGCATCATGGCACAGGTATTTCGCGGATGGCGATGGAAACAAACACTGGAGCCTGTGGGCGAGCATCCTCGCACCTCTACTGCCGTCTATAGCATCTTCATCTCTTACGCCATCAGCTTCGTGATTCCACGCATTGGCGAAGTGGGACGCTGCGGTATTCTGAAACGCTACGATCGCGTGTCGTTTTCAAAAGCATTGGGCACTGTTGTCACAGAACGTATCGTCGATATGTTGCTGATGCTACTGATTACGGTTACCTCTATCCTGCTGCAGATCCACGTTTTCGGCTCCTTCTTCTCTAAGACAGGTACTCGTTTCAACGATATATTGGCCGGATTCACTACTGCCGGATGGATTGTAACAGTTATCTGTGCCATCGCCGTATTGATATTAGGGTATTTCATCCTGCGACAGTTCACTATATATAATAAGGTGAAAGAAGTCCTCCGTGGAATATGGCAAGGAATCTTTTCGTTGAAGAAGGTAAAGAACATCCCATTGTTCATCTTTTATTCCGTTGCCATCTGGGCAAGCTATTTCCTACACTACTATCTGACATTCTTCTGCTTCGACTTCACTGCCGACTTAGGATTGTCGTGTGCACTCGTCACTTTCGTTGTAGGCAGCATTGCCGTCATTGTCCCCACACCTAACGGAGCTGGCCCCTGGCACTTCGCTGTCAAAACGATGCTGATTCTCTATGGTGTTGCCGACACACAGGCTCTCTACTTCGTCCTCATCGTCCACACCGTCCAAAGTCTTCTGGTCATCCTCATGGGGATTTATGCTTCTGCTGCGCTTGCGCTGATGAAGAGGAGAGAGGAACAAACGAGGGAACGAGGGAACGAGGGAACGAGGGAGCGAGGGAGCGAGGGAGCGAGAATAGTTTTGTGTATGAAAAAATAAAAGAAAACTATGAGAGATTTTTTCTACAAAAAATTGGATGCATATAAATGGGCTAAAGAATTAGTCATTTTTATCTATAAGATATTGGATTGTTTTCCTGCATTCGAGAGTTATGCGCTCTCCGACCAAATACGAAGAGCTGCCATATCTGTCCCTTCAAATATTGCTGAAGGTATGGGACGTATGTCTTTAAAAGAAAGAATTCACTTTTTAGATATTGCCTATGGTTCTTTAGCTGAGGTTGACTGTCAAATGGATATTGCATACACCCTAAAATACATTGACGATAATAAATATAAAGAATTTCAAACAATAGTAGAAAATACAGGCGTAACAATTATTGGATTAAAGAAATATTTAGAAGAAAAGAATAATAACCAAAGAGCTACAGACGAGAAGAAGTAACCTCGTTCCTTCGTTCTCCCGTTCCCTACGCTCTCCTCTAAAACAAAAAAACTATGAACGAAATCAAAAACCTACAACCAACGTGTATTTGGAAGAACTTCTATGCACTGACACAGGTTCCACGCCCCAGCGGACACTTAGAGAAGATTCAACAATTCCTGCTCAACTTCGCTAAAGAAGCGGGCGTAGAGGCTTTCAAAGACCCTGCAGGCAACATCGTGATGCGCAAACCTGCCACTCCTGGTATGGAAAACCGCAAGGGTATTATCCTGCAGGCTCACATGGATATGGTGCCGCAAAAAACACCAGAGAGCACACATAACTTCGAAACCGATCCCATCGAGACATGGATTGACGGCGAATGGGTGAAGGCCAAAGGTACTACACTGGGGGCTGACAACGGTATGGGCGTAGCAGCTATCATGGCTGTGATGGAAGCCAAAGACCTGCAGCACGGACCTATCGATGCACTCATCACCGCCGATGAGGAAACGGGCATGTATGGTGCCAACGACCTGCCTGAGGGTGAGCTTCAAGGCGACATCCTTCTGAACCTCGACTCTGAGACATGGGGAAAATTCGTCATCGGCTCTGCTGGTGGCATTGACGTAACAGCTACACTCGACTATAAAGAGGTGGAAACTGATGCAGAGGATGTAGCAGCAAAAATTACATTGAAAGGCTTACGTGGTGGTCACTCAGGACTGGAGATTCACGAAGGTCGCGGCAATGCCAACAAACTTTTGGTACAAGTAGTACGCGAGGCTATCGAAGAGTGTGAGGCTCGTCTGGCCAGCTGGCACGGTGGTAATATGCGCAATGCCATTCCGTTTAAGGCTGAAGCTGTGCTGACATTGCCGAAAGAGAACCTGCCTGCATTGAAAGAAATCGTCGATGACTATCTGGCAGACTTTACCGACCAGTATAAGAATATCGAAAGCGGCATCGAACTGTTTATGGAAGAGGTCGAGACACCAAAGATGGAGGTGCCCGTAGAAATCCAAGACAACCTCATCAATGCCATCTATGGCTGTCACAACGGAGTACTCCGCATGATACCCTCCTACCCTGATGTCGTAGAAACCTCCAGCAACCTTGCTATCATTGACATCGAAGGTGGTAAGGCTGCCTTGAAGATACTGGCACGTTCCAGCCGAGAGGACATGAAAGAGTATATCGTGAAAACTTTGGAGAGCTGCTTCAATATGGCTGGCATGAAAGTAAAGATTTTCGGTGGCTATGGCGGCTGGGATCCGAATCCAGAAAGCGAAATTCTGCACCACCTGTTGAAAATCTACAAAGAACAGAACGGTGAAGACGGCATCATTCAGGTTGACCACGCTGGTCTTGAGTGCTCTGTCATTTTGGGTAAATATCCACACCTCGATGTAGTATCATTGGGTCCCACGATGCGCTCACCGCACACCACTACAGAACGCTGCTTCATTCCTTCTATTGAACCATTCTGGAAATTACTGAAGCAGGCATTGGCTGAAGCACCAGTGAAGTAACCTCTGAACAACCTCTTATTTACTAGAAAACGAAAAAAATACGTGATTTTTTTCGTTTTCTTATTTTTTTGCCGTACCTTCGCAGCCGAAAACCAAAACAGTATCATATTATGGACGATTATCCGGCGGAAACTTTTAAACAGTAAGGCTGGAGGAACGGCAGGCAAGACCGCTAATCCTCTTGCCGCCAATTTATGGACCATTGAACATTGACCATTGAACATTATCAACCAACGGTCTCTGAACAAAGGAAGAAATCATGCATTATGAATTATGAATTATGCATTATGAATTATGAATTAAAATCGGATTAGCAAAATGAAGACATTCTGGAATACCATTGGTAACTTGACACCACTCAAGGAGTGGGAACCAAATTGTTGGATACAAGTCACCTGTCCAACTGACGAAGACCGGCAGGAACTGGAAGAGAAATTCAATATCCCTGATTATTTTATGAGCGACATCAGCGATACCGATGAGCGTGCCCGTTATGAGTACGACGACGGATGGATGCTGATCATCCTACGTATTCCGTATGTCAAGGAGATACGGTCCAGGACGCCTTATACCACGGTGCCGCTGGGTATTATCCACAAGCGAGACGTAACCATCACGGTTTGTTACTACGAAACCAATATGATGCTCGACTTCGTAAGTTTCCAGCAAAAACGCGGCGAGGGATTTGTTGATTATGTAGATATGATCTTCCGTCTGTTCCTCTCCAGTGCCGTATGGTACCTGAAGCGTCTGAAGCAAATCAGTGCACTCATCGAACGTGCCAAACGTAATCTGGACAAGGATGTGAACAATGAAAGCCTCATCGGACTGTCACGTCTGCAAGACTCGCTCACCTATTTTATCACCTCCATTCGCGGCAACGAAACACTGTTACAGAAACTGAAGATCAAGTTGCAAGTCGATGAACTTGATGCCGACCTCATCGAAGACGTGAACATTGAGATGACGCAGGCACGAGAAACATCGAGTATCTACTCAAACATTCTGGAGTCAACGATGGATACCTACACAAGTGTCATCAACAACAATATGAACACCATCATGCGAACACTTACCTCCGTGAGTATCATCCTGATGTTCCCCACACTCATCGCATCACTCTTCGGAATGAACCTTGTCAACGGCATGGAAACAAAGCCTTGGGGATTCATCATTGCACTGATCTTATCCTTCGTTGTATCAGGACTCTCATGGGTATTCCTACGTCATAAAAGACTGATTTAACGCCGAAATTGAAAAAAAACGGCCGAAAATTAGGTTGTTTCAAAAATTTTAATTATGTTTGCATCTTCATAATACGACCAGTGGTGGTCGGCTTATGGCGTACCCTTTATGCCAGATGCAGAAAACCTATATGAAATAACCTAAAAAATCAGTAAAATGATGGACTCTCAAGACAAGACCCTCCAAGAGGGAACAGTAGAAGAAGTAAAGGCCACCGAACAGGCTGCCGAAGTGGAAAACAAGGTAGAAACAGCACCTGCTGAAGAAGTTGAAGAGACCCCAGCCCCCGCTGAGGAATCTTCAGAAACATCTGAAGCGCCAGCTGTCGTAGAAGAACCAGACCCCGTTGAGGAAATACCAGAAATTCCAGAATCCCAGGAAGCTTTGGAATCAACGGAAATTCCAGAATCGTCTGAAACTGATCGGAAAGTTTATACCAGTAAGCAGGAGATTCTCGAACGCATGAAAGAAATTGCTCACAGTGACGAAAATCCCCAGAAAGCAGAAATTGACTACCTGAAAACTGTCTTCTACAAACTTCATTTCGCAGAACGTGAAGCCCAGCAGAAAGCATACCTTGATGCGGGAGGTGATCCTGAAAAATATGTCGTTGCACCCGATGAAGACGAAATCGCATTCAAAGCCGAAATGGTCGTCATCAAAGAAAAACGCCAGAAACTCTTCATGCAACAGGAAGAAGAGAAGCAGGAAAACCTAAAGAAAAAGCTTGACATCATTGAAAAACTAAAAACGCTCGCCACCTCACCAGAGGAAGCCAACAAGACATATCAGGAATTCAAGAAACTGCAACAGTCGTGGCGCGAGATTAAAGCCGTACCTGCAGAGAAAGCCAACGAGCTATGGCGCAATTATCAACTCTACGTAGAACAGTTCTACGACCTGCTGAAATTGAACATTGAAGCACGCGAATACGACTTTAAGAAAAATCTTGAAAAGAAAACCAAACTCTGCGAGGCAGCAGAGAAGTTGGCCGATGAAGAAGATGTCATCAGCGCATTCCACCAGTTGCAGGATTTACATCAGGAATTCCGCGAAACAGGTCCTGTAGCCAAAGAACTGCGCGAAGAGGTTTGGAACCGTTTCAAAGCAGCTTCCACCGTTATCAATAAGCGTCACCAACAGCACTTCGAGTCGTTGCGTGCTCAGGAAGAAGAAAACCTGACACGAAAGACTGAACTCTGCGAAAAAGTTGAAGCCATTGCCAAAGAAGAAAACAATGGAAGTGCCGACTGGGAGCGCCACACAAAAGAAATCATCGACATTCAGACAGAATGGAAGACAATCGGATTTGCTCCACAGAAGATGAACGTGAAAATCTTCGAACGCTTCCGAGCTGCCTGCGACGATTTCTTTGGACGTAAAGCAGAATACTTCAAGGGACTGCGCCAGAAATTTGCCGAGAATGCCGAAAAGAAAAAAGCACTCGTCGAAAAGGCACAAGCCCTGCAAGACAGCACAGAATGGAGATCTACCACCGACAAACTCATCGCCCTACAAAAAGAATGGAAAACCATCGGTATGGTGCCCAAGAAAATCGGTGACCAGCTTTGGAACGATTTCCTTGCTGCCTGCAACAAGTTCTTCGAGGCTCGCAATGCTGCCAATGCAGGAACACGTGGCGAGGAGCGCGAAAACCTCAACAAGAAGCGCAACATCATCGAGCAGTTGAAGACGTTGGCAGAAGAAGCTGCTGACGGATTGCAGGAAAAAGTACAGAGCCTTGTTGAAGAATACAACCAGATTGGTCATGTGCCTTACAAGGAAAAAGACCAGTTGTACAAAGACTATCATGCTATCCTCGACAAATTGTATAAAGAACTGAACATCTCTACAGCGCGCCGCCGTCTCGACAACTTCAAGAACAATCTGAAGAATATGGCTGAGCGTGGCAGTAATGCCATCGACAACGAACGTTCCAAGTTGATGCGCCGTTATGAGCAACTGAAGCAGGAAATCAATACCTACGAGAACAACCTCGGATTCCTGAATATCTCATCCAAGAAAGGCAACAGCCTCATCGACGAGATGAACCGTAAGGTACAGAAACTCAAGGACGACCTTGAACTGACCAAGCAGAAAATCAAGGCCATCGATGCTGAAAACAAAGAGAAAGACGCGAAGTAAGAACCGCTACTTATATTTTGGAAAGTAAGCATACTACATCTTGTATACTTCAGGTTTTCAATAGACAAATTAAATTCAAAAAGACGATCCCTTCCTGTTCGTGAGAGCAGAGAGGGATTTTTTAGGTACTCACGTTCGGAAATAAAAATAAAATCTAGTTTTATTTTGTATTTCGCTCACTTAATCGTAACTTTGTCGCCGAAAAGACATGGTGCAGAGAACTGCACAAAGGTCAACGACTGATTGAAAAGTAATGGCAGAACAAGATAATTTTGAACTTCTGAACCAAATCAACTATCCGGAAGACCTGCGCAAGATGGCTATCGAGCAGTTGCCACA
>CADCPZ010000199.1 GCA_902803475.1 uncultured Prevotellaceae bacterium
AAGCGCTTCGGTGAAGTACCGGCTAAAAAGTAAAGGAGGACAGACAATGGAAAAATTGAAATCATCACTTACGAATATGGTCGTTGTGCTTGTGGTTGTCGCTGTCGTTACAAGTGGACTGCTGGCAGTTGTCAATCATGTGACAGAAGGACCGAAGGCTGTAAAGGCTGAAAAGACTTTGGCCGATGGTATCAAGAAGGTTATGTGTACACAAGACCTCACCGTTACTGCTAACGATACCATTACCACTCAAGATGAGAAAGGTAAAGATGTAAAATATATTGTCTATAAGGTATCAGACAAAGCAGGCAAGGAACTTGGCGCTGCTGTTAAATCTACAACATTAGGTTTCGGAGGAGACTTAGAGGTGCTCGTAGGATTCGATCCAGAAGGAACGATACTCGGTTATACGATTCTGAAACATGCTGAGACCCCAGGCTTGGGTGCAAAAGCTGACACCTGGTTCCAGAAAGGACAGAAGGGTGACGTGATTGGTAAGAGTCCAAAGGACAAACCACTGACCGTTTCAAAGGACGGAGGTGAGATTGATGCCATTACCGCATCCACCATTACTTCTCGTGCTTTCTTGAAAGCAATCAACAATGCTTATGACATTTATAAAAAAGGAGGGAAATAAGCTATGAGTAACATGAAAATATTATTGAACGGCATCGTCAAGGAGAATCCTACATTTGCGCTTCTTCTTGGTATGTGTCCAACGTTGGCAACAACAACGAGTGCTATCAACGGTATGTCTATGGGACTGGCAACGATGGCTGTGCTGATATGTACAAACTTTGTGATCTCTTGTATTAAAAAAGTGACTCCTGATATGGTGCGTATTCCTGTATTTATCGTAGTAATCGCTACTTTCGTAACGATTCTGCAGATGCTGATGGAAGCTTTCGCCCCTGATAGTATCAATCAGGCATTGGGTATCTTCATCCCGCTGATTGTGGTAAACTGTATCATCCTTGGTCGTGCTGAGTCTTTTGCTGCAAAGAACTCACCCCTTGCAAGTATCTTCGACGGTATTGGCATTGGTTTGGGTTTTACCTGCTCGCTGACCCTGTTGGGAATCGTTCGTGAGATTCTCGGCTCAGGCTCGGTCTTTGGGTTTGTACTCTTGCCGGAAACTACCAATATCCTTTTGTTCGTATTGCCTCCAGGCGCGTTCATCACATTGGGTTTCCTCAGTGCCATTATCAACAAGATAAAAGGTTAACACACGGTCATTTATAACAAGTAAATCGTAAATGAGATTATGGAATATATATTGATATTTATTTCAGCGATATTTGTAAATAATATCATTTTCTCCCAGTTCTTGGGTATCTGTCCGTTTCTTGGTGTATCCAAGAAACTCGATACATCATTAGGAATGGGAGCTGCCGTAGCATTCGTCATGACTTTGGCGACTATTGTTACATGGCTCATACAGCTTGTGCTGAATCAGTTTGGCTTGCAGTATCTGCAGACATTGACATTCATTCTGGTTATCGCTGCTTTGGTGCAGATGGTTGAGATTATCTTGAAGAAAGTCTCTCCAGCACTCTACCAGGCATTGGGTATCTTCTTGCCGCTGATTACGACAAACTGTGCTGTACTTGGTGTTGCCATCCTTGTTATCCAGAAAGATTATAACCTCCTTCAAGGAGTTGTCTATGCTATCTCTACCGCTATTGGTTTTGCTTTGGCTATGGCTCTCTTTGCAGGACTTCGTGAACAGTTGGCATTGGTTAAGGTTCCGAAAGGTATGCAAGGTACCAGCATCGTGTTGGTGACAGCAGGTCTGTTGGCTTTGGCATTTATGGGATTCAGTGGTTTGGAAGGTGGTCTGAGTAAACTCTTCGGACTTTAATCATTGACAATTAACTATAATAATTGTCCATAGAGTTATAATTCATTTTGATATGAAACAAACGATATTAGTAACGGGCGGTACGGGATTCATCGGATCCCATACCACCGTTGAACTTCAACAGGCAGGTTATAACGTTGTAATCGTTGATAATCTTTCTAATTCAAAAGTTGATGTTCTTGACGGCATTGAGAAGATTACAGGCATCCGTCCTGCTTTTGAACAAGTTGACTTGCGCGATTTTGATGCAACAGAAACTGTTTTCAAGAAGTATCCCGATATAGCAGGGATTATTCATTTTGCAGCTTCTAAGGCTGTAGGTGAGAGTGTAGAGAAACCGTTGCTGTACTATCGCAACAACATTGTTTCGCTAATCAATCTGCTTGAGCTGATGCCCAAGTACGATGTCAAAGGTATAATCTTCTCCAGTAGTTGTACCGTATATGGTCAACCTTCAGCAGAGAACCTTCCTGTGACGGAGGAGGCCCCTATCCAAAAAGCGTTATCACCTTATGGTAACACCAAGCAAATCAACGAGGAAATTATCTATGACTACATCCATAGCGGTGCACCAGTAAAAAGCATCGTTCTTCGTTATTTCAATCCGATTGGCGCCCATCCTTCTGCATTGATAGGTGAGCTACCGAATGGTGTTCCGATGAACCTGATTCCGTTTGTTACCCAAACGGCTATCGGTGTACGTCAGCAACTGAAGATTTTCGGCAACGACTACAATACTCCAGACGGAACCTGTATTCGTGACTATATCTATGTGGTTGATTTGGCGAAGGCCCATGTTGCAGCAATGGCACGTGTGCTTGACCAAGATACTGAGCCGATTGAATATTTTAATATCGGAACAGGCAAAGGTGTCAGTACATTGGAAGTTGTTGAAGGCTTTGAAAAGGCTACTGGTGTCAAAGTCAATTGGACGTATGCGCCGCGTCGTGAGGGTGACATCGAGAAGGTATGGGGTAATGTTGATAAAGCCAACAAAGTATTGGGCTGGAAAGCAGACACTCCTCTTGAAGATGTGCTCGCTTCTGCATGGAAATGGCAGAAGAAGTTACGTGAAGATGGCGTGATGTAAGATAGATATAAAATATTATAGTTCGTTTTTTTAACGACTATATTTTGTGTTTGTGTTGTTTAGGCTCCCGATGCGAATCGGGAGCCTATTTGTAATGGATCAAATTAAATCTGGGTTAAGTTGTCGTTTCTTTATGAAACGTCAGACGTACCTTTATGATTGGAACGTAAGTTCTTCTTTGTCGTCCTCTTTGTCGATACGAATCGTATCTCCTGCATTCAGGTCTCCACTCAGGATACGTTCAGATAAGCCGTCTTCAATGTATGTTTGGATCGCTCGTTTCAAAGGACGAGCACCATACTGTACGTCGTAACCTTTCGATGCGACAAACTCTTTGGCTTTATCGGTGATATCCAGATGATATCCCAATGTTTCCACACGCTTGAAGAGTCCCTTTAATTCAATATCAATAATCTTCTTGATGGCATCTAAGTCAAGCTGGTCGAAAGTGATAATCTCATCCAATCGGTTGAGGAACTCAGGTGAGAACTGCTTGGAAAGACTTTTCTGAATAATAGAACGAGCATATTCTTTATCTTTCTCATCGTGGCTCAACCCATCGAAAGTTCCAGCAGTGAATCCAACGCCTCGTCCGAATTCCTTCAGTTGTCTGGTACCCGCATTCGATGTCATGATAATAACGGTATTACGGAAATCAACCAGTCGTCCGTTGCCATCCGTGAGTCGTCCTTCGTCAAGCACTTGCAACAACAGGTTGAAGACGTTGGCGTGAGCTTTCTCTATTTCGTCCAGTAGAACGATAGAGTAGGGGTGACGGCGTACGCGCTCAGTAAGTTGTCCGCCCTCTTCATATCCTACATATCCTGGAGGTGCACCAATCAGTCGTGAGGTGTTGAAACTTTCAGTATATTCACTCATATCGACTCGTATCAAAGCTTCCGCGCTGCCGAACATAAACTCGGCCAGTTTTTTTGCAAGATAAGTTTTGCCCACACCTGTCGGTCCTAAGAACATAAAGGCTCCAATAGGATGATTAGGCTCTTTCAGTCCTACACGGTTACGAAGGATGGCTTTCACCATCTTTTCAATAGCAGGATCCTGAGCTATTACTTGATGTTTCAGCTCGTCGGCCATACCTTTCAGGCGAATACCTTCAGCCTCAGCCATTCGCTGCACAGGTACACCAGTCATGAGCGAAACCACTTCAGCAATTTCCTTTTCGGTTATTTCCGAACGGTCATTGTCTGCATTGTTTATCCATTCTGCGTTGAGTTTCTCCAGTTCTTTTTCCAAACGTACTTGCTGGTCTCGGTAACTGGCAGCCTGCTCGAAGTTCTGATTTTGTACAGCTGTGTGTTTCTTTTCCTTGAGTTCATTCACCGTTTTCTCCAGTTCCAGAATCTCAGGTGGCACAACAGCATTTTGAAGATGTACTTTTGCACCGGCCTCGTCCATCGCATCAATAGCCTTATCGGGGAAGTAACGGTCTGTGACGTAACGATCGGTCAGTTTGACACAAGTAGCTAACGCTTCCTCTGTATATCTCACGTGGTGATGTTCCTCGTAGCGGTCCTTGATGTTTTCAAGAATCTGCAATGTCTCTTCGACGGTAGTTGGTTCCACCAATACCTTTTGGAATCGTCTTTCCAATGCACCGTCTTTCTCAATGGAGTTGCGGTATTCATCCAATGTGGTAGCACCAATGCACTGAATAGTTACTCTTGCCAGCGCTGGTTTTAGGATGTTGGCAGCATCCATAGAGCCTGGCGTTGAACCAGCTCCGATAATAGTATGAATCTCATCGATGAATACGATAATATCTGGATTTTGCTCCAGTTCCTTGATGAGTGCTTTGATACGCTCCTCAAACTGTCCACGATACTTTGTTCCTGCCACGATGCCCGTCATATCGAGGTTGACGACACGTTTTCCGAACAATACGGGTGATGTGTGGTGCTTCACGATGAGTTGTGCCAATCCTTCTACGATGGCACTCTTGCCCACACCAGGTTCACCTATTAATATAGGATTGTTTTTCTTGCGGCGTCCCAGGATTTCGCTGACGCGCATGATTTCTTTTTCGCGTCCCACCACCATATCGAGCTTCCCTTCAGCAGCAGCCTTTGTCAGGTCGGTACTGAAGTTGTCGAGTACGGGAGTCTTACTCTGATTCTTTGTATGTTTCTGACTCTTTGTGCCCGTCTGTGTATCTTTGGAAGAAGTAGCACCGTTGTCGATATTCTCTTCTTCATCCTCTTCTGGAAATCCGATGCCGTTATGTACCTGATTAGTTTGTTTATGGAAGAACGATGTTGCCTCCTGGTAGGAGATATTGTTATCTTCAAGTATCTCACGTACACCATTGTTGGTGTTATCATGTAGAATCGCCAGCAGCAGATGCGTGATATCTACGATCTTGGTATGTTGAATACGTGCTTCGAGAACTGCCAGACGAAGAATGTTGTTTGCCTGTTCGTTCATCAGCAGATCTGTTGGAACAACTGTCTGGGCAGTATGTTCCTGACGCACTTTTCTTTCCAATTCGTGTTTGATGGTGTCAACGTTGGCACCTTGGTAGTTAAATAATGCCTGAAGGGTTTCCGATTTGTCTCTCAGAAGCCCTAATAGCAGATGCTCCGGTCCCACTTGGGTACTAGCTAAACGCTCTGCTTCCTCCTTGCTAAAGGATAATATTTGTGATACTTTGGGTGAAAATTGATTCGCCATTCCTGATACCTTTCTTTTCTAGTTCATCCATCATCCAACAAAAGATGTGCCAAAGTCGGTTGATTATGCAATATTGTCAGTACTGACATTTACAATGACTCATCTTCAGGTCGGACAACGTTGCGTTTTTGGATTTTGGGGAGATGTTTCTTTTTGCGGAGCCACGCTTCCTTGCGTGCCTCATATTCTTCCCGATGGCGTTCTAAATAGTTGTCGGCCATAAATTGTAAGAGCAGAGTTCGTTAATCAAATTTTCCGTAGATAACGGATATCTTGATAGGATCGTTCGGATTCTCACTTCCTCCAATGAGTTTGGTACTCGTCAGCTCCATATTGTGTACGATTCTTGTCACTGTTGATGTTCCGCTGGATTGAGTTACTTCTGTCAGTGTGACAGGCACAATCACTGCTTTGTTCCAATCTTTAGAAGCCAATCCGTTCTTCTTGAGATTATACATAATCTTGACGAGTCCTGAGATATTGGAGAATTCGTAGTTGTTCAAGACGCTGTTATAGGTTGCAAGATATGTGTTCTTGTTGTTGGCGAGTCTGCTTTGTTCGAAGAACGATATCAAACTGTCTTTCTGTACCAAGAGCAGGTCTGTCGGCGAGTCGAAATTATAGTCGCTATTCACATTGCTGTTGATACGTGTTAGGATGAGTTTAGCAGTATTTACCGAGTCGTTGAGGTGACCGTCCATAATTTCGTCAACAGGCAACGTCACTTCCGTAAACAATCCGGATGGGGTTTTCAAATAGGTGCAGGTATTGTCTGCCGCCAGTTTGCCCAACGTTTGTTTGTCGTTCTCTACTGTTGTTGTCTGCAACACCTCTTCCGTACTGGTTAAAATGGTGGAAGCCGTGAATATGGAGTCGCCACCGTCGATTGTCATCCGATAGTGAATGCCCAACTGTACGTGAGAAATCTCCGACATAGAGCCCAAGCCGCTGGTCGATTTGAAATAGAAACCTGGACAGATGTTGTGTGAGAACAGGTATTGTGTTGAGAAATTCTTCGGATTCTCAAAATACTTCTGCATGATATACGTACCATAGTTTTTATAAACTTTCCCGTCCTTATCGGTATAGGGGTCGTTCAACTTGATGCGGATATATGGGTTGGTCGATGTCGAACTTGTTGTCAGGTCAGACTGTGTATAGGTACGGCTTTGTTTCAATCCGTTGGTGCGTATGTACCCCTTCTTTTCAGGATCGTAGTTGGAATAGTAAAGGCTTCCTTCCTCCAGCGGGTTATCCATTTCATACATGGTGAGTTTCATCTGTGTCAGCGTATCGCCATAATATGAACTTCTGTACAGACGAATATCGCAGGAGTCTGCAAATACTTTTCCGTCTTGCTTGGAAGCGATACTGTCTATTCCGACAAAAGCGAAAGTTCCCAATACGTGTAATTGTGCCATAAAATGACTGGAGATATATGATCCCGTTTCAGGGTCTTTTACCTGTCCCAGATATCCGTGATAATTTCTGGATAGTACGGAGTCAACCATCAGCGTACGTGAATACACGTTGAACGTGTCAGTCCTCACATCCAATCTGTCTGCTGCTGTGGTCAGCGAACTACCAATCATGTCGGTTGTTTCTTCGCATGCTGTAAACACAAGCATAGAAACAAATGACAACAAAGCAATCAACTTCGTTTTCATGTTTTAATCAGTCTAAAAGTTATCCTAATAATTGTTCGTAGAAGTTGTTATATTCCTCTGAAATCTTGTCTTCGGCAGGATGGTTGAGAATCAACTTCTTCTGTTGGGTGGCATAGTTTATCAACTCCTTACTGACACGATCGCTGGTCTTGACGATGGCGTCGCTATAGTCGATAGCCAGTTTGCCCATTTCCATATAGTCGAAGTTCTCTCCATATTTTTCCATCAAATCCGAAGTGGCCTCTCGAAAGACAATGCTCTGCTTGAACTTTTGTTCAAATGCAATGTTCGGCTGACTGTCAAACAACGAGGTGATAACCTTTGTGTTGGCAAAGGATGGCTCCTCGTGATAGGCTGTCTTTACGTAGAACGGAATGACGGTACTCATCCAACCTTGACAATGAATGATATCGGGCACCCAACGTAGTTTCTTGACGGTTTCCAACACACCGCGAGCAAAGAAGATGGCGCGCTCACCGTTGTCGGCATAGTCCTTGCCGAACTCATCGGCTGTCATCTTGCGCTTTTGGAAATAGTCTTCATTGTCGATGAAGTAAACCTGTATGCGGGTTTGTGGTATTGTAGCCACCTTGATAATCAGCGGGTGGTCCATATCGTCGATAATCAGATTCATTCCTGACAGTCGGATGACTTCATGAAGCTGACCTCTGCGTTCATTGATTGTACCCCATTTGGGCATGAAAGTGCGAATCTCATATCCTGCTTCCTGCATTTTCTGAGGCATCAAATTGCCCATGAGTGACAATTCCGTATCTGGTACGTACGGAGTGATTTCCTGATTGATGAATAGTACTTTCTTCATTCTGCTTTAATTAATTGTATGCAAAGGTACACAAAAAACTCAATAAACAGGCATTTTTTTTCTTTTTTCATATAAAAAGGTGTAATCTTTTGGCATATTTTTAAGATATTTCTTGTCTTTTTAGTAAAAATCACCCACTTTTCTGATATAAAAAATATCAAGTTAGGCTTCACATCAATAAAAAAATAAAGCATTTTCTTTGTTTTGTCTTCGGTTTGCACTAACTTTGCACCGCGAAATCATGATGTATCATGAAAGTATTCAGTAAAACAGTTGATATTCAAAACGAGCTTTTCCTGTTGAGAAAGGAAGGCAAATCGATAGGTCTCGTTCCCACGATGGGTGCCTTGCATGAAGGTCACGCCTCGTTGGTAGAACGGAGTGTGAAGGAAAACGATGTGACGGTCGTCAGCGTTTTCTTGAATCCTACGCAGTTCAATGACAAGGGTGATTTGGAGCGTTATCCGAGAACACTCGATGCTGACTGTGCTTTGTTGGAAAAGGTAGGTGCCGACATTGTCTATGCACCAACCGTAGAGGAAATTTATCCAACACCTGATACGCGTCAGTTTGAGTTTCCGCCTGTTTCAACGGTGATGGAAGGTGCCAAACGACCTGGACACTTCAACGGAGTATGCCAAGTTGTCAGTCGCCTGTTCTATATCGTCCGTCCCACACGTGCTTATTTTGGTGAGAAAGACTGGCAACAGATAGCTGTCATTAAGCAGCTTGTGAAATTCATCGCTTCCCCCGTACAGATTGTGGAATGTCCGATTGTCAGAGACAAGGACGGTCTTGCCAAGAGTTCGCGTAACACCTTACTGACAGCCGATGAACGTGCGATAGCTCCATCCATCTATAAGGCGTTGAAGGCTAGTGTGACATATGCAAAGAAACATTCGGTTGAGGAAACCCACGATAAGGTGGTAAATGACATTAATGCCGTTGACGGATTGGATGTTGAGTATTTTGAAATCGTTGATGGCAACACGCTTCAGACGGTTGATTCCTGGGAGTCATCACCATATATTGTTGGCTGTATTACTGTCTATTGTGGAAAAACTCCCATTCGTTTGATTGATCATATTAGATACAAAGGGTAAATACAATTACGCATCACGTATTATTCATTATGTATATACAAAGACTGAAAAGTAAGATTCATTGCGCCACAGTTACAGATGCAAACATCAACTATAAAGGTAGTATTACCATTGACGAAGATTTGATGGATGCAGCCAATCTGATTGCCGGCGAGAAAGTGCAGGTTTTGGACAATAACAATGGTGAACGTTTCGAAACCTATATAATAAAAGGTGAGCGTGGTAGCGGTTGCATCTGCCTCAATGGTGCTGCCGCACGCAAGGTGTTACCTGGTGATACCATCATCATTATCTCGTATGCCTTGATGGATTTCGAGGAGGCAAAAACTTTTGAACCTTCTATCATCTTTCCGAAAGAAGAAAATAAGCTCTGAGAAAGAAGAGAAGGAGTAAGGAGGGAAGAAGTAAGGAGAAAGGAGAGAAAATAGGGAATAAAAAACGGGCGGAATTCATTTCCGTCCGTTTTTATGTGATAGTCTTTAAAGTGCTCTTCTTTAAGAGAGGAAGTTATTCGATTACTACCAGCGGAGCTTCTTCAAGAACGTTCTCGCCAATTTTCACACAGATAGCAGTAATCTTTCCGTCTTTCTCTGCCTCGATATTATTAGCCATCTTCATGGCTTCGAGCACAACAACGGTGTCGCCAGCTTTTACTTCCTGACCTACTTCCACCTCGATAGAAGTGATGACGCCAGGCAGTGGAGCCTTTACAGCGTTGGCTGTGTTCACATTCGCAGCAGGAGTAGCTTCGCTTTCTTCTGTTGCGGCAGGCTGACCGAGAACAACCTTTTTCTTCTCAGGCTCTTTCTCCGGTTCCATTTCCACTTTGAATGATTCGCCGTTAACGGTTACATCGGCCACATTCTCTACGATATCTCCGATGGCTACTTTGTATTCCTTGCCATCAATAGTATATTTGTATTCCTTCATTGTCGTTATGGTTTGGGGGTCATTACTTGAAACTTAGCGCTCCACATCGATGCTTTTGGCTTGATGGTGATGAAGCCTGGTTCCTTATCGTGTACATTATTGCCTTGATACTCATGTAGAGCCAAGGCGATGGCTGCAAAAATATTTTTGTCCATTATGAATTATGAATTATGAATTATGCATTAAGCATTACATCGGCATACATCCATGCTTCTTGGCAGGCAGCGTTTGCTTCTTATGAGCCAGCTGAGCCAGTCCGCGACAAATGCGGAAACGGGTGTTACGCGGTTCAATGACATCGTCGATATAGCCGTATTGAGCAGCCTGATAAGGATTTGCAAAGAGGTCGGTGTATTCCTGTTCCTTTTCAGCGAGGAAAGCTTTCACATCTTCGCCAGCTTCCTTCTTTGCCTTTGCCTCACGTGCAGAGAGTACTGCAACGGCACCGCTGGCACCCATGACGGCAATCTCTGACGACGGCCAAGCGAAGTTCAGGTCGGCACGCAACTGCTTGCAGCCCATCACGATATGTGAGCCACCATACGACTTGCGCAGGGTGATTGTAATCTTAGGTACTGTAGCCTCACCGTATGCAAATAGCAGCTGTGCTCCGTGCAGGATGACAGCATTGTACTCCTGACCTGTTCCTGGCAGGAATCCTGGTACGTCAACCAGCGATACGATAGGGATGTTGAAAGCATCGCAGAAACGTACGAAGCGGGCACCCTTTCTGGAAGCGTTTGCGTCGAGCACACCAGCGTATGCTGACGGCTGGTTGGCAACGATACCTACGCTCTGTCCGTTGAAACGGGCGAAACCTACGATGATGTTTTTGGCAAACTTCGGCTGCACCTCAAAGAATTCGCCGTTGTCTGTGATAGCCGTAATCACCTTATACATGTCGTATGCCTTGTTCGGATCATCAGGGATGATTTCGTTCAGCAAATCTTCCTTTCGGTCGATGGGATCGTCACATTCTGTGCGTGGAGCCTCTTCCATGTTGTTGCTTGGGATGTAGCTCAACAGAGTCTTGATCATCTGCATAGCCTCCTCCTCGGTCTTTGCTGTGAAAGATGTCACACCACTCTTCGAAGCATGAACGCTGGCACCACCCAGATGCTCGGAATCCACATCTTCGCCGGTTACCGTCTTCACAACAGCGGGACCCGTCAGGAACATATAAGAGGTGTTCTCCATCATCAGGATGAAGTCGGTGAGGGCAGGGGAGTATACAGCACCGCCAGCACATGGACCGAAGATACCGCTAATCTGGGGAATGACACCGCTGGCCAGGATATTACGCTCGAAAATTTCACCATAGCCGGCCAGCGAGCAGATACCTTCCTGGATACGAGCACCACCTGAGTCGTTGATGCAAATCATTGGAGCACCATTCTGCATGGCCATATCCATGACTTTGCAAATCTTCTGACTCATCGTCTCAGACAATGAACCGCCGTTGACGGTGAAGTCTTGTGCACTGACATATACCAGACGGCCGTCGATGGTAGCACTACCAACTACAACTCCATCGCCCAGGAATTGTTTCTTCTCCATACCGAAGTTGTGGCAACGGTGGAGTTTGAACATGTCGTATTCCTCGAATGAACCTTCGTCAACCAGCATCTCGATACGTTCGCGAGCGGTGTATTTACCGCGCTGATGCTGCTTCTCGATGGCTTTCTCGCCACCTCCTAAACGAGCTTGTTCGCGCTTGGCGATCAACTCTTTAATTTTCTCTGTTTGTTTGCTCATATACTTATGATTTCTTACTAATTTCGTTTCCTTTTCAAAAATCTGTGCAAAGGTACTGAAAGTTGAAGACAATACAAAATAAAACCTATTTTATTTTTATTGTTGAGATGCATCCTACTTTCGCTACAAAGTCGAAAAGGTACGAATAAGTGAGTAGAAAACCAATAGCTTCCTGCGCTGCTATGAACAGAATCACCCAAGACCATTCATGCTGTATATATGCTGAGAAATCCATCACGTTTCGTTTTATTTTGTTAAATAATTTCAGTTGTAAACTTTAAGGTGCCCGTTTTGCGTTTCGAAAGCTATGCTTTTGCGCGCTAAAAGGTATGCTTTTGGAGTGCGAAAGGGCACCTTTTGAACCTCGACTGCTATCATCTCTCACATTGCAAAGGTACAACAAAGTTTTGAAACTGCCAAATATTTATTGTACTTTTTACACCATAAATTGCATTTTCTTTGTAATACTCTGGTTAGTAAGGAGTTGAGGTTGATATTTTTGCGACGCAGCGCATCAATCTTCGGTTTAAATGGTGTATTGTGTTGATAATTTATCGCTATTTAGTATGTGTACGATATATAGTTCAGATACCCTTAGTAATGTAAAAAAAAATACTCAAGGCGTTACAGCGTTACAGTTGTTACAGTTGTTTTTAGGCTTACACATAACCTAAAAAGTGTTCTATATCTATATATAATATAAATATATTATATATAGATATAGACCTCAATATTGAAATTTGGTTAACCAGATTTTAACTGTAACAACTGTAACGCTGTAACGCTTGCCGAAAAATCCACTTTGTACTGAAAACGTTGACATTGTCATCTGAGTACAATGAAAATAACAACTAAATATCGGTTTTCCCTGATAATATTTGGTGGTTTCAATAAAAAGTTGTATCTTTGTAGGGTAAATAAATAGTCATCTTAATTTTCATGCAATAAACGATAAATCCATAAAAGATACGAGTAAAATGAAAGATTCGATATTGATATTGAGTGGTGGAATGGACAGCGTGACGCTGTTGTACGACAAGCAGGACGAGATAGCAATGGCCATTTCTTTCGACTATGGCAGCAACCATAATGCCAAGGAGATACCCTTTGCCAAAATGCATTGCGAACGGCTGGGGATTCCGCATGTCACGATTCCCCTGGACTTCATGCACCAGTATTTCAAAAGTTCGCTGCTCGATGGCTCAGAAGCGATTCCCGAAGGCCATTATGCCGACGAGAATATGAAATCAACAGTGGTGCCTTTCCGAAATGGTATCATGCTGGCTGTAGCTGTGGGAATGGCTGAAAGCAAGGGACTGAAATATGTGATGATGGCGAATCACGGAGGCGACCATACGATTTATCCCGACTGCCGTCCAGAGTTTGTCAATGCCTTCGATGCAGCAGCTTGCGCAGGAACGTATGTGAACGTTCATCTAAAAGCACCCTATACACATTTGACGAAAGGTGGTATCGCTGCTATCGGCAAACGGTTGGGTATCGACTACAGAGAAACATGGTCTTGCTACAAAGGTGGCGACCGTCATTGCGGAAAATGCGGCACGTGTGTGGAACGCAAGGAAGCTCTTGCCGAAGCTGGAATAGAAGATCTTACGAAGTATGAAGAGCCTACCCCTAACCCCTCCCCAAAGGAGGGGAATCTATCCAAATAGCTCCCGTAGTGCTTCTTCTACTTTCCTGACGGGATGTAGTTCAATCTTGTATTTCTTCGGATTGATTCCTTTCAGGTTATATTTGGGGATAATCATGTGAGTGAAACCAAGTTTCTCGGCTTCAGCAATGCGTTGCTCAATCCTGTTTACGGGACGCACTTCGCCGCTCAATCCCACTTCGCCAGCCATACACCAGCCGCTTTCGATAGCTGTATCAACATTGCTGGACAAGACGGCAGCGATGACGCTCAGGTCCATCGCCAAATCGGTGACACGCAATCCGCCTGCGATATTCAAAAAGACATCCTTTTGCATCAGCTTGAAGCCTACACGTTTCTCCAATACAGCCAGCAACATATTCAAACGGCGCTGGTCGAAACCGGTGGCAGAACGTTGTGGCGTACCATAGGCAGCGCTGCTGACAAGAGCCTGCGTCTCTACCAAGAATGGGCGCACACCCTCGATGGCACTACTGATGGCGATACCCGACAGTCCTTCATGGTCTTGCGTCAATAGCAATTCGGATGGATTGCTGACCTGTCGCAAACCATTCTGCTGCATCTCATAAATACCCAGTTCGCTGGTAGAGCCGAAGCGGTTTTTGATGCTGCGCAGGATACGGTACATATAATGTTGGTCGCCCTCGAACTGAATGACGGTATCGACGATGTGTTCCAGTATCTTCGGACCGGCAAGCGTTCCCTCCTTGGTGATATGCCCGATGAGGATGACAGGCACGCCGCTCGACTTTGCAAAACGGAGTAGGGCAGAGGCACACTCGCGTACTTGCGAGAGACTGCCCGCAGAACTTTCCACATCCTCGGTGGCAATGGTCTGGATGGAGTCGATGACCACCAGTTCAGGTTGTACCTCTTTAATATGTGCGAAGATAGCTTCAAGAGAAGTCTCGGTAAGAATAAGGAAGTTGTCAGCGTCGCCACCCTGTAATCTTCCTCCTTCAAGGGGGAGTGAAAGACGTTCCGCACGCAGTTTCAACTGGTGGGCGCTCTCCTCACCGCTGACATACAGGATTTTCCGTTCCGGCATCTGCAGGGCTGTTTGCAGCGAGAGTGTACTCTTTCCGATACCAGGTTCACCACCCAGCAGGATGATGCTGCCTGGAACCAATCCTCCGCCCAGCACACGGTTGAGTTCTTCATCGTGCATATCGATGCGCGGCTCGTCTTTCGCGGAGATGTCGCGCAGACGCATGGGCTTGTTCTTACTGTTGTTGTTTGCCCTTACCGATTGGGCTGCAGACTTGGCTGCCATCGAACCCGTGTCGCCTGCAATTCTGATTTCCTTGAAGGTGTTCCATTGTCCGCAGCTGGGACATTTCCCTATCCATTTCGACGATTCCTGTCCGCAGTTGGAACACACGTATGCGATTCTGTCTTTTGCCATCACTTTATATTTTCCGACAAAAGTACGGATAATTTTCGGTGTTACAAAATTTATTTATACCTTTGTGCCTTGATGAGAACAATAAAGTTTTTATGCCTACTGTCTGTGGTGCTGTTTTGTGCCTGCGGAGAGTCTGAGGAAAGTAAAAAGATACGTACGAAAGCCGAGCGGGAGAAAGCAGCGGCAGAATATCGTGCAGCGATGAAAATAGGTGTGATGCCAACGTTGGACTGTCTGCCTGTCTTCCTGGCGCAAGACCATCACCTGTTTGATACGACGAAAGTAGATATTCGTTTGTGTTTCTTCAACGCACAAATGGACTGCGATACTGCTCTTATAGGTGGTAGTGTTCAAGGATGTGTTTCAGACAGTATTCGAACGCAACGGCTGATAAGCAAAGGTACGCAGTTGCGTTATATTGCCCAGACAAATACCTATTGGCAACTGATTTCTGTCAAGGCTGCACGTATCAAGGAATTGTCGCAGTTGAGTGACAAGATGGTTGCGATGACACGCTATTCTGCTACCGATAAACTCACGGATCGTGCTGTAGAGCTTGGAAAACCAAAATATCCTGTATTCAGAATACAGATCAATGATGTAATATTGCGCCTGAATATGTTGTTCAACAATGAGTTGGATGCCGCCTGGCTACCAGAACCGCAGGCTACAGCTGCCCGTTTGAAGGGAAATCCTGTGTTGATGGATTCCCGTAAGGAAAACAAAAACTGGGGCGTATTGGTATTTCGCACGAAAGATATTCTGGAAACGCGTCGTTCTCAGCAATTGGATGAATTTATCAAAGGCTACAATGCTGCTTGTGACTCTATAAATAAATATGGTGTAAAAAACTATCAGGATTTAGTTGTAAAGTATATGCATGTGGACCAGAAGACGGCTGAGAAGTTGCCGCAGCTGAAATTCAAGCATGCAAGTAATATGTGATGTTATAAGGAGAGAAGGAGTAAGGAGTAAAGGAAGTTGGAAATGGGAGAAAGAGCCGATCAAATCATAAATAACGCACGTATTTGTGTTAGACATCAACATCTGAAAGATGCCATCAACATCCTTCAGCCATTGTACGATGCACATCCCAACCTTTGGGGCTACGATGACTATCAGTTGGTAACAGACAACTACCAGCGCATGGTGGAATACATGAAGAAGGGATTCCTTGATCCAGAACGCGAGAAGTTGTATCGTCATCTCTTGCGTCGCATTTATCGCATCATCGAGAACCTGGCTATCTCGTGGCGCTGCAAGAATCTGAGTATCTATGTCGAGGCGTTCCAAAAGACAAATCGCTTGAATATGTCGTATGCCTTTATACAGGATGTATTGGAGCGTTTCGTTTCCGATGTGGCGATGTTGTCGTTGGAGTCGGAGGATACTTCTCAGGCTCATTCTGACGAACTTTATGGCCGTCATGCAGCATTCATAGAAAGATTGTTCAACGCTTTGTTTATCTCTCTGCAATGGAACAGCGCTGATGAACAGTTCTACACGAAATTGTTACTTTCGCCTACTATTGATGTCGTTGATCAGCAACTGATGGTGAGTGCCATCGGTTTGGCATGCATGAATATATTCGATATCCACAAATTCAATGTGCTTGCTGCAGTCTATCAGAAAGCCGAAGATGTAAACCTGCGCCAACGTGCCCTAGTGGGATTCATGTTTTCGACGAACGACCATCCACTGTTTGCTAAAGAGCAACAGGCGCTTATGGATCAGCTCACAGACAATGGGAATAACCAAGATGTGCTCCATGAGTTGCTGGAGATGCAGGTGCAGGTGTTCTATTGCATGAATGCCGAGGAAGATGACCGAAAGATTCAGTCTGACATCATTCCCTCGATTATGAAGAACAACAACTTCACCATTACCCGTCACGGAATCGAGGAAAAAGAAGACGATCCGTTGGAGGGTATCTTGAATCCCGATGCTGAAGACCAGGCGATGGAAGAATTAGATAAGAGTCTCAAACAGATGGCTGAGATGCAGAAAAACGGGGCTGACGTGTTCTTTGGTGGATTCAAACAGATGAAGAGAATTCCTTTCTTCGATGATTTCTACAACTGGTTTTGCCCTTTCTACAGCAAGCATCCCAGACTTCGTAGCCTTCGCGAAAAAACGAATATCGAAGCTTTCCTGAATAAACTCAGTAATAGCTTTCCCTTCTGCGATTCTGATAAATATTCCTTTGTTTATGCTTTTGCATCAGTTGCAGAACATATGCCAGAAGGAATGAAAGAAATGTTCTATTCTGGTGGTGATATGGGAGAAGAAATGTTTCATACATCCCGTGTGAACCCCACGTATGTGCGCCACAGATATTTACAAGATTTGTATCGTTTTTTCAGACTTTACCGCCATCGTGCCTCTTTGGTGAATCCTTTTGGGAAAGAGGGTGATGCGTCATCAACTGTTTCAGGCTTCTTCCTGACGCTTCCTTTTTTCGACGATGCCAGGTTTTATACGATGAAGACCAATCTGGGCACGTCACTCTATAAGCAGAAAAGATTTGAGGAACTGCGAGTGTTGTTGTCAACATATAGCGATGAGAGTGATACGAATTACCTTTTCTTGAAAGCTTCATCATTCATCAAATCAGGACTCTATGAGGACGCAGTCCCTGTCTTGGAACAGATTCTCTCGAAAGGTGACGAACCGAGAGCTTTGAAAAGCTATGCCCGTGTGTCGATGCTGCTGGAACATTATCAACAGGCAGCCGACAGCTATCGCAAGTTGCAGGAGCTGATGCCTGGTCACAAGAACTATCTCTTGAATGAGGCACTTGCTTTGTTGCAGTTGGGACAAAAGCAGGAAGCGGTGGAAAAGGTCTATCAATGTGACCTTCAATATCCTGACGATGATAGTGTACAGCGCATCTTGGCATGGGTGTTACTGAACAACGGAAAAGTGGAACAGGCTGCTGACATTTATCGTCGCTTGTTGGAACAGGAACCCATTCACGAGGATTATGTCAATGCCGCATATAGTGTTTGGATTCGTGGAGATATATCAACAGCTGTCAACTATTTTCAGCAATCAATAAATCTTCTTCCCAAAGGAAAGAACGTGTCTTTCTTAGAGCAGGAGATTAACAACGACAGACAACTACTTATTGATAATGGTATTGCACCCATAGATTTGCAATTAATACTTGATTTGATTTGATTTAAATAAGGCTAAGATGCGTTTCGGAATAAAAAATAAATAATTTATTTTGTTCTCCGCTCAACTTTCATTACCTTTGCAGCCTATTAGTGGAATTATCCCAAAAAGGGATGAATGAACCGATAAGAATAAAGAATTTAAACAGTATAAAAATGGCAAAAAGATTCGTCGAACACAATGGTCTAAATCTGACCAAGACTAATCAAGATGTATTGGCACAATGGGAAAAGAATGATATTTTCCATAAGTCAATCGAAGAACGAGAGGGATGTCCGCAGTTTGTATTCTATGAAGGTCCTCCCTCAGCAAACGGACATCCAGGTATTCACCATGTTTTGGCTCGAAGCATCAAGGATACCTTCAATCGTTATAAGACTATGAAGGGATATCAGGTACACCGCAAGGCAGGCTGGGACACACACGGACTTCCTGTGGAGCTGGGCGTGGAAAAGGAATTAGGTATCACAAAAGCAGATATCGACAACCATGAGTCTCCAAAATACATCTCTACGGAAGACTACAATAGAAAATGTCGTGAGAATGTGATGATGTACACTGCCGAATGGCGTGAGCTGACAGAAAAGATGGGATACTTTGTTGACCTTGACCATCCGTATATCACTTACGACAACAAATATATCGAGACGCTGTGGTGGCTGTTGAAGGAGCTTTATAAAAAAGGTCTTTTGTATAAGGGCTATACCATTCAACCGTATTCTCCAGCTGCTGGAACAGGATTGAGTTCACATGAACTGAACCAGCCTGGATGCTACCGTGATGTGAAGGACACAACGTGTACGGCACAGTTCAAGATCAAGGAGTTTAAGAATATCAAACTTGAGGAAGAGTGGGGCACAGCCTATTTCCTCGCATGGACAACGACCCCGTGGACATTGGCGGCCAATAGCGCTCTCTGCGTTGGACCAAAAATAGAATATGTCAGCGTACAGAGCTACAATCCTTATACAGGTGAGCCAGTTACCGTGATCATGGCTGAAGCACGCCTTTCTGCTTATTTCAACGAGGCAGGAAAAGATGCCGACCTGAACAGCTACAAGAAGGGTGACAAGGTGATTCCTTGGAAGGTTACAGGCCACTTTATGGGTACAGAACTCGAAGGAATGGAGTATGAACAGCTCATTCCTGGTATCAAACCGATGACAGACGGAGCCTTTCGCGTTATCCTTGGCGACTATGTAACAACAGAAGACGGTACAGGTATCGTGCATATTGCTCCGAACTTTGGCGCCGATGATGCTTTCGTTGCCAAAAAAGCCGGCGTTCCCCCGATTGTGCTGATTGACAAGAAGGGTGCTGAGCGCCCTGTCGTTGATTTGGAGGGCAAATACTATGTATTGGAAGACCTCGATGATGAGTTTGTCGAGAAATATGTCAATAAAGACTTGTGGACTAAATATGCTGGCCGTTATGTGAAGAATGCTTACGATGATACACTGAGTGACAAAGATGAGACGCTCGATATTACACTCTGCATGGATTTGAAGGCAGAGAACAAAGTGTTCAAGATCGAGAAGCACGTACACAATTATCCACATTGTTGGCGTACAGATAAGCCCGTTCTTTATTATCCGCTTGACTCTTGGTTTATCAAGAGTACGGAGAAAAAAGAACGTATGTTTGAGTTGAATAAAACCATTAACTGGCAGCCGGAATCAACTGGTACAGGACGATTTGGCAATTGGCTGGAGAACTTGAACGACTGGAACCTGTCTCGTTCGAGATTCTGGGGAACGCCACTTCCTATCTGGCGTGATGACGATGGAAATGAAATCTGTATCGGCAGTGTGGAAGAACTATACAATGAGATTGAAAAATCCGTAGCTGCAGGTATCATGCAGACCAATCCGTTGAAGGAGAAGGGTTTTATACCAGGTAACTATGCTCAGGAGAATTATGACAAGATAGACCTGCATCGTCCTTATGTGGACAATATTATTTTAGTCAGCAAGAGCGGTAAGCCGATGAAGCGTGAAACCGACCTGATTGACGTTTGGTTCGACAGTGGTTCGATGCCATACGCACAGATCCACTATCCTTTCGAAAACAGAGAAAAGATTGACAAACGGTTGGCTTTTCCTGCTGACTTTATCAACGAAGGTGTTGATCAGACACGTGGATGGTTCTTTACTCTTCACGCTATTGCTACAATGGTGTTTGACTCTGTCGCATTTAAGAACGTGATTTCTTCAGGTCTTGTCCTCGACTCCAAAGGTAACAAGATGTCGAAACATGTAGGCAATGTGGTCAATCCGTTCGAGATGATTGAGAAATATGGTTCCGATGCGGTTCGTTTCTATATGATGACCAACAGCGAACCTTGGGACAACCTGAAATTCGACCCCAATGGAGTTGATGAGATTCGTCGCAAATTCTTCGGCACCTTATATAATACGTATAGTTTCTTCGCCCTCTATGCCAATGTGGATGACTTCAACCCGTATTCTCCTATTAAGGTAGATTATGCAACAGCTCCCGAAATCGACCGTTGGATTCTCTCTAAGGTGAATTCTCTGGTGAAGAATGTGGAGAAGGAACTTGAGAACTACGATCCTACACGTGCAGGACGCCTAATCGACACTTTTGTCAACGACGACCTCTCCAATTGGTATGTTCGTCTGAACCGTAAACGTTTCTGGGGTAAAGAGATGAGCGACGACAAACTGTCTGCTTACCAGACCCTGCACACTTGTCTGATGACGGTAGCTAAACTCCTGGCTCCCTTCGCACCGTTCTATGCCGACCAACTGTATCTGGATTTGGGCGGTCAGAAAGAAAGTGTACATCTTGATGATTATCCGGTTGTTGACGAAACCTATATTGATACGGAACTTGAAATCCGTATGGAAATGGCTCAGAAGATAACCTCAATGGTACTTGCCCTTCGTAAGAAAGTAAACATGAAGGTGAAGCAGCCGTTGAAGAGTCTGATGATTCCTGCTGTAGATGACGCACAGCGCAATGCCATCGAACTGGTAAGCAACATTATTTTGGATGAAGTGAACGTAAAGGAACTGAACTT
>CADCPZ010000200.1 GCA_902803475.1 uncultured Prevotellaceae bacterium
TGGTTCTGGGCACTCATCTCAAACCCCGACTATATCTTTGCCACACAGGTAGAGGGTGTACGCAAACTCTCCATCGTAGTAGCTGCACTGTGTATCCTGACAGGTATCATGCCGGCTATCTTCTGTAAAGAGCCTCCGTTCCCAGAAGACATGAAAGACCGGCCAGGCATCTCTGCGGCTGGAATGTGGAATGTGGTGAAAGACATCTTCAAGAATCTCGGTCAGGTATTCCGCAACGCACCTTTCCTGAGACTTTGTGTCGCTACGTTCCTCGTTTATAACGGTTTCCAAATCGTAGCCTCTTTCAGCAACTTCATCATCGTCTATTATATGTTTGATGGTGATTATTCCTTGGCCAACAACTGGCTCGACTGGGCATGGGTACCAACACTCTTCCGTTCGGCTTCTGCTTGGTTTGCAACAGTGAACGCAATCATCACAGCCTTCATGGTGATTCCGATCGTTACCTGGATGGCTGCGAAATGGGGAAAGAAGCAGGCCTTTATCATCTCTACGGTTATCTCTATCGTCGGATATATCTTGAAATGGTGGGGCTTCTGTCCTGAAAATCCTTGGCTCATGTTCCTGCCACTGCCACTGATGTCATTCGGAATGGGTGGTCTTTTCACGCTGATGATGAGTATGACGGCGGATGTATGCGACTTGGATGAACTCCGTCACGGACTTCCACGTAAGGAGAGTCAGTATGGAGCCATCTATTGGTGGATGGTAAAAATGGGACAGTCGTTAGCATTGGTATTGGGTGGTGCCATCCTCAAGTGGGTGGCCTTCGACCAGAATGCGGCTATTCAAAGTAGCGAGACGCTTACACAATTGCGACTGGCTGATATTCTGGTACCTGCCATTTCTGCGTTTATCGCTATCTTTGTCATGCTGGGATACAATTTGACCGAAACGAAAATGAATGAGATAAAAGAAGAATTGAACAAACGTCGGAAGCAGAATCTTTCTTCATGAAACACTTCAATAAACTCGATATAGTTTCTGTCACACTACTGTCGCTACAGTTCATCCTCTCATTGCTACTGTTCATCTATGTCTTTGTAGAGGGAATATTGGAAATGTCGCTGACACGAGTACCAATACATCAATGGTTGTTTGGTACAGACCAATCCCTAACGGCTATTTTGGGTGCACAGTATCGAGTTTTTCTATTGGCTTTTATAGCCCTTGCCTTATTGGTGATATCGGTTATTTTGCTATACGACTTTTTTCATTCGAAAGATGAATAACAAAGAAGTTTCAGGAGTTCCTGAAACTTCTTTGTTTATAAAAAACGATGCTTTTTTTTGTTTAGTGGATTTTTTTATATACTTTTGCCCACTGATAACTCACATCGAACGCTAAATCATACCATGCGAACGCTAATATTAGGCATCGTTACCTTGATAAATCTGCAAACCGCTTTGGCACAGGATCCACAATTGGATTCTTTGTACCGCGTATTAGATGATGCCATTTTGCACTCACCAAAATATGTCGCTGAACACAGGCAATCCATCAAACAGTTGCAACTTGCCTTGAAAAAAACGGATAATGTATCTCAGAAATACAACCTTTCTTATCAGTTGTATAAGGCATACGAACCCTTCCAAAGTGATTCCGCCCTATATTACATCGACCAATGTACTGCTTTCGCTAAACAGGCAGGACATTTGGATGATGCTGCTTTATGTCAAGCCAGAAAAGCGTATCTCTGTTCATCCATAGGACTTTTCAATGAGTCTTTAGAGATTCTTTCTTCTATTCCTCGTGAACAGCTTAATCCTTATGGGCTTGAAGTTTATTATAGAGCTTACTCTCATGTTTACACACAATTAGGCTACTATACCAAACTGGATGATTTACGAACGAAATACCAACAAAAAGCAGCGGAATATGACAATCTGTTGACTGATTTAATGACTCCAAAGTCTGAGCATTATATGCAGATTCTGGAGGAGATGGCTATCCACAGCAATGACCGTGCACAGGCCATGATGGTTAATAATGAATGGATTGAACAGGTTAAA
>CADCPZ010000201.1 GCA_902803475.1 uncultured Prevotellaceae bacterium
TAGCACATGCGAATTGTTAACGATTATCTCTTGTTATGAACCAAATTACCAGAATAAGCTCTCAAATCTGGTAATAGTGTTACCAAGGCTTGGTAATCACATTACCAAAGCCTGGTAATCACGTTACCAAAGCCTGGTAGAGATAGTTGAAATGTTTGCCGTGTAAGATTGAATCTGTTACTTTTTTCTGTATTTATCATCATAATTTTGCAAAAAAATAAATAAAAATTTTGATATTATTATTTTTTTTATTATTTTTGCCAGCAAATCGAGTATCTTTAATGTTATTTTGATTTTAATCTAATTGAAAACAAAAGAAACGTTTTGTTCTTTTTGCAGGTTAAGTGATTAGAACATTCTTCTTGTGAATGGGACATACAGTCTAACGTTTCGCATGTATAACCTTATTTCCACCTTTTTAGGACTGTAAAGGTGAAGGATTTATATTATGAAAAAGAATAATAAAAGTACATTCTTTAAGAGAGTGTTGGTTTCAGTTGTTATGTTACTTTGTCTATCTGCATTAAATGCCTACGCTGGCGATGGTAAGGATATTGTTGATCAAGTTGGTCGTTTTGTCGAATATCTGGAAGGCGAGAAGTTTGAAAAAAGGATAGGAGGCGTTATGATTGACAGATTGAACAAGGACAGTAATCCTACCCGTAACTATACAAGGACTCTTTATAAAGGGAATACTTATGTGGCATTAGCTACAAGTGGCAAAGGTATTAACGACATTGATTTGATTGTATATAGAAAATCTGGATCTAATTGGATACAGCTTGACAAAGATACAGATAATTCCGATGTTGCTGTGGTTGAATTTGAGTGTACTGCTACTGGGCAATATAAATTTGAAATCAAAGGGTATTCTTATGAAACAAATATTACAGAAGCATTTTTTGGTTTTATCTTAGCTTTCTGATACATAATAATAATTTAAAAATATGCAAGAACTTAAAGTTGGTACACTCTTACAAGGTGGGAAGTATCGTATTGTCAATAAATTAGGGCAGGGAGGCTTTGGTATTACTTATATGGCAATAACCAAAGGCTCGCTTTCTGGAAGTCTTGGCGGAATGTCTGTAGATGTCCCCGTCGTCATCAAAGAATTCTTCATGGAAGATTTTTGTGTGCGTGCTGAGGGAGATACTCGTGTCCATGTAACCTCAACCACAATGAGAGGACAAACCGAGCGGTATCGACAGAAGTTTATTAAAGAAGCTCGTAATATTTCGGCAATGTCTCATCCGAATATAGTGCAAGTAATGGATGTGTTTGAAGAAAATGATACCGTTTATTATGTAATGCAGTATTTGGAAGGCGGAACGTTACGGCAGATGATGGACAACCAAGGGAGAATTCCTGAGGAACAGGCTTTGAAATATATACATGACATAGCCAATGCTCTATCATATATGCATCAAGAGCGACACATGTGCCACTTAGATGTAAAACCTAGTAATATCATGTTGAATGGTGAAGGAAGGGCCATGCTGATTGACTTTGGTATTTCTAAGAATTATACAGATGATGGAAACGAAACCAGTAATACTCTTTTAGGATTATCTAAAGGCTATGCTCCAATGGAGCAATACCAAAATCTTCTGCATGATTTTTCACCAGTAACAGATATTTACAGCCTTGGTGCGACATTACTGGCATTGCTGACAGGTAAAGTTCCCCCAGAGGCGGTAATTGTCAATGAAGACGGATTAGGCGAAAAACCAGAATATATTAGCGCTCAAACATGGAAAGCGATATCTGCCGCCATGCAGCCTAAACGAAGAGAACGTCCACAAACGATAGATGCTTTTCTAAGCATAATTGATAATCCGCAGGAACAAACTAATCAACAAGCAAACTTGGATGAGACGATTAGGATAAATGATTCAGAAAGATTTTCAGAAGAAACAAGGATTATAGATAATCATAGCGAGGGGTTGACTCCGCCACCTTATAACTTTCCTGAAGGCAATCCTCAAAATATTCCAGGTCAACAGCCACCATATTTTCCGGACAATTCTCATGAAATATCCAATCCTTTCCCCCAAAAGAAAAATAATACATGGGTATATATAGTAGTATTCTTCGTTGCTGCAATCTTTTCATGGATTGTTTACACAGTAATTAAGTCCTCAAGTGAAGGTCAAGCAAGCAGTGACAGGGTTACCATGGTTGACTCTTTGGCTACGGATACACTTGCTGTTGATACCTTTGTCTCGGATGTTGAGCCTGCACCTGTTGTTGAACCTGCTCCGAATAAGAAGGATTCTGCACCTAAGGCACCAGCAAAAACTTCTCAATCGAAATCTGCTAAACAATCAACCCGAAATTCTTCTTCACAAAATGTCAATCGAACTGATTCCCGTAGGAACCAATCGCATTCCAGACCCTCTTCAAATAATAACTCTAATCATGATAGTGATGGAGATATTATTCTTGAATGATAATCATGGTTGGCTTATATAAACATAAATCAAAAGAAATATGAAAACGTTACTATCTTTTACCAAGAAACAAATTGCCGTAATTTTTATCCTTTTGGGGAGCTTATCATTAAATGCTCAGAATTCTGATATTACAATGAAAGATATTTATCAAGAAGGATTGGAATATCTTCAAATTCTTGAAGATAAACATAATCAAGAAATCGTGCATATAGAATATGATTTAATTTTTAATACTAAGGAAACTAAGCGCGGATTCAGCAGTGATTATCAATATATGGTATTCGCTTTTGCGGATCATCGTGTGGAAGACCTCGATATTACAATCTTTAAGGAGACCTTCAAAGGTTGGGTACAAGTTGAAAAAGATACAAAATCCGACAATACTCCGCTTGTTTTTTTTAAACCAGACGATAGCGGGACATATAAAATTGAAATAAAGGCTTACAAATTTAAATCTGGATATTCTGCTGCACACTATGGTCTTATTATTTCCCATGATATTCCAGATTGACAAGTAGCAACTATTAGGTTAAACTAATTATTTCATAATACTTAAAAATTCTTAAAGATGAATCCAATTAAAATTTTAAGTGCAATTTTTGCACTATGTTTATCATTACTTACTCTTTCTTGCAGTGACGGAAAAGGTGAAAAACAAGGAGATAATGAAGATGTCAATAAGAGTGAGTTATTACAAGCGATGGCAGACTCAATTAATGCCAAATGTCCCGATAACTATTGGAAAGCCAAAAGTTGTAGCTACGATGGTAAGCGTTTTGTTTATAGAATAGACTTACCAGCAGAGATGCTCAGTCCTGAACAAACAAAGTGGTTGTATTCATTACATGCCAATGATATTCATGTAGAAGGAAAAGAACGTCTTAATGAATTAGTAAAAGAAAATTGTCCATTGGTTTTTGAATTCTATGATGAAAAGACTCAAAAACTAGGATATACTGTAACCATTAAACCCGAAAGTATTAAGAAGAGAATGCAATAGACGTTTAGCTAATCATATTTTTTGCAGCAATAGTCGATTCATAAATAAATCAAAGTTTCTTGACGATAAATTGCTGCCAAAAGCAAAATTTGATGTGATTTAATAAAAAATCAAATAATAACAGCAGCTATCGCTTCTGATTGAAGTAAATAGCTGCTGTTTGTTTTGGGAAACTATGAATTATGCAGGTTGTTGACCAGGAAGTTTATCGGTTTTTCCTTCTTTGATGGGAGGTATTGGGATGTCGCCGCCTTGATTACCTTTTTTAGATTCAGGCTTCTTCGTTTCCGGCTTCTTGCTGTCTTTGCTCTGTTTATTCATGATGTCCTTAACCTCGCTTTTGTTCTCTTGATTGCTTTTGCCAGAGATTCTGTTAATGACATCTTTTTCAACCTTGCTGTCATTCTTCTTGGCAGCAGACTCCTTGGTGTTGGAGGTGGTGGCCTTTGTTGTTGTCTCTGGTGCTGCAGGACGCGTGTCGTTATGATGCTCAGGAGATGAAATGTTGCGGCTTGGACCTGAACTCTTTTGCTCAATCACATCCTTGACAGTTTCAATCTTGTTGCCCCTGTCTCTGTCCTTGTCTTTGTCTTTTACAAGGGTGGTGTAAATCAAGAAGGCTGCGATGCCGATGACGACAACCAAGCCAATCATCGTCAAGATGCGCACCATGTTACCAGATTTCTGAACAGGTTGCTGATGGTGCATCGACATCTGTGGAGGCTCTTGCATCGATACCATATCCTCTTCACTGTCTCCAACGCTGTAGTCGTAGTCTCCTCCATCCAGTTCGTCCACTTCGTCAACTTCCTCTGCATAAGGTTCCTGTCCCCCCATTGGCGGTACAGGAGGAGCACTGTTGTAGTTTGGTGTTGGTGGCATCGGAGGAGTTGCAGCAGCTAATGCTGGGTTCAGTTCTGCCATCAGTACGTGGTTGCGCTGGCGCATCTCCTTCTCAGTATCCTCGAATGGAGCAATATCTGATTCGGCGATGACGGTTTGTATCTTGATGAGCAGACCTGAGTGGTTGTCCTGATTCTCTGCGGTAGCTGCAATCAGTTTGTTGCGCTTGCCTTCTTCTGTGAGGTCCTTGCTCTTCAGAATGTCAATTATCTCTACGTCGCTCATCTCTTCCAGCATACCATCGGAACACAGGTAGAAATAGTCGCCTGGCTTGATATCGGTGATATGTACGATGTCTGCTTTTGGAGCCTGTTCCTGTCCAGGCATCATCACACGGGTGATGATGTTTTTGTTGGGAGAAGTCTCCATCTCTTGCAACGTCAGCTCGCCAACATCGAAAAGGTCGTAGATGAGTGAGTGGTCGCGAGTGCGGTAGAGAATCTCATCGGTCTCTGGACGGAGGTGATAGACGCGGCTGTCACCAATGTGTGCTACTGTTGCACCACCGCGATGCAGGTAGAGGAAGGTGAGGGTGGTGCCCATCTTCTTGGCAGCACCATTGTCTTTCTCCTCTAAGCGTGCATTGGCAACAGCCAAAGCCTCACGCAGTTGTGCATCGGTGAATACTTCGTCGGCAGGGAAGTTTTTCTGGATGTAGTCGCTCAGCGCCTGACAAACGGTCTGGCTGGCTACCTCGCCGCTCTCGTGACCTCCCATACCATCGCAGAGGATGAACAGGCGGTTATCTACAGAAGCTTGTTCCTCGGATGGGAAGATGCTGTCTTCCTGATTGTCTCGCTGGCCCATCTCATGGATGGTTTGTGGAAGCAATATTTCGTATTTCATATTTTGTGGGGTTTTTATGGGGTTATTGGGTCTAATGGGGTTATTAGGTTTGCTTTATGGTATATTGTTAATAAATTGTTTCTTGTTCGTTTCTACGTGGGCGTGGGGCAACGGGCGGCCTATTGGGAGGTGCAGGCTGGTTGACGTATGGAGAAGCTGGCTGCTGCGGCGCCCCTTGTGGACAACGGTAGGTGAGCATGCACTCGCCCATCTGGATAACCTGCCCATCGGTGAGGTAGAACTCATCGAAGGTGGTCAGCTCTTTTCCATTCACGTAGGTCTTGTTGGTGGCTTGCGGACAGTGCTTGATCGTAGCTACGCAGGCTCCACCCGATTGTGTGATGGTGATAAACGCATGGATGCGACTCATCGTATTGTCTTCACCCGTGATAATCTCCACTTGCGCACGATGTTCGCGGCAGGCCCTTCCGATGGAGTTCTGTCCCACCATCAGCGGATAGCGACTACCCTTGTATTCCAACCACCCAGGCTGTGCACTTGTCATATTGTTCGGTATGATGGTGGTGGGGTTTAATGGTCGTGCGCCACCTGCTGGTCTGCCAAGACCAGCAGGTCTGCCTGGGAAAGGTGGTGGCGTGCCACCAGGTCGTTGTGGACGAGGAGGCTGCGGCTGTATTGGCTGCTGATACTGCTGCGCCATGTCGAAGTTGTAGATAGTGTTCTCATGTTGTGGCTGCTGTACGCGCTGTCGGCTTGGCTCAGCATCATAGATGGGTTGCTGAGCAGGTGCCTGTTGTCTTCCTGCCATATCGTTGAAGCGTACGCGCAGGCGGCTACTACAATTGGGGCAGGTGATGATTTTCTCCTCCACACCTTGTGGGTTGTTGACCTGCAAGCGCTTCTGGCACTTTGGGCAGGTGATGAGTTTCTGCTTTACTATCATTGGATTATATTTGGTCGTTTGGGAAATTGGTCGTTTGGTCGTTTGGGAAATTAAACTCCGTTTGAATATCGGCTGCACGATATTTGTGTCGTTTGGTTTACCATTTCATGACAACCATTTGGTTGTCAAACTTTCCCCACATAACGGGATGTTGTTTGTTGTTAGTATCCTTGAGTACGTGCTTGTGCACATATTTATAGAGTTCCTTTGCGGTAATCTTGCGATCGCGATTATAGTCGGCACCACCTTTCAGCGCACGCTGTAAGTGGTTGGTATAGATGCAGTTGACATCTGTGGGGTTGTAGAGCGAGGTCTCGCTGGGTCGCGATGACAGGAACATCAGTACAGACGTGTTCCGATAGTCGCTCGCGCTAATTGTCTTCCCCGTATTGGTGCCGCCTTTCGTTGCTGCATCGCTCATCTTTCCAGAGTAACAGCAGTTCAGGAATACCACCTTACGCTTAGCCTTGGAGTTGGCCATAATCTTGCAGAGGTTGTCGTAGCTTACCTCTTTGTCATAAAAAACCAAGCTACCAGGAGAGCCGTGTCCGCTGTAGAAGAACACAATCATGTCTTCTGGTTGGGCTTGGGCGTACAATTCCTCCATCTTTGCCAGCACCTCTGCCTCGTTGACTTGCTCGTTGATGAGCAAAGCTGTCTCGGAGTTGCCGTTGCGGTCATATACCCACTGGATGGTTTTTGCGTCATTGTGGCAGATGCGCGTATTCATCCTTGGGTTCGGATAGACACTGATGCCACACGATACCAAATATGTTTTCTGTGCCTGTATCGTTGTGACGACAGCCAGCAGTAGAGTGATTATGAGTGTTCTTGTTTTCATCATGATTTCACCTTATTATATATACGCGCGCGAGCTACCAGCCACCATTGAGGTTGGAAGAGCTGCTATGGCGCTTGGATTTACTTTTTTTACTGTTTGCATCCAATGCCTTCTTTCCATCGGCTTCAGATGCTTTCTTGCCTGTTTGGGTAGCGGCAATAGAGTCGGCCTTCTCTGTTGTGGGCTTTTGCACCTCTTCCGTCTGATGGATGCGGCGTGTTTTCTTCTTGCTGAGAAGCTTATAGGCTGATACGGCAACAATGCACAGTAGCGCAGCCATCAGGAAGATGATGATATAGCGCAGCAAGTTGTTTTTTTGCTCTGGCTCCTCGTTGGGTTCCTGGTCGTAGGCGTCACCCGTGTTAGGGTATTCGGAAGCGGGTGAACCGCTTCCCACACTTGGGTAATCATAATTGGCATCGGGCTGCTGAGGAAAGCCGGAAGCCAGTGTGGTGGGGGCATCGTCATCGATGATGGAACCGATGGAGCCGTTGGGGGGATTGGGCGGAATGGGGCCTATGGGCGGAGTGGGGTCTATGGGGTTATTGGGCGGAGTGGGGCCTATGGGGTTATTGGGCGGAGTGGAGCCTATGGGCGGAGTGGGGCCTATGGGGTTATTGGGCGGAATGGGTGTAACAGGGCAGGTGGGTTCATCGGGCAGAATGGGCTGAGCAGGATCGTTGATGTCGATGATATCGTCTTCGGCTGGTGCGATGCCCATAAATGTCTGTGGGTTGTTGGCTGCAGCCAGGAAGTCTTCTACAGACTGGAACCGTTCAGCACGTCGCGGATTCATGGCCGTAGCCACGATACGCATCATCTCCTCGCTGACTCCACAATTCTGCAACTCTTCGAATGGGAATCCTTCGTTCATGATTTCCGCTGCTGGCGGAGGCGTTTCACCTGTAAGCATTTTGAAGAGGGTTGCCCCCAAGGCATAGACATCAATATAGGCAGGGAATATCTGGCTGCCCTGTTTGACTGACTGCTCAATGGGTGCATAGCCTGGTGTGCCCAGTCCGATACTCGTACTTGACTCAGCCTCTCCATTCTCATTGTAGTGTTTCGACAAACCGAAATCGATGAGGAAAAGTTTCCCGTCTTTGCGGCGCATGATGTTCTTGGGTTTCATGTCCAAGTGCAGCATGCGCTGTTTATGCATGTATGCCAACGCATCGCCCGTTTCATTGAGGATGGCTATGGCTTCCTGTTCATCAAGATGGATGTGCTGTTTGATGTAGTCATCTAACGATACACCTTCGATGTACTCCATCGCATAGTATGTGGTGTTGTTCTGATCGAACACATCCATCACTCTTACGATGCCAGGATGTTTCATTATCGACAGGTTCTCGGCCTCCTTGCGGAAACGGCGCCGATAGTCGGATACCATACTCGATGAGGAAGAGTCGGTGATGGTTCCGTCTTCTGTTCGTGAGCATAGCTCATGCATAAAGAACTCCTTGATGGCAACCTTGATTTTAGTTTCAACAGTCTGCTCGATCTCTCCCAGCGGTCCATCAACTTTCACTACGGAGCTGACAGTTGTTTCGGCGAGATAAGTCACGCCGAAAGCCCCATGTCCGAGTGTGCGCTTGATGCAGTACTCGAAATGGGGACTTTTCAGTATAGAATCTTCTAAAAGAGTGTTAGATAATCTGGTCATCTATAACAGGTGCATCATCGAAACCGGTATCGGTTGTATTATCTACCATGAAAGACTCGTCGCCAGCATCCAGTGTTCCTTCCTCCACATAGGGTTCATCAGGATAGGTGTCTTCCGGATAGGTGTCGGCATCGTTGTCGGCGAAGTCACCGCCGTCGTCCTCGAAGTCGTTGAA
>CADCPZ010000202.1 GCA_902803475.1 uncultured Prevotellaceae bacterium
GCAAACATCTGCAAAATCGATTTTCCAGTTCTTTGCACGTTTACACTTTTTAACGCAGATTTTTGCACATTCTTGCAATCGCTGAGATGCGAGCAAGGAATGAGTCTGGTATAATAAAAATAAATAGAGATTTATTTTGTTTTGTTCTCATTTAATCGTACCTTTGAAGCTAAATTTCGAAGGTAGGCGGCATATCAACAATAAAAATAAACCGAGATTTATTTTGTTTTGTTCTCATTTAATCGTACCTTTGAAGCTAAATTTCGAAGGTAGGCGGCATCTCAACAATAAAAATAAATCGATTTATTTTGTATTGTCTTCGATTTGCACTACCTTTGTCGGATAGAATAACTAACTAATGAATGATATGACTGTACAAATCAACAAACCCTATGTGATTGGTCTCGATCTTGGAGGCACCAATTCTGTCTTCGGCATCGTTGATGCAAGAGGAGAAATCAAGGCTACAACTGCTATTAAGACACAAGGTTTTGACAATGCAAAAGACTATGTCGATGCATCTGTCAGCGCTTTGCAGCCCATCATCGAACAGGTGGGTGGTATCGAAACTATTAAGGCAATGGGTATCGGTGCACCTAATGCCAATTATTATAATGGTACTATTGAGACGGCTCCGAATATTGCGTGGGCTCACGATATCGTGGTGCCGTTGGCACAGATGTTCAGCGATGCCCTTGGTATTCCTGTTGCGATTACCAATGATGCCAATGCTGCCGCTGTGGGCGAGATGACATACGGTGTGGCTCGCGGTATGAAGAACTTTATCGTTATCACGCTGGGGACAGGTGTCGGTTCGGGTATTGTCGTCAACGGACAGATTGTCTATGGCTGCGACGGCTTTGCCGGTGAGCTGGGGCACGTGACGATGGTGCGTGGCGAGGAAGGACGCCTTTGCGGTTGCGGCCGTACGGGTTGTCTGGAGGCATACTGCTCAGCGACAGGTGTGGCACGTACAGCTCGCGAACTGCTGGCCAAGACGAACCAGCCGTCGCTGTTGCGCGACCTGAATCCTGACGACATCACTTCGCTCGATGTGTCTATCGCTGCAGGAAAAGGTGATGAGTTGGCAAAGAATATCTATGAGTTTACGGGTAAGATGCTGGGTGAGGCCTGTGCTGATTTCGCTACTTTCTGTAGTCCGGAAGCTTTTGTGTTCTTCGGCGGAATGGTGAAAGCCGGCGACTTGATTATGAATCCTATCAAAGAGGCTTACGATCGTCATGTGATGCCCGTCTTCCGAGGAAAGGCGCAGTTCCTCATCAGTAGTCTGGATGGTGCCAGCGCAGCTGTCCTTGGTGCATCGGCATTAGGATGGGAGATATAAGATCATAACAATGGAAAGAGAAGACGATATACGGCAGGCCGTAGAGGTGCTGCGAAAGGGTGGGGTGATACTCTATCCCACAGATACTGTTTGGGGTATCGGATGTGATGCGACGAATGCAGAAGCTGTGGCTCGTGTCTATGCCATCAAGAAACGCGACGACCATAAGGCGATGATTTGTCTGGTTGACTCCGATGTGCGTTTACAACGCTATGTCCGAAATGTGCCCGATGTGGCTTGGGATATGATGGAGTTAGCCAATAAACCGTTGACGGTTATTTTGGACAATGCCGTCAACCTTGCACCCAATCTGATTGCAGATGATGGCAGTATTGCGATGCGCATCACCCATGAGGAGTTTTCCAAGGAACTGTGCTACCGCTTCCAAAAACCGCTTGTCAGCACCAGTGCGAATATCAGCGGTGAGCCGGCAGCACAGAACTATCGGGATATCTGTGAGGAGATTCTGCAGGCTGTTGACTATGTTTGTAAGTCACGCCGTCAGGAACACAAGCCTCATACTCCTTCGAGTATTGTCAAACTGACTCAGAATGGTGAAGTAACGATAATAAGGAAATAAAAATGAGAAAAATTACAATCTGCCTGCTGTTCATCAGTATGATTGCAGGTGCACAGCCGGCAGCAGTGAAGAAAGCCGCAAACGCGGTTTTCACGCTTACTACTTATAAAGAAGACGGATCGGTATTAGCTACGACAAATGGTTTCTTTATCACAGCCGACGGACAAGCTGTCAGCAGCTGGACCCCATTCAATGGTGCCGTACGTGCCGAAGTGACCGATGCCAACGGACAACGTCATCAGGTGACTACACTCATGGGTGCCAACGAACTTTACGACATCGCACGGTTTACTGTTGACGGGAAAGCACCTGCCTATACCGCATCCATTACCCAACAGCCGTCATCCAATAGTCAGGCTTATCTGATTACCCGCAGTTTGAAACCGCAGGCGGTTACTATCAGCAGTGTAGAGCAGTTTATGAATAAATATGCCTACTGTCTGCTTAGCGGAACCGATGGGGAAATAGACGGTGCAGCGGTCGTTAATGCCAACGGACAAGCTGTCGGCTTGGCTCATCAGTCATCAACGGCTGCCAGTACTGTGGACGTACGATATACTGATGAGTTCCATCTCAGCGGCCTTTCTGTAAACGACCCATTGTTGCGCAATACAAAGATTCGTTTGGCGATGCCCACAAACATTCAACAGGCACAAATCGCCCTGATGTTGGCTGCCAGCGACAGCAGCGAGAAGTATGATGCTGCCATTCAAGACTTCATCCATTTGTTTCCTGAGGCCAATGACGGTTATTATGCGCTTGCATCCAAGGCGATAGCTGCCCAGAACTATACGCTTGCTGACGAGACGCTGAAGAATGCTTTGAAGAAAGCCACGAAGAAAGACGAGGCTCATTTCAACTATGCACGTCTGATCTATCAGGCGCTGACAGCAGGTATGGCCAAAGAGGGTTCGCTACCTGCCGACTGGACATTAGATAAGGTAGAAGCAGAGACGAAGGCTGCCCAACAAATCAAGTCGGAGCCTGCCTTTGATCACTTACTGGCACAGGTAACTTTTGTGCGCGGCAACTATCAACAAGCCTACGACCAGTTTATGACACTTGTGAACAGCACGATGCGCAATCCTGAACTCTATTTGGAGGCTGCTCAATGCAAGACACAACTGGGTGCAGGTGACGACGAGATACTGGCGCTCCTCGACAGCGCTATCGCCGTATGTGATACCCCTTATGTATCTACAGCAGCACCGTATTTCCTGGCACGTGCCGGACAACTGGATAAAATGGGGCAATACCGAAAGGCCATGTTAGACTATTATACCTATGAGTATTTTAATAGCGGCAATCTCTCTGCTGATTTCTACTATATGCGGGAACAGTGCGAGGCGAAGGGCAAACTCTACCAGCAGGCACTTCAAGACATCATTATCGCCATCCGGATAGAACCGAAGGAACCGTTGTACTATGCCGAACTGGCAAACCTCAGTCTGCGTGTCGGGAAAAGGGAGACAGCCATCGAAGCGGCCAAACGCGCCCTCGAACTCGATGGAGATTATGCTGATGCCCACATGGTGCTGGGCATAGCCCTTTGTGAAGACGGGAAGAAAGCCGAAGGACGTACCAGCCTTGAGAAGGCAAAGGCCTTGGGGCATGAGCAAGCTGAAAAATTCTTGGAGAAGTATAAGTAAAAAGTAGCAAAATAAGGAACTCTCGTTCGAAAATAAAAATAAAACTACTTTTATTTTGTATTTTCCTCACTTATTCGTACCTTTGCACCGCTTTTGCAAATAAGGTCGGTTCCGTAGCTCAGTTGGATTAGAGCAACTGCCTTCTAAGCAGTAGGTCTTGGGTTCGAACCCCAACGGAATCACAAAAAAAAGAGGCTGAGGATGGAAACTCGTTTTTCAATCTTCAGCCTTTTTCTTTTTAATGATTAGCCCGTGGCAGGGTCAGGGGTAGACGAAGTCAACCCTAACGGAATCACAAACGAAATAAAACAACATTATATGAACAAAACCATCTTATCATCCCTCTTGATCATCCTGCTTTTCTGCTCATGCGGCAAAAACAAGACGACACAGACCGACAATCCTACGGATTCCACACAGGTCACCAATATTACGGATTCCACACAAGTCACCAACCCTGCGGATACGACACAGTCCACTGCGATAACGGCAGATATGGCCTATGAAGGAGTGAACAACTACTGTCATCGTGAATACGACTGGAGTATCGCCGAGGAGAATCCCTCCATCATGTCGGTAACGATGGGCGAAGAGACCGACAACGAATACAAGGTGATCTTCCGCAGTTATACCGGAGCCCTCGTCAATTTCTATGTCGAGAAAGCCACCGGCCTCACCAGGATCGTCGAGTACGTCCCCGCCCTCGACCAGGAGAGCGAAGCAGGAACCATCCATCTGCAGGACTACCTAAAAAAGTGAAGAGTGAAGAGACAAATCAAATACTCAACTCATTAAGAACCTTGATAAGCTTTTTATCAAAAGGCTTATCAGTCCTTATACATTCCGTAAAAGGAACAAGCACAACCTCATTGTTCCTCACCCCTACCATAACATTACGCTGC
>CADCPZ010000203.1 GCA_902803475.1 uncultured Prevotellaceae bacterium
ATCGCCGAGTCGGAGTCGTGTGTCATCGCCGGACGTAGCGGATTCTTTGTGTTTGAGGACCATCCCAACCATCTGAGCATCCTGATTACAGCTCCCTACGAACAGCGCATCCAGCGTCTGATGGCGAAGAAGGGAATCACGGAAGAGGAGGCCAAGAAAGTCATCCGGGAGATTGACACAACCCGCGAGAACTATATCAAGAAGTTTACGGGCAGCACCCGTTATGATACCCGCAACTACGACTTGGTGATCAATATGAACGGCAGGTCGGAGGATGTGATTGCCGATATGATTATGATGTATATTGGGGAGTAAAGGAAGCCCCCTCTGGCTCCCCCTGAAGGGGGAGGAAAGGAGAGAAGGAGTAAAGGAGTAAGGAGTAAAGGAGTATGAAAAAGAGACTGATTTTTACCTTCGTGGTATTGTTGGCTGCTGTCACCTGCTGCATGGGACAGACGGTCAGAGACGGTAGCAATCGTACGATTGGTACGATAGAGAGTAACGGTACGGTGCGTGACGGTATGAACCGCTCGATAGGACACTTTGGGAGCGACGGCACCGTGCGCGACGGCATGAACCGCTCGGTAGGATATATCGAGAACAGCGGCACCATTCGCGACGGCATGAACCGCACCGTTGGACGTGTAGAGAGTGACGGCACCGTTCGTGACGGCATGAACCGCACCATCGGACGCGTAGAGAGTGACGGTACCGTGCGCGACGGCATGAACCGCACCATCGGTTCAGCCAGAGGTGTGAAGCGCACCTATGCGGCTGTCTTCTTCTTCTTCAATTTCTTCCACTAAAAAAGGATGCACACGATTTGGTGTGCATCCCTTTTTTTTACCGATATTTGATTCTTGATTATTTCACAATCATCTTTTTGCCATTCTGAATCACTACACCCTTGTAGTTCTTGCCAACCTTTTGTCCGGCAAGGTTATACATCGGAGCATTTGCATCAAAGTTGTCGTTAGCGTTAACGTTCAGGTTATCAATGCCTGTTGTCACTGTTGCACCGAACATCAGGGTTCCGAAGCCCAGTTCGTCAGATGACTCGCTGGTGGTCTCACCACCCGCATTCTTAGCACGCCAGTACTTAACCCACTCTTCTGTGTATTTGTCAGCCTTACCATTGTTCTTTGCGTATGCATGGAACAACTCCCAGCAAGGACGCTCAGTACCGCGTGCCTCAGCAGAGATAGCCGTATGCGTTACTTCGCCATTGCTATAAGTAGTGAACGGTACGTTGTCATAAACGAAAGCATCGTTCTTCTTCAGGTTGTACTTACCCACATACTCTGCCATTTCCAGCGCGTTATAGTCTTGCCATAGGTTCTTCTCGGCACCCGCGTTTTGGGCCGTCTGACAGAGAACACCCAACAGCGTAACATCGAGTGTGGCATGTCCCTGATCACGACCGCTCTCCTGGCACTGTGCCAAGATTTCGCTGGTATCAGTATCATTGTGAGTAGCAACGATAGCGTTTGCCTTGTTGCCTGTTCCAGTACCATTATCCACATAGTTCATGGCATAATCAACGAGTGACTTGTCGTCGGTGAGCACACCGATTGACATCAATGCGTTCTGTGCAGCCAGATCCCAGTTCAGCCAATAGTGCAATGGGTTCTCATTATAATGATGATGCTCCAAGAACAGGATAGCAAAGTCTGCGAACGTTTCCTTCATCCAAGTATTGAACTTCGCCTCGTCAAATCCTGTATAGCCTTTTACCAATTCAGCGGCATTTGCAAACTGGTAAGCCTGAATCAGGATGAGGTACTCATTGGGGTCAGGCACATTGTCAGCATATCCTTTTCCGCTGATGCGAAGGATACCCTTACAGTTGGTTGCCCAGTCGTTGAGAATGCTGACAGCCTTGTCTGCGGCAGCAGTAGCGCCCTTCAGCTGATAACGCAATGCCAATTCGTAAGCCAACTTAGCATCGTTAGCTGCACGTGAGAAATTATTGTAGTCTGGATAGATCGATTCCCAGTTGTTTTTGTCCATACGCTTCAGCCATTCTACAGCACCAGCTTTGTCACCGCTGCTGGCAGCCTCCAATGCAGCGTATGCAGCAGCGTAGGGTTCAGTTGTCAGTCGTGCCTTTGCTGTTTCGATGTCGGCAACAGTATGCAACAATCCTGGGTGAGCATAGGTGTTGGCAACAGTTTTCGGCATCGTATAAACGCCATCGGGCTGTTGTGAGAGACGGAAAGCTTCGTTGACATAAGCAGCAGCCGTTCCTCCAATGACAATCATGCCATAAGTACGATTACCATCAGTAATCAGTGTGATCGGTGTCGTATGTGTTGCCTCATCAGCTGTCAAAGCAAGATTCTTCTCTACGAAAATGCTTGCGATAGTATTATTACCCTTCAACGTCACGTTGTTTGTTCCAACGAAAACGGTTCCTTTTGGTGCAGCGCAATTGGTAAAGTTAACACCGTCAAGAACAAGTGTACCGCCACCCTGACAGTCGATAATACCCTTACCATCAGCCTTGGTGTTCTTACAATTCTGGAAAGTCACATTCTTCAATGTAATCGTACCATTATTGCCAGCCTCGAAAGTGGTAGCTGTAGCTTCAATCTCTTGTCCGTCAATCGTTATACCATCGAGTGTCAGCTTACCAACTTCCTCACCTTCATCGGGTTTTGCTGTCAGGAAGAGAATGCCGTTGGTGTAAGAAGAAGCACGTTTAATGGTCTTGCCACCATTGATGGTGATGCTCATATTCTTGATATTCACACGAGCAGAAATCTCCTGGTCATCGAGTAGGGTAATGGTCTCACCATCCTGCACAGCAGCAAGAGCAGCCTTCAGGTCAGCATAGGTCTGATCGCCAATCTTAGCGGTAGGTGCAGCAGGCTTGGTCATATACATATCGCCGTTGCTGGCATTGCGAGCCAAGCTCCATTCTTCGCTGACCAATTGGAATTTGTCAGCAGCAGAAGCCGGAACTTTCACGATTACGTTGGTTCCTTCAGCAAATGTACCGCCCCAACCGATGGTGATGACATTGGATGCAGAGAAGTCGTTGTAGATCGTTGTACCATCAGGATCGCCCAAGCGGATACGGTTCTTTGCCGTATAGATAGTGGTACCAGTGCAATTTTCTACATTGAAGAAACCTTTCAGCAGCAGCGCATCGTTGGCCTCACGCAGATTGCTGATAAGTGCTTCTGTAGAAGAGCAATTGGAGAAGGTGATATCTTCCAGATAGATAGCACCACCTGCATTCTTACAACCTACCAAGTGGTTAGCACCGCAGGTGAAGTCCTTAAATTCAATATTCGTCAGATAGAGTTTGGTATTGTTCTCACGACGGGTTACATCAACATTGGTGAAGGTCGAACGGTCATCGCTGATGCCGTCAAAAGTAATCTTGTGCTCCTTGCTACCAATCTTCAACGTAGCATCGTTGACATTAGCCAAGAACCACATCGCGTTCTTCTGTCCCTTGATAGTGATGTCTGTCGTCGGAGTGATGGTAATCGTAATTGCCTTGTTCAGCGTCACGCGCTTTGACAGTTTCTGGTCGGCACTCACTTCCAACTCTGCATCCGTCTCAGCTGCTACTGCAGCATCAAAGGCTTCTTCCAATGTAGAATAGCCTACTCCTGTTGTCTTGTTCACAACAGAAGGAGCTTCAATGGTAGCCGTCAATGTAGGACGGTTGGCTTCATCATTGGCATCGTTGATGGAAAGGTACGAACGCTTATTGTTGCTGTTTGTCAAATCATTATTAGTCAGAAGCAATGTAAAGGTGCCATCTTCTGTAGCGTTGGCCTTGATGGTGGCCAGAGCTGTTTCCGTGATGGTAAATGTCGCTTTGGCGGGATTGCTTTCTGCCACCTTTGCACCTGTTGCTAATGGACTGTTGGCCGTACCCTCTGTGGCACGGGGAGCAAGACCTGTTTGAGCTGTCACTGCATTTACGATGTCGTCAATACCTGATGCTGCTGTCCATGTGTTGTTGGCGAAAGCCCACACCCTGACGGCATCAACGCCCGACTTACTGCCGACCGTCAGCGTCAGCACCAGCTTTGTCGCATTCGCGAGATCGGGAACCGTGTACTTCTGTAGGGCAAAGAGACCTGCTGCGTAAGTCAGCTCAAAGTCTTTGTTGCCCTCATCGGCAGCACTCTTGGGGTATCCGTTGTTCCAGGCAGTATTGCCAGCTCCTGTACGGAAGTTTACGTCCAGCGTCGGGCTGACGGTTACGTCACCTGCCCATACTGTTATCAGGCTGCATAGCAGCGCCAATGTAAAAATGTAGAATCTTTTAAGCATAATGATTTGAATTTATAAATAAATAATGTTTCTTTGTGATACGAATAAGGCTGCCATTTTACGCAAACGGCAGCCTCATTATCTAATTTTTCTTATACCTATATGTTATGCTTCTTCTTCATCTTCGAAGTCGTCGAAATCGTCTTCGTTGTTCTCTTGAGGAGAGTTTGTTATTTCTTCTTCCTCCCATAAAGAGAAATTCATGGGGCGCGCAAGTCCGGTTGCACCTTCAACCGCATCGCCATAGACGTTAACGCTGGTGGTGATGAAATCAGCCAATTCCACTTCCGTAATCATTGTAGAAGGTACTATATATACTTGTTTTTCTGAATTGTTTGTTGCAAATGTTGTTGTCATATCCACGTCCTCCTTATTTTACGAAATACTTTTTACCGTTCTGAATCACAACACCTTTGTAGTTCTTGCCAACGCGCTGACCAGCAAGGTTGTAGAGCGGAGCATTAGCGTCACAGTTATCGTTAGCGTTAACGTTCAGGTTAGAGATGCCTGTTGTTTCGCCGTCGAACACGATGGTCACTCGTGCACCAGCACCATCAGCTGACAGGTAAGCGCGGTAAGCATTTACCGTATTTGTAGTTCCGTCAGCTTTGTAGAAACCAACTCCTGAGGCACCATTCAACAGAATATAAGATGTGTTTGGGACAACAGTCTTCTGGAATACTCCCGTGAGTGCTCCAGATACTGCTGTCGCTGTTTTAATATCACTCGTACGGGTAAAAGTATAATTGCCTTCGCTTGCTTTTACCAAAACAGGAGTATTTGCAGAAAGAGTTCCGCCTGTTACTTCTACAGCCTTTGCAGTGGAGTTTCCTGCTGTATAGCTCAGGGTATAACATGTTACTCCAGATGGAATAGTTGCATCAAATGGTAATACTAAGGTCGCAGCTTCTGCAGCGGTGACAGTCAATTCGTAGCAATCCATCTTTTTATAGACAATTGTTAGCTGAGGTATTATTTCATCTGCAGTCACATTCACACCATCCTTTGTTGTATAATCTGTTGCCTCTGAAGTAAAATAGTTTGTACTTTGAGTACGAGTATTCGATTCAGTAGGAGCAATAACAACGCTAAGAGGTTCTCCGTTACTTATTGCTGTTTTACTAAGGGATATATTATTGGTCCAAGTTGAAATAGCCTGATAGCTTTCATTTACATTATCAAGTGCTATACTCTTATTGTCTTGTCCTGCTGTTGTAAATGTTCCGATAGCAGAACCGGATAAAGCTGACTCAACATAGCTCCCAATAGAATTGTAGTTGTCTCCAGATGAAAGTTCTTTACCCAAGACGTACACACCTGCTGGACGAGCAGATTTAACACGTTCTGTCACCAGGCGTAAAGATGCGTCCGATACCTCGTATCCTCGCATGTCAGGAACAGCAAACTTCATCACGCCATAGAAACGAGTAGTAGTCTCACCACTCTGATAATAGCGCGTTTCTAAAGTCGTATTTGTATAATTACTGTTTGACGCACTGTTCGCATCACGAATCCATCCGTCGATAGTAGGAGTCAGATTTTTTGTTTCAACATCAGAATCAACTTCGTACTCTACCGTCAGTTGGGGAACTAAGTCTGCAACGGCTACAGGTGTTGAACTGTCATTATTCAGGTTCACACTTTTAGCTTCACGCGAGTAAATCTGTGAAGAGTTGTTCTGGTCGAAGGGTTTTACGAATAACAATGTAAAGCTATTGCCTGCCAACGATTTCACATAGTCGGTAATATCTATCTCGTTCTGCCAAGCACTCACCGTCTTGTAAGCATCACTTAATCCACCGTCATGAATAGCCTTATAGCCGTCACCCTTCAGTTTGAAAGTGGTAATATACGAACCTGACATAGCAGCCTCGATATCTGTCCCTACTGTAGCATAGGTTGTCGTTGCCTCGTTAACAGTGAAGTTGACAGGATATACGTCTATCTCGCTGTCACCCTTCTTGTATCTTGTTGTCACTCTCAGCTTGGCACTTTTAATCTTGTAACCTGCCTGTGGGGCAGTAAACTCAAATGACATCAACCCATAGAAGTAATTAGGTCCTGATGCATAAGTTTTCATTTCCAATGTCTCGGAAGTTCCACCATTTGATGTTGGTGAGTTTCCACGCACCCAGGTATCTGCTGTTGGCTGCGTAACAGAAGCTGCTTGTTGCGCCCACACATTTCCTGCTCCAACCACCATCAATAGTAGGAGCATCAAAAGATTTTGTAGTCTTTGTTTCTTCATAACCCTTATTTATTTTAATATTTTCTTTGTGATACGAAAGAGAAAGGTTGTTTACGCAAAAGAAAAGTATTAACAGTATTTTTTGAAAACAATTTCGGGCAGAGTGCGATGCGTTTGCATGACGACTCTGCCCGAAATATCGCAGAAAAGGATTATAGTTTATTCTTCTGTGAATTCAAAATTGAATTCGCGAGCGAGACCTTCTTCGTTATCTTCCGCAGTGTCTTCCCATGACATTTTAACGCCTGTTGTGCCAACCTCGCCACTTCCTTGCATAAGTGAACAGGTATCTATCTTAATCACTTTGATCTCAGGGTTGATATATTTCTTTTTCATCTTTGGTTCCTCCTTCCTTTATTTCTTGATATACTTCTTACCATTCTGAATCACTACACCTTTGTAGTTTGAGCCCACACGCTGACCAGCAAGGTTATACATCGGAGCATTTGCATCAAAGTTATCGTTAGCGTTAACGTTAAGGTTATCAATGCCTGTTGTTTCGCCACCAAAGTTAATTCCGAAGAACTCATGAGCGATAGTACCAGGAGAATAAGTGACAGACATATAGGCACGATTTGGCTGTACCTTATTTGTATAGCCTTCCTTCACTTTTCGGAAACCAACATTACCACTGTGGTTGGTAAGGATGTAGTAACCTGCTGTTACAGTCGTTTCTTGATATACGCCAGTGAGGACACCTGAAGAATAAGTATTTGTGCTTGTATAACTTGTGGCTGTAGTAGCTTTTGTGGAATTAAGCATGTAATAAAGTCCAGCATCTGCTTTTACCAACACAGGAGTATTTGCACTTAATGTACCTCCTGTTACTTCCGTTGCAGTAATATCGTTACCAGATGTATATGATAATGTATAGCACGTAACACCTGTTGGAATGGAAGAATCATACGGCAGCATCAATGTAGCAGCACAAGCACTCGTTATCTCAAGGGGATAGCCCTCACAACACAACAGGTCATTTCGCGATCCGCCATCTTTCTTATAAAGCCCGTATCCAGTATTTTTGATAACAAATCGCGTTACATCTTCGTTATTAGCTTTCGTGGCGACCGGATTACCTAATTTGATATTTCCTGTCTCTACAAAAACTGAAATAGGATTATTATTGGTTATGCCATTTGTCTCATCAATCGTAAAGCGGCGCTCTAAATGTATATCATAGCCTACGCAACCTATAAACTGATTGTTTCCACTGAGGATGATGTGATCATTTGCTCCACAAAAGACAATACCTGCATTGGTGGCAGTTGCTTGACATCCATTAAAAGAAACATCTTTCAACTTAACATAGCCAGAAGCTTTTCCGCAAATAACACCTTGTATGCTGGTGGTAGATACATCTTTTATGAAGACATTGGTAAGATTTATCCGGCCATTACTCACTTCAACCAATTTACGATCACCTAATGTAGTGTTCTGACCATCAATAGTCAATAAATAGTCTTCGCAACCGATTTGAACAGTTTTATTTTCTGTTGCCAATCCAAATACGTTATAATTTCCAGAGATGTTGGTAGAAATATTTATGGTTAAGCCTGTTTTGGCTGGAACAATGGTTAAGTTCTTGTCAAATGATATATTTGTTGATATCTCTGTATCATCGTAGATGCTTATAGTTTGTCCTTCTGTTGCTTCTGTAACGGCAGCATCCAGAGTTTCATAGGGCGTATTATCTATAGCCACAGGACAGTATTCTATTTCAATGGTTGGACGATAGGCCTCGGTGGTGTTTCCGCTACCATAGAATTTACGGTCCGAACTTGAATCAGAATTCATATTTTCAGTTTTATTAGTAATGAGCAGCGTGAAGGTGCCTTTTGTTCCATCATAAGTTGCATTATCTTTGAGGGTTTTCAAAGCATCTCCGCTTATGACGAAACTGCATACATCATCTGTAATAGTACTTGTTCCGTTGACCAATGGGGTATTACTCGGTGTCCCTGTTGTGTTAAGGTCAAGGCCGACAATCGTATTTACTATTGCTGCCAAATCAGGAGCTTTACTTTCTGTTGACCATTCATTGGTGCTGAATGCCCAAATTCCCAAAGCATCGCCACCACCACTTGTGACTCTCTTTATCTTAAGTGTAATGCTTTTTGCTGCTTTCAAGTCATTCACAGAGTATTTTTGAAGGACAAACATACCAACACGATGGTTACCTGCCATGTTGCCGTCTCCCACAGTTTCTGCCGTTTTCGGGTAGCCGCTATTCCATGAATAAGTATTATTGCTTAAACTCGTTCTGAAAAAGACATCTGCATCAAGCGTCCAGTTATCATCCGCCCACGCAAAATTTGTTCCCCCTAGCAGCAGGAGGAACGTCATCAAAAATTGTAATTTTCTTGTCATCATTATGAATTTTAGTTTGAATTTTTTTTGTAATACGAACAAAGATGTGGGTTTACGCAAAAATATTAGAAGAAAAGATTGGGAGACTAACAAAAAACATGCTGATAAAATGACGTTGCAGGCATCATTTTATCAGCATGATAAAGGATTTCCACTATTTACACTTCGCGAGAATGGCATCAGCCACCATACTTGCTATCAGTTTTGCACCGTTGTGGTTGGGGTGAATACCGTCGCTGACCAGCATCTTCTCATCGGTGATAGCCTGTCGCAGGTCGAGCACCTCCAACTTGTTTTTCTTTGCCACCTTATCTATTATCGGGCAGAAAGCAATGCAACTCCGACTGTCCGTCACTGGAATTACTTAGCACAAATTTTCGTGCCGTCTGTGCCTGAACGGTGATGGCAGCCATCAGTGTAGCTGCCATCATAAAGAGTTTCTGTATCATTGCTTGACTGATCATTATTCTTCGTAAAGCATCAATGTACCCCAACCAATCTGGTCGAAAGCACCAGAGTTGCCGCCATAGCGGGGATCACCTGTGCCACACTCCGGACGCTGAAGTTCTGCAAACTTACGAACGAAGTAGTTGCCGCTGACATTCTTGTAGTGCTTGTAATAGATTTCATAACCTGGACGCAGGTTTCCACGAGCATCATCACCAAATTTCGTCTGCTGCTTTCCAGCCTCATGGCTGGGATTAGAACACCACGGGCCAGCTGTGGTGAACGGAATCTGTGTGAGCGAATAGAGCCATTCGCCACCTTGTACACCAGCACCACCTACAATTGTAATATCTGCATGTGTACCCGTCTTCAGGTTAGCCATCGCATTATACTCCGCCATGTGGAGCAAAGCCTGGTCGTTGCTGGAGAAGTAGTCGAGGTCTGTAAAGTCAGGGTTGTCCTCATAGAGTGCCCATGCCGACTGTGCCAAGTGGGCTGCTACCACGATAGCCATTGTAGCGTGACCTTGGTCACGTCCTGACTCCTGAGCCTGAGCAATCTTCTCTACACCTTCCGGTGTTGTGAAATCATAGGTGTATTGTACGATATTGGGCAAAGCGCCGAGACCGTCACCCGTTCTGGTAAAGTAATTGGTTACAAACCTGACGATGTCATCGTTCTCTGTAAGGATACCAATCTGCAGATAAGAGCAGAGATTGACGAGGTCCCAGTTAGACATATAGTGCTTGGGCGAACCGCAGTTAGATGATCCGTGCAACTGCAGGAACTTATAGTTCATATCGCCGAAGACATTGACAATCCAGTTCTTAAACTCTGTGAACTCCGACTCTGACCAGCCACTGTAAGTACGCAACTCCTCAGCTGCCAAAGCAAAGGTATAACCTTGAGCACCTGCTGCCAGATATTTATTGTTATCGTTGGCTGTTACCTCTTTACATTTTGATGCCCAGTCTTTCAGGATAAAGACACCTTTTTCTGCATACTTGGTATCGCCTGTGAGCAGCCAAAGCATTCCGAACTGATGGGCGGCAGCCGCATCTCTCATCGCAATACCATAGTTTTCTTTGCCTTCGATCGTTCCTGTTGGGTCGCCGCGTACAATCTGAACAGTAGCATGAGAAGCGGTACCGTAGTCACCGCCCACATAGGGGCTGTTGATCAGCGCATTGAACTCTTCCTGCTGGACAGCAGACAGCGAATTGTTGGCGATAGCAGCTTTCACACGGGCAAAGTCGTGAGCACTATACAGGGCACAGGGATGGTTATAGGTAATCGTCACCTCTGGCTCAGGTACATATCCTGAGAGGTCAATCGTGCCGTTTTCGTTCTCCTGGCAGGAGGTTGCTGTGGCTATACCACAGCAAACCATACCTGCAATAAGGATATTCTTAATACTAATCATAATTCTTAATTATCAATTTTCAATTACTTCCCTTCGGTCTGCGACCGATGGTTCTCAATTTATTTAATCACTTCGTAAGAGAGTTTGTCAACATCCGTGATGTACTTCTTCACGTCGTCGATGCTCTTGAATGTCTGGAACCAGTAGAGGTTGTAGGTAATCTGATGATCGATGGTCTTGATATCAGCATACTTCAACTGGAAGGTTGTAAACTTAATCCACTCATTCGTTGGAGCCATACCACCTGTTCCAAAGGCTTGTGTAGAGAGGTCGTAGATAAATACGTGGCTGCCGTCAGAGCACTTCAGGTCGCCCATATACTTATTGTTACCATTTGCCAATGCCTTGTAGTCAGCACCGCTCTCAGACTTACCGACAACGTCGAAGTTGAGGTTGCGAGCCGTTACACCATCAGCCTTATAGAGGTCTTTGACATCATCTACCTTGATGGCGATGATAGGATAGTTGCCTGCATGCAGATAGACTGGCAGATCCCACCATCTGAGGTCAGCACGCTCTGTTGTTGCATTAACCTTATAGGTTGTAATGGTCAGATAGCCATCATGCCACTCATGAGATGTGCTGGTACCATTACCACTCTGCTTGGCATCATAGATACTGAAGTGGTTTTCGTTATGGAAGGTTTCACGGATTAAACCAGCCGGAATACTCAGTTTAATGCTGCTACTGTTTCCTGTTTCCGGACAGGTAGCGGTGATGGTTACATTGCCGAAGCCGTTGAACGTTACATAGCCAGCCTCAACCGTAGCTACAGATGCATCGCTGGTTGTCCACTCCAACAGACTCAACGTACTTTCAGTTGGGTTGGTGGTGAATTTGAGGGCAACACCCTGCTCGTTCAGTGCGAAAGCATAACCGTTATCGGCAGAATAGGTCTGGTCGATAGTAACACTCTGCGGCTGTACGATACGTTTCACCGTAATGGTAATAGAACCAGAGACACCCGAACCGTCCAACGCAGTACCAGTAATGGTAACATCCTTCTTGATTGAGCCGCCAGTGTTCACACCGGTTACGACTCCTTTGCTGTCAACAGTAGCAACAGATTCATCGCTGGACTTCCATTCCAAAGTGCGATATGTTGTAGCCTCAGGAAGAATTTCGTAGTTGAGTGCGATTTGTTCACCTTCATATACTTCCGTTTCTTCTGCAGTGATATTCACTTCGGTAGCTTGCTGTAAGTGTTCAGCAACCTTTACCTTTAAGGTACTTGAGACACCAGAACCGGAATACATGCCCTTTGGAGCAACAGTCACGATACTGTATCCCAATCCTTTTTCGCTGAGTGCTTCCACCAAGCCATCTTCTGTAACGGTTGCAACACTACTTTCTGACGATGTCCATAGTACATCATTGAAAGTGACGTCAGCAGGTTCCAGATTGTAGCCTAATTGTACAGTCTGACCTACGATAAGTGGCAGCACATCAGCACCCGTGTTGTCGGTATAAATCAGACGCGCGTAGTCCTCTGGAATCTGAAGTTCAATAGCATCAGGGCAGTAGGCTGGGTCCACATTGGGGATGCGCTCGTCGTCTGTACATGCAACCAAGCTGCATCCAACCATCAATACCGCGAATATCTTGTTTATATATTTGGTAATCATAACTTTTAATACTTAATTCTTAATGCTTAATGATAATGGTTACTCCCATCCTGGGTTTTGTGAGAGATTCGGGTTCAGCTGACGCTGATCCTGAGGCAGCGGATAGAGATAGTTCTTCTGTGACCAAGTGCGGTCTGTGTAGAGCGTGATGCATCCGTCACCGTTGAGCGGACGTGCTTGAGCAGGCCAGTTGCTTTCGAACCAAGTAGCTGTCATCTTTACACCCAGCTGATCCTGTGGCATTTCTGTCTCTGCCGTCTTCCAACGCTTCAAGTCATCGATACGGAAACCTTCCAGGAAGAGTTCAACCGTACGCTCGCGGCGAATCTCCTCACGCATATTTAAACCGTTTGCAGTAACAAAGCTGTTGCTCAGTTTCGGCATATTCGGGTTTACACGCTGACGAACGAGGTTCAAGGAGATGTTCAGATCATTGTCTGTAATGCTTTCGTTCAACTCATAAGTAGCCTCAGCATAGTTGAGCAATACTTCAGCATACCGAATAACGGGATAGTCCATTGATTCATAGTAGTCAGCCACTTCGCACTCTACGGCCCACTTCTGGTTCTGATAGCCGGAGTTTGAACGGGCATTACATGACAGACTGTTCTCAAGATCGGCATCCGTCCAGCTGGTACGCCACTTACCGTCGTTGTTCCAGTAGGGTTCTCCGTGCCAGAGCATCGTGTTGTCCATACGGGCATCACGGTTGGCAAATTCAGACGTTGCGCCTGTATATCCCTGGAATAGTGGACTCTTCTCTATCGGCAGACCATCCTGACAAAGATACATGTTGGCCATTTTGCGAGTGATGTAGCAAACGTTTGCCAACATACCGTGCGTGATGTTTACAACCAATTTGTCGGTATCGCGATGGCGATGTGAGAAGATGTATTCTGTATTGGCTGCTTTCTGCAGTCCTGCGGGATTACATGGAACATCTTCCAGGGTAAACATATAACGATAGCTCTGGTTGATGTTGTTGATACCGGTATTTACCAATCCACTATTGTAGAAAATGCTATAGTGCTTACTGTCAATTACCTGCTTGGCAGCATCTTTTGCTGTTGTCAGCAAAGCGGTTGCGCGAGTGGTATTGTTGTTGTGGAATTTCTGCCATGTACCTTCATATAAAGCAATACGTGAAATCAGCGCCCATGCAGCATCCTTACCCAGGCGTCCTTCCTCTGTAGGCATATCCGGCAGCAACTCGACAGCTTTCTCCAAGTCGCTCAGACATTGGTCAATGACCTCACCGCGGTCGTTGCGGCTACCATAGAGTCCTTCGTTGTCGATATCGAGCGGTTCGGTCAGAATTTGTGCATCGCCATAGATCTGTACCAGTTCAAAGTGCAGATAGGCACGGAACCAATAAGCCTCACCCATCGGTGTTTTGATGGCCAACTGGTTACTGAAACCCTCAGCATTCTTCAGCAAGAGGTTGGTATAATAGATGCGCCTATAGATAGAGGTGAAGTTGCCATCCTTCTCAGGAATAGAGTTTGTCCCCTGACTATATGTGTTGATACTGCTTGTACAGATCAGATCGGAACGATAGTCAGAGTGTACGCCATCAGATACACCGTTCTGATAGTCGGTACCATTACCTAAGTCGCGTGTCCATCCGTAAAACTGGTTGGCAAAGAGCTGGTAATTGTCTGCCTTGTCCCACACCAGGTTGTCGCCCAGTGAATCCTTTGGCTCCAAGTCCAAGCAGGAAGCAAACCCACAGATGACGCAGATTGCGCAGATGATATATTTAATCTGTTTCATAATCTTCTATTCGTTTAATTCTTTTAATTCGTGGTTTAGAACGTAACGCTCATACCGAATGTATAGTTACGCGTGAAAGGATAGAGTGAAGTACCGCTTGTCGAGATCTTTGACTCCGGATCCCATCCGTCTTTAATTCTCGTAGTCTCCCAGAGGTCCGTACCAGTAACGTAAATACGTAGTGCTTCAATAATGCGGAGCGGTTGTAACCATTTCTTCGGGAAGGTATAACCAAGGGTAATATTCTTCAGTCGCAGATAACGTCCGTCCTGTGCAGTCAGCGATGATGCCTGATAGTTGTATTCAATGATGTTTCTGTCATTCGTATAAGGCGCATAGTAGGCATCCGGATTGTCAACGGTCCATGTGTTGCCAATAGACGAATTCAGGTTGTTTATATACAATCCACGATAAGGAGCCACCCAGTTGGTAGAATTACCGCGATAGATGAATCGGTTGGCTGCACCTTGGAATACGACATTGAGGTCAATACCTTTCCAGGATGCTCCGAAGTTGAAGGAGTAGGACAACTCAGGATTCTGCGAACCTAAGTAAATCAAGTCGTTTTCATCGAGTCTGCCATCACCGTTTTCGTCACAATACATATTGTCGCCAACACGCAGATTCGACGGCATTCCGATACCATTGTTCTCGAAATAGAGCGCTTTATAGGCTGCCAGCTGCTCTTCATTCTGAATCTTTCCGGCAAAGCGGAGACCGAAGAGTGAACTGATGCCGTAGCCTACCATATTAGAAGTGTAGCCAGGTGATTTCACCGTTGTACCCTCATAGTCGGTCAGTTTGTTACGGGCGAAGGTAAGTGTTCCTCCTACGTGGTAATCCACCTTTCCTACGGTACCGTTGTATGTAATCTGACCTTCCCAACCGTAGTCCTTGAACTTACCAACGTTTGCAGAAGGAGCTGAGTCACCTAATGTTCCAGGCAATGTTACAGAAACAAGCATGTTGTCATTGCGCTTCTGGAAAATTTCCACCGTACCATTGATCTGATGACCTGGTGCCAGTTTCAGACCGAAGTCAAGCGCCAAGTTATAGTTCTTGATACGCTCCCATGAACGGGTTTTGGAAGCAAAGGTTCCATTGGTTGCGATATATGATATCAAACCAGTACCGATATAAGCTCCTGTATTGGAATTGACATTGTACAACTGGATGCCGTCATAGTTGCCGATACCGCTTTGGTTACCTACTTCAGCGTATGATGCACGCAGCTTCAAGTTGTTGATCCACTTCACGTTTTTCATAAACTTCTCCTCGTTGATACGCCAACCGGCACTCACACCCCAGAAGAATTCCCAACGATTCTCAGGCAGGAACTTGGAAGATCCGTCGTAACGGCCATTGAACTCCAAGAGGTAGCGACCAGCGAAATCATAGTTGAAACGTCCGAAGTAAGACATGATAGATGTCTGGTATTTACCGTTGTACGGGATGGTGATATCACCGGTTCCGTTTACAACTTCCAAACCTTCCTGAATGTTTTCAGCCTTTACGCCAAACTGTCGGTACTCTTTAAATTCATACTGCGTACCCAATGTCAGGCTAAAGTTGTGTGCACCAAATTGTTTGTGTCCGTTAGCGTATGCAGTGAAAGCATAATTGTCGATACGCTCACTGGATTGTGTATAATATGACTTCGCCTGAACGGGATCGGTCAACACCACCTTTTCTCCTGTGATATTGTAGAAGTTGATGGCATTCTGAACTTCGTCAACCCACTTGTCGGAAGTGTTGTATCCAAAGTTCACGTTGGCTGTCAACCAGTCGGTAATATCGTAGTTCAATGTTTCACTGATGTCAATTCTTGAAACACTGGTCGTCTTATCACCACCTTCTTCCACCTTCGCAACGGGAGAACCCCATGTACCCCAAGCGTATGCATTCCCATTGACAGCAGCCATCGGCAGACCAGGCTGTGGCAATGAGGTTGTCAAAGCTGCACCAATTCTCGTGGGTGTTACCTGTTCCTTACGATAGTAAGCAATACTTGACTGCAAACTCAGTTTTTTGGTGAAGTTATAAGTATCGTTGAAACGTACATTGAAACGTTTGTTCGAGTTATTACCATATTTCAAGTTAGAACCATCGTAGTTATAAGCTACAGAGATACGGTATGCGTTCTTTTCCGATCCACCGCTGACGCTGAGATTATGCTCCATATTCAAAGCATCTCCGAAAAGTCCTCCCAACCAGTCAACATCCGAGAACACGAAGTCGCTAACGTCGGTAAAGGCAGCCGTACCGAAAGGATTAGCCGATTGCGACAAGTCGATATACCTGCCCTGATACTGTTTGGCCAACTGAGCGTAAGTGTACCAGACACTCGATGTGTTGTTGTCGTTTTCCAGACATTGCATCAAACCGTCGGCCCATTGGCTCAGCGTCATCGTCTCTGGCTGCAAGCCAGGAGTCTTCAAAGTGAATGATCCCGTATAGTTAATCTTGACCTTTCCTTCCTTACCCTTCTTGGTGGTAATCAGCACAACACCATCAGCTGCACGGCTACCGTAAATAGCAGCAGCACCATCCTTCAGGAAGTTGATGCTTTCAATATCCGATGAGTTCACAGAACCTAAATCGCCTGCCACACCATCAATGATAACCAGCGGTCCACCAGAGTTCTTTGAAACAGAACCACGAAGTTTCATGTCCCATCCTTCTTCACCAGGAGCAGAACTTGAACGGGTAATCAGCACACCAGGCACCTGACCCTGCAAAGCTTCCAAAGGAGATGACAAGCTACCTTTTGCCTCAAATGCTTTCGCATCGACAACAGATACAGTACCAGTGAGAGATTCTTTCTTCTGGGTACCGAAACCCACAACGACAACCTCTTGCAACTCTGCCGCATCTTCCTTTAACGTAACGTTAATAACCTGCTTTCCTGCAACAGGAATCACCTGCTCCAGAAAACCAATGTACGAGAACTTCAAAGAAGCTCCAGATGGAACACCGGAAATGGTGTATTTTCCATCAAAATCGGTCACAGCACCACCGGTTTGCCCTACTACCTGTACGGTCACACCAATGAGCGGTTCATTGCTTGCATCGACCACCGTACCAGTGACAGAGGTCTGTGCCTTGACGAACATAGCAGCCATCAAGCACAGCAATACAATTAGTTTTCTTTTTTTACTCATAATGATTGCTTTTGTTAATATTAATATGGTTTCAAGCTTTTTATTGTCTTCATTGAGATTATTTCACACATATTTTATTATTATACGTGTTTAGAGCAAGGTTTACTCAGAAGCCGATAGCCTGTCTGACAACATTTCTCACCTGGTTACGGGTGCGATAGATGCGTGATTCGGCAGCACGTTTCGAGATATTCATCACCAAAGCAATCTCGTCGGCGGTCTTTTCCTCGAAGCGACACATGTGGTACACCTTGCTGTCCTTGGCGTTCATACCGTTTATAGCTCTCATCTCAGCGTTGAGAATGTCGTTCACCTCAGCATCGGTGTTGGTGTAATACTGCTCCATGCGATACAGACTGTCGTTCTTCATCTTGTTTACGTATGCAAGATGACGAAGGTAGTCAACACGCTTCTGGTAGGCAATGGTTACAGCAAGACCCTTCAGCTGGTCCTCTACAATCAGTTCGATACCTAGTATTTTCACAAATACTTCCTGCACCAGATCGTCACAGGTGTCTTCGTCAATACATGCCTGACGGAAAATAGAAAAGATTTCCGGACGAATCTTCTGGTAAATGTTACCAATGGCTTGGTAATTTTTGGATTTGATAGTAGCTTCCATAATCTCTTAGGTTTTTGATTTTGTCAATTGGTTGTTTGAATTCTGCGACAAAATTGCACAAAAAAACAACTGCAAGCAAGAATTTTCATCTCACTTGCAGCCAAATGGTTTAGTGGGTGCTCCAAATTATTCAACCGTCTGAAAATCAGTAGGTTGTCGTTTGGTTCATCTAATTTAGAAAAACCTGATTATGCGTTGATGCCTTGTTTTTTGAGATATTCCACAGGAGTCATTCCTTCTATTTTGCGGAACGTAGAGAAGAAGTTTGACTTCTTGAATCCGCATCGTTCGCTGAGGGCTGTGATGGTATAACGCTTGTATTCGCCAGCCTCTATGAGACGCTTGAATTCGTTCAAGCGATAGCGGTTGATGTAGTCGTAATACTTTTCATTCAGATAGAGATTGAACACCTGTGAGAGCTTCGGTGCCGACAAGTGTAGCACGTCAGCCAAATCCTTCATCTTCAAATCAACATCCGTATATACCTTTTCACGTTTGATATATTCCTCCATTCGTTTCACAATGTCGGCACATTCCTGTTCATCGACTTTCACCTTCTGGTATTTGGAGGCGTTCAGCAGTTCAGGTGTTTCCTCCTGCAACTCCTGCAGTTCCAGCGTGTCAACAGCTTCCATCAACGCATCCTCAATCTCGTTGCGTTCTGTCAGCAGTATCTGAGTGTTCTTGCGATAACGCCACCACAACCACAGCAGTACAACAGCAATGATGAACAGCAGTAATTCCATATAAGCCCATACGGAGGGGATCACGGTAAGCGTAAATTCAGAAAGCGTTCCCTCGACGCCTGCCAGACGAATTTGCAAATGATGCCTCCCCAACAGTAATCCTCTAATGTCAATAGGCTCATCTCCATCGACCAACAACCATTCCTTCCCATCAATACGGTATTCGTAGAGGCGGTCTGACTGCTTGGAGTAGTCCAATAGGATAGGGTTCATCTGCAATACCTCTGAAGTGAAGTTCCAGGTAAGCCGGATATCCTGTAACTCGTTGGTGAGATATTCCTCATTGCTGTTCATCAAGTCGCTGCCTATGCGGATGTTATAGACACGCACCTTGTATTTTTCACGCGGTTTCATCGCGTTAATCTCCTTGCGGTTGGCAAAATACAAACCTTGCGAAGTGGCTACCCACAAAAGTCCGTTGTCATCAATTCCCATATCGTTGATAGAGCTGCCCTGCAATCCTTCAGCATAACCGAAATGGGATACTTTCTTCAGCGCATAGTCAAACTGGAAGATGCCGCGTTCAGAGGTCAGCAGATAGAAACCATTCATGTCGTCGATAAAGTTTCGGCACCACTTGTCGTGAAAGCTTACAGGAAATTTCAATTCACCGAAATCCTTCATCTGACTATCTGTATAGAATGTCTGTGGACCTGTGCGCATAAAAATCATGCCGTTATGTCCTGCTGCTCCACGCATCCAGGGCTGGAGGTTGAAGAATCCCTCTGGATAGTTCGGTTCAACAATCTCATGGCTGCGGCAACTGTAGATGGAGCATCCGTGTTCGCCCGTCAGCCACGCATTCCCTGCTGCATCAAATGTAATGTCCAACACCAGCCCGCCCTTGATATGTGAGTTCTGTTCTGTGTAATGTTCCTGTACCTGTCCTTTGTCAACAATCATCAGGCCTCTCGAACTGCCGATATACAATCTTCCGTCGCTACCAACTTTCAAGTCGCCTATCGATGCTGCTTCCAACAAGGGTGTCAGCTGTTGGCGGCTCACCGTCTGTGTCGTAGGGTTGAAGACATATAGTCCGCCATCGAACGAACCGATATAGAAGCATCCGTCATACCAGACAATCACGTTCAAGATATTTGCCCCACCCAATTGTTCTGAGGAGAAATAGCGCGACAAGCCGTTAGCCATATTCACATAATAGAAACCTCCATGCACGCTGATCAGCATATCGTTGCCGTGCTTGCAATAAGTGCGTACATTCATGCCAAGAGTCGTGAAGTCGCCAATGACGAAAGGCTTGAACAAGTTTCCGATATGATAGGTATAAGCCATACCGTAGTGCACAAAACCAAACCAGTTGACTCCATTCTCGTCGTGATAGTAGCAATAGACTCCATTCGTGGGAATCCGATGCCGCTCGTCGCCATCGGTGCTGAAGCATTCCTCTACGGCTAAGGTCTCACGGTTCAGCAGATAGGCTCCAGCGCCATTCGTTGCCACACTCACACAACCGTCGGCACAAAGGTCAACGGTGGAAATGATGTTGCCTGCACCCTCTACATGCTGAAACGTATTCTTTTCCTTATCGTAGAGGAAAAGTCCTTCTCCGCTCGTACCGATTAAGAAACGACCGTTGCCCAGCGCAGCAAACTGCGTGAGCACGTGCTTGTCTTTCGAAGGAAAGGCGAAGTTGGAAATCTTGCCTGTCTTGGGATGATAGCAGTGAAGGCTGAAACGCCCCAGAAACCAGATCTGTCCATCGGCACCACGCACATATTTGCGAACGATATTGTCAATGCCTTTGCCGCTCACATCGATATTGCGCTGTGTCAGCCGATGTCCGTCATACATCTGGAACCCCTGCTGTCCACCTATATATATAGTGTCACCCACAGCCAGCAGACAGGTGGGCTGTTTTACCTCAGGCAACACCTGCTGGAAATCATAGTCGCCAAACCCTAACCGATAAAGACCGCCCTCCGTTGCCGCATAGATATATTTGCCAGGCACCTCACAGAGGTCATACACCTCTAATGCCCTGCCGCTCTTGTCTTCCATCCGAAAGGCTTTCAGCTGCTTGCCGTTAAACACATTCACGCCGCTGTTTGTCGCAATCCACAACAACCCGCTGTGGTCGGTGATGAATCGATGCACCGTCTCGCCAGCCAAACCGTTGCGAAGGGTTTTGTGAGACAACGTCTCTTCCTCGATAGCGGCATTGGCAGTTGACAGCGACAGCGTCAGCACACATAGTAATACGGCCAGTCGCTCAGCCAGCCAATACACCATTCCCTGTGCCCGTCGCTTGCTCTCAAAACCAAAGCGGCGTGCATTCAGCGCATGACCGATGGCGCGAAGGGTCATCGAACGGGTGTCTTGCGAGCGATAGCGCTTCTGCAGACAGGCGGCAATTTCACCTACCGTCCACCAGCGACCATCCGTTGCGTCACGACTCCCTCCCTTTGGGAGAGAAAGGGGTTGCTCTTCCATTCCTGCCGCATTGACAACAGGCCTGCAAAAGGTCTCTGCAATCATCTCCTCCAGCGCATTCACTCGCTGGAAACGTTCGTTGTCGTTCATCAGCACAGCCGTCTCCTCATCGTCCAACCAATAACGCTCACCCTCCATCACCAACTGTCGCAGCTGGGCATAGAGCTGTTCATGCTCGATGTTTTCGGCGAAATCGATGTCGCCTGTCACCTCACAGCATACGAAGCGGCGCGAGCCTGTTGGGTCGGTCAGCGGCTTCAGGTCGTTGGTAGTGCCGATGAACGAGGCATAGCGGCGATACTGCTTCATAGCCTTGCCGTAAGGCGGTCGGAATTTCACGTCGGCTGTAGAAAGCAAATACTTCAACAGCACCTGCTGGCGCAGCGTCACCTTGTCGAACTCATCGATATTGATGAGGGCAAACGAGGTGAGGCCGAGGTTCAGGTCGGTATCGTTCTTGAACGAGATGCGGTCGTTATAGTAGTCGCGCAATGCTGTTGGCAGCAGAATCCTGCAGAACGACGATTTGCCGCAACCCTGACGACCTATCAAAAGAGGTATCAGGGCGTTGCCTGTCAGTGTGGAACGTCCCATCCAATGGGCCACCATTCCCAACAGCCACGTGCGGAAGTACTGCTCCCAATGAGGGTTGTTTGTAGGTACTCGCTGTGCAAGGGCTGTAATCCTGTCGCGTCCGTCCCAATGGGGCAACTGGTCGAGCCACGTGTTCACAGGATCGTATTTTATGATTCGTGTAGAGTCGATGAAACGGTCGATATCTTTGTCCCACGACTTCAATCCCAGCTCTTTGGCACGAATGGTCATATCGTTGCGAGCCTCCTGGTCGAGGTCGTGGAAGACGTGCGAGTCGCTGCTACGCTCACGATATTGTGCCACACCCGTCATCACATTCTTGCGCATCTCGAAATTGGCATTCAGAAACGCTTCCGTCTTCATCATCAGCAGCGTGTCTTCTGGAATACTCTTCAACGGGCGCAACTTGTGCTTCTCCTGATATTCCTTCAGGTGTTCAACGGTATAGACAGCCTGGAAGGTCTTCCTGACCAGTTGCTCGTCGCTGTTGAATACAGGATGCTCCAGCGTCATCGCCTGCGCAATCCCCATCGGAATACCTTCTTCCAAACAGCGCGATGCCATCCGCATCAGCAATTCACCCTGTCGCTGTTCGTCAGGCAACTCGAAATAGGTGCCCAACACCGATTCTAATATAAAGAGGTAGTTCAACTGGTAGGTGCGAACTCCACTGCGGCCAGGAAGGAGAAGGGTATTGGAAAGCCCACCCCCAGCCCCCATCCCGAGCGTAGCTCGCCCCCCCGTAGCCTTCCCCAAAGGGAGGGGAGATTTCGAGGGTAGGGGAGAGGTTGATGAGGGGAGGTAGAAGGGTATAGCCTGCTCGTTCCAACCAAGGTCTGGGTCGGCGCTGATATAAACTGTGCGGTCGAGTCGCGGCTGCAACGACTCGATGCTCAAATCCAACTGGGCGCTGTAGGCACGACGTGCCAACTGATACAGCTGCTCGTGGAAAGTCTCATTGGCGGCATCCGCATCTTTTTGCTCTCCTCTACACACAATCTTCACGCTCCGTCCGCTGGCCCCCAGGAAGCATAGCATCGTCTGAGGAACCTGCTTGGCAGCTTCGCGCACAGCAATAGCCTCATCATAGGATGCGAGGTTGTTGACTTCCACAACCGTCAAACCGCTGAGGCTGCGCAGATGGCGCTCGCCGTTGCGATGCTCGTATTCGGCAGCAAAGCAAATGCGCGGCAACTGTATGCCACCTTCGAAATCGGTCTCTACGCTGCCGTCTTCCTGACGGTGGATGCGCATCAGATGATACATCGAACGCAGCCGATATACCTCATCGGCATAGTCGCCATCAGCCACCATCCGCACTACCTCGCTGAGTTCCAGGCGGTTGATGGTCTCCTTCTGTCTTTGCTGTTTGAATAATGTGATTTTCATATTTCCTCCGGATGTCTAAAGTTTCATACTTCCACCTCATCTTCTAAAATGGGTTTAGGTAGTTTATTGCCGCAAAGGTATTAAAATATTCCGTATGCTCCAAATTTTTCATGAAAAAATACAGGATTCTAACTACATTAACTACATCTTTTAGTTAATTACCTTATAACCAGTATTTTAGGTTTAAATTTGAACCAAAAGAATTACATAAAAACTGCATTTAACTACACTAAAAGTATTACAAACTATCTGTAAAAGCGTTACAGGTTGTTTGTAACGCTTCGAAAGGTCAACAAACGAGTTGTTACAAGCCGCTTGTAACGAATCGTGTAGTTAAATGCAGTTCTTGTGTAGTTGTTTGGTGGGTTGTTGGTTTGTAATGCCTTGTATAACAACGTGTTAATGAATCAGTGTAGTTAGTGTAGTTCTTTTTGGAGATTTTCAGAGAAAATCGTAGTCTTCCCTGTATTGCGCATAGGAGATTTCACCCTCGTAGCCGCCTTGACGGAGTATTTTTTCAATACCGAGCTGATGTTTCGGGCGCAGCCATTTCTCACCGTTGCGATAGAGATAATAGGTACCGTTTCCACCCAGGTATTTCGTCAGTTTGCGGCGCATCTTCACAAAGACGGCACTCATCACGGGATTGTCTGGGAGCACGAACCCCGTTGCGAGCAGCACCTTCTCGTTGCGACGGAAGAAACGGCACTCACCATCGACGAGGGCGGTAGGAAAGACGGCGTTGCCCCATACCTTGTTGGCTGGCAGTTCCAGTGCCGACTGGAAGCGCAAGCATTCGTCATGCAGGGGACACTCGTGGTTGAAACAGTATTTCCAGGACTTCGGAATCCAGGTCGGATCGTATTTCATCGTTTACAGGTTTTTGGTTCAGGGTTCAAAGATACGATGAAATGGGCATAAAACCAAAGAAAACACGAAAAAAAAGATGTGCCGCAGTCACAGGGCACATCTTTTTACCTTAAAAAAAACTAAACTAACTAACTAACCTAAGAAACAACTTACTAACCTAAAACTCAATATAAACTTATGAAAAAAACTTTTCCTTTTTGTAATTCTTACATCTTATATACGAACGATGCAGAAAGCTTACGCAAATAAAATCGTTTTTTTTTCTTTCCCCTTTCAAATAGAGGGTCGAGTGGGTGTTGGTTATCCTATTGTAGCAGTTAGGAACGAGGCGTTGCCGAAGATATAGAGTATGTTCTCGCAGGCAGGAACCAAGATGGTCTCGCCCTGTCGGATGCTGATACCGTTGATATTGGCTTCACCCCACAGACACATCACGATAACGAAGGAGTCGCAATGGAAATCAATTTGATGGGCTACCTGTACCACTACGCGATGAACGACGAAATGCGGACAGTTGACCAGTTGTGAGATCGGTTTTGTAGAGTCGTAGCTGCTGCGATATTCAGGCCATACACGATAGTCGATGGCGTCGCGAGCCTCCTGGATATGCAGTTCACGAGGGTTTCCGTGCGCATCTTTCCTTCCGAAGTCATAGACGCGGTAGGTGATGTCGCTCGTCTCCTGTATCTCGGCCAGGAAGTTGCCTGCTCCGATAGCGTGCAGACGGCCTGCGGGCAGGAAGAAGAGGTCGCCGTCGTGGGCTTCATGGGTGGCGATGACTTCCTGTAAGCCTGTTGGTGAACCATCAGGGGTGGTAGCCTCTTTTGCCAACTGTTCGTAGTTGTCTGGCGTGATGCTCTTTTTCAAACCGGCATAGATCTTCGAGCCTACATCGCTCTTGATGATATACCACATCTCCGTCTTTCCTTGACAGCCGTGACGCTCCATCGCCAGCTTGTCGTCAGGATGCACCTGCACGCTGAGGTCTTGACGCGAGTCGATGAATTTCACCAGCAGGGGGAACCGGTTGCCGTATTTCTTATATACCTTCTGTCCCACTAACAGTCCTTTGTACTTGTCGATAAGCTCTGTGA
>CADCPZ010000204.1 GCA_902803475.1 uncultured Prevotellaceae bacterium
AATACATACTTAAAAAACTCTTTCATCTTGTTATAGCTTTTTTTATTTTGAAATATTTTGCAAATATACGAGTATTTCACGAAACAACCAAATTTTGGAACAGCGAAAACAAAGAAATGCCTGCATTTCATTTGTTGAGTCGTGAGAAAATTCGCTTATTTGTCAAATTAGCACCACATTTTTTATTCTAATAGAATTTCTAAATGCAATTTAAGTTTCATTTTGTTTTCGGTTTCAATAGGTTACCTTTTACACGGTCATAGCTCACCTATTACAATGTGATAGCTATGCTTTTACAGAGTCGTAGCTTAACTCACGCAGAATCCTGTGCTCATAAGAAAAACGCACCCAGACCTTGAACTGATCTTGATGCGTTTAATGATTTAGCAGAATTCCTTAAGAAACCTACCGAATATCATTGCCCCTCCCCCCCTTCCTCCCCAAGGAGCCAAGCTCCAAGAATAAGACAAATCGTGTTTAGGACTAACGAATCACTTCACAAAGAGAGAAACTGCTAAGCAGAAAAATGCAAAACCTATAAGACAATACAAAAGCATACCTGCAATCATCTTAGGATGAACGTTTTTCCTATTTCTCCTAATATAGCGATAAAACATCCTATAACTTCCGAGTATTTGGGAAGCAATGCATAAAAGGAATGCGGAGATACAAATTATTTTTATAACATTCATTTCTTGTTGTCCTTTTTGAAAGATCACGGGGACTCATGATCACTTTCGCTGCTCATTTTTTTGTTTCCAAGCTTGTCTTTAAGACGAGGGCAAAAATACGGACTTTTTAATAAACAGGCAAATTATTGTTCTGGAAATTAGATTATGATTGCAAAAAATAACGAAAGTTTTCTGAGAAGAAACCTCTTAAATACACTTTTCTTCGCTTTTCCTTGGAAGTATCAAAAATAGATTTTATCTTTGCACCAAGAAAAGACGAAAGGATATATGATGGACAAGAGATTCACACCACGTTCAAACGAAGAGATGCTTGCTGCAGTGCGAGCATTTCAGGCACGCCAGAAGGCTTTCATGGAGCGTATGGATGCCAAATTGGAAAAGGAAATATATCATGAAGAAATGGCATGATCGCACTTGACATTTCCCTGCTTAATCTAAAATCCCCCTATTACGTCGTTCAAGACGCAGATGGGGATTTGTTGTTTGAGACAGATTATGGAGTGAGGTATGGTATTTCCTTCGAACTGAACGAGGGGATGATGAACTATCCTGCTTATGAGTTTGGCATCCTTAATAAGAATGGCCAGCCATCACCTAACGACCGCAAACTCCGCGACACCATCCTTGCCATCATCGAAGAGTTTTTCCGTGCCAATGGCGGTGTGCTGCTCTATATCTGTGCAACAGGCGATGGTATGCAGAAGTATCGTTTCTATTTGTTCCTTCGCTGGTTCAACACTTACAAGTACCGCGACCTTTACGAGATTCGTACAATTGAAGACGTGATGGACGACAAGGCCCCAAATTATGGTGCTATTATTGTAGAAAAAACGCATCCAGACCTTGAATTGATTCTTGCGCGTTTTGAAGAATTGGCGGCATTCCTAAAGAAGCCTATCGAATAGTATTCTCTTGTCTACCCTTAACACCTATTTTCTTTATCCCCACATAAAATACGGACTTTTCTATAAACCGCCAAAGTTTGGAACAGCGGAAAGATCACGGGGACTGTTGATCATCTTTCGTTGCTCATTTTTTTGTTTCTAACTTATCTTTAAGACGAGGGCAAAAATACGAAAGGTTGGGGATATAACCAAATTTTTAGTAAAAATTATATATTTAGGACTACATTTTTATGCATAAATATTCGAAAAGTCGTATATTTTTTGTACTAATACAACAAAAAAATGAAAAATAGACTGTCAGACTGACAGAATGCCGATAAACACAGGGCCTGCAGTCTTGAAAAGAGTGACAGAGACTGACAGGAGACTGACAGGTTTTGGAGGGTAAAAGGTATGCTTTTAGGCAAAATTCTCTAGAGAATTTGTTGCGAAAGCTATCCTCTTACAAAAAATTCTCTAGAGAATTTCATTTTTGCAAAAAGCAATTGTTTTGAGAAAGTTTTGAACCAGAAAATAAGAGTTATTTGCTTGTCTATCAGATGTTTGCAAACGCAATAAGAATTTGATAAAATGACCCCTAAAAGGGGCGAAAATCGGACTAAAACAGGCAAAATTGGCGCTGAAAAGAGCAAAAAATGGATTGAAAATTGCAAAAAGTGCCCCAAAAACAACTTTTTTCGTGGAGAATTTAAAGATAAACGCATAGATATTTGGATATTGATAGAAACCTCAAATGAAGAAACTAATGTTAAAAATACAACGCTGTTGTTGTGTGTTTGGGATTTATTCCTTAAATTTGCGGAGTTAAACAGGAGGAGGATTAAGTGGAAAAATGGAATATATGTCACAAGAAGGCTACGACAAGCTCGTGGCCGAACTTCGTCAATTGGAAACAGTAGAGCTGCCGCAGGTGCGGGAGGCTATCGCTGAGGCTCGCGACAAGGGTGACCTCAGCGAGAATTTTGAGTATCATGCAGCCAAGCGTGAACAAGGTAGGCTGTTGAGTAGGATTCGTTTTAAGCAGAAAGTACTTGAGAATGCCCGCGTTATCGATACTTCCCGACTCAACAATGACTGCGTGGGGTTGCTCAGTAGGGTAGAGATGACAAATCTTTCCAACAACAACCGAATGACCTACATGATCGTAAATCCGCACGAGGCGAACATCCGTGAGGGAAAGATTTCCATCAAGTCACCGATTGCTCAGGCTTTATTGAATAAGAAAGCAGGTGATGTCGTTGAGGTACGTGTTCCTGCTGGATTGCTGAAACTCCGAATAGAGAAAACAGAAATAGTATAAAAAACAACTATGCGAAAGATTATTGTTACGGTAGCACCCGTATGTCATGTGGGTAAGGAAATACCTGCCGAATGTAAGAATCCGCTGACCCCAGAGGAGATAGCGGAAGATACCATCAACTGTTATAAAGCAGGCGCCTGCGAGGTGCATCTCCATACTCGTGACCTGCAGGGTAATCCAACATTTGAACTGGATGTGTTCCGCCAGACCATTGGACTGATCCGTCAGGAGACAGATATGATTGTGCAGGGATCTACAGGTGGATTATCGACCCTGACTCTTGCTGAACGCTGTGTCAGTCTGAACGTACCTGAAGTAGAGGTGGCATCGCTCAATATGGGGTCCGTCAACTTCGGCGAGACGGTTTATGTCAACACAATGCCCGATCTGCGCTATTGGGCAAAACGGCTTGATGAGACCCATACCGTTCCGGAAATGGAACTTTTCGACCTCAGTCATGTTGAGTGTGCTACACGTTTGGCTGACGAAGGCGTTCTCCATCGTCCGTTACACTATAACTTCTGTGTGGGGCCAGGCAACAGTAGTAACCTTTCTGCAACAGGCCGCAACCTTGCGATGCTCTGTTCGTTGATGGAGCCTGGTACTTCATGGGGAATTACGCACGATTCGATGAAGGATTTCTCGATGCTCGCTTGTGCCATTGGAATGGGTGCCAGTGCCGTACGTGTGGGTTTCGAAGACAGTTTCTACTATGCTCCAGGTAAGCGTGCTCACACGAATGCCGAACTGGTGGAACGCCTTGTTGCCCTCATCCGCATGATGGGCTGCGAACCCGCCACACCAGACGAGGCACGCAGGATGCAACACATTAAATAAAAGCCTACCCCAGACCCTCCCAAAAGGAGGGAGAGGGGCGAGGAAAGGTTACGGGTAGGCGAACGAAGTTCGGGAATGCGAGGGGGCAAGGTTAGTGACTGTTGGTCGTCAATTTCAAGAAGACTTCTCGCAACGATTCGTCATTACCAACATTTCCTGGGAAAATGATATAGGGGAAACGGTCGGTCATGACACAGGGCACATTGGCGACAATCTGTCCCATCACCGTAGCTATCCGCACAGAAAGTCCTTTGGTCAAGATGTCGTTTGAGGTGATGCCGCCCTTGCCCACCAGATAGGTGGGTGTAAATGGCAGATGCCGCACAATGTCAACAAGGAAATCAGATACCTGCTGACCCAGATGCTGACGTTGGTTGGCATCGTCGATGCGTAACTCCTTTCGCGAGGTATAGACAACGGGCGTTAGTCCCTTGCGAACCGCATCATTCAACTCGTCAACCACATCCTGCATCATAGCGTCTGGTTCATGGAGGATACGAAGCACATCAACCTCCACTCCCTTGGTGCCTTTTTCTGCCAATAAAGCCTTTAACTGTCGGGTCGTTTTATTGACATGCGACCCAACGACAAAACAGCCAACCCCTTCTTGGCGTTTCAGCATGGTGCGGTCTAATAGCGGCCGGTCGGCAATACCGCTCATGGCTTTGGGGAATGACGAGGAACTGCGTACGACAACAGCTTCTTTTTCATGCGTAGCAGTCGCGAGTTCCTCTTCTAATGTTGTGCAGAACGTATATAACTCGTTATACGATGCTGCATTCACAATCTGATAATCATTTGGCTGCGCACCTTTCTCAAGGATATAGTCTTTTAACACGGAGGTATGATAGGCAAATACATTGTCGCGAGCAAACTCCGTTTCAGAGACAGGAACGAGCCGTTCGCCGTCTTTCATATAATGAACACCATCAATCGTGACGCGTCCTGCCTCAATAAAGGCGGGAACAAACGGAATCTGTTTGCGTACATGATAGCCGTGCTGGGTGAGCACCTCCATCATCACTTGCGGTTCCAATGGGAAATGTCCACGCAGACAAGAGTCGCTGCGGCTGACGCATACCAACTGCAGATGATAGTCTTCGTTTACATGAACCACCGTTTCCATTGCCTCGCGCATCACTCGCTCGGCATCGTCTCTGGTCATCGCACGTGTGTTCGTGAGCATATAAAAGAATGGTACGTCGTCATCGAAAGCCATACGTACCGATGACTCGCTCCAATCGGTAATCAGTTTGCAGCCGTGAACCGTCTGAATACCCGTAGGATCGTCGTCGAGAACGACTAATTTTATTTTACAATTTAACAATTTACAATTTACCATTTATTGAGTAATTTATCTTATTTACTGTTTCTATTCTCGTTCTCTCGTTCCCTCGTTCTCCCGCTCTCTTCTCCCTTATACGATCGACTTCGTTGGATTGATGAAGGCAAAGAGGATGGCGCTGATGATGAGCATGCCGGCAATCATGTAAAGTGGCAGGTTGTAGTTGTTGGAACTCTGCACGAGTTGTCCGAACAAAATACCACAACAGAAACCGCCAATATTGCCCGCTGTGTTCATAGCTCCAGCAATTGTTCCTGCATGATGCTTCCCTAAATCAATACACAACGCCCATGCTGACGGAAGCATCAAATCGAAGATACCAAAGCAGAGCGACAGGAAGATGAATACCGCCATCTTTCCTGGAATGAAAGCTGCCAAAAACATACATACGGCAGATACAGCTAACGAAGTGCTGCCCAATGCTTTTCGTCCAATCTTTAAACCATACTTTGAAGTTAGTTTATCTGTCAGATAACCACCATAAATATTACCTGCCATACTCATAATAAAAGGTACAGCTACGGCGTATGTGAGTTCGCTCTTTTCGAAGCCGCGACCTAATTCCATGAACGTAGGGAACCAACTGAAGAAAAACCAGCTGCCGAATGCATAGAAGAAATACATGCTGCAGATGATCCAGAACTGTGGAGAGTGGAGAATCTGTCGCCAGGGAATGGCTTTGGGGGCTTTAAGGTCTTTAGGGTCCTTAAGGTCTTTAAGGTCTTTAGGGTCCCTATAATACCAATACCATACAGCAGCCCATACGATACCTAATGCTCCGAGCAGGTAAAAAGCTGTGCGCCAGCCCACCGTTGTCATCACAGGGATGACGACAAAAGGGGTCAATGCGCCGCCCATTCTACTGGCCGCCCATACATATCCCTGTGCCTTGCCCACTTCCTCTTTCTTAAACCATCGGCTGATGACACCTGTTGAACAGGGAGACGAACCTGCTTCACCGATGCCAAACATAAACCGGATGACCAGCAACGAGGCCAGTCCGCCAGCCATACCCGTGAATGCTGTAAACAGCGACCACCACAGTACAATGAGTGCCAATACCTTACGGTGTCCTTTTCGGTCGCCGAAGGCACCCATCGGAATTTGCATCAGTCCATACGACAGGATGAAAGCACTCTGTACCCATCCCCATTGTAAGGGGGTGAGGTTCAGGTCTTTGATGATTTCCGAACCGGCCACGCTGATGTTGATGCGGTCGAGAAAAGTGACTACACCCAGGATGACCAGCATCGCAAGGATGATATTCTTTGAGTCCCCTAAAATAGGGGGGTGGGGGTCTGAACGCTTTACCTTTCCTTCCTTTGAAATCTTATGTTCCATTGATTAGTTTTTATATATTCCTTAATTTTATTGACAACACCATCTATGTTGTTCTCTATTTCTTCGTTGTTAAAACGCAAAACGCGAATTTCATGGTTCCTATGCTATTTGTTCAGACCCCCTGCCCCCTAACTTAGGGGGTTAAGGAACTTCCGCAAGCCTTTCACACCAGAAACAGGACTCGATAAGACAGGCTTGCCTGTCAGTTCACTGAGGCGCTGTTCCATACGGGCCATAGAACCTTGTGCCAACACGAACAGATCTACTTGGTCGGCAATCTTTGCTGCTGCCTCCGCAATCAGACGGTCATGTGTCTCACCGTCTCCACTCTGTCCAGCCTGGAAAGCACCATCGGCGAGTCCGTCAACAAGTACTACTTCCTTACCAGCTTCCTTTGCTGCGTTTTCCAACAGACGACGCGTAGGTTCCAGCGTTGTTGGCAACGTGGAGATGACTCCGATGCGTTTAGCGCTGTTTACCGCCTCAACAGCCATCGGGTAGTCAATGCGGAATACGGGAATCGGTGCAATGGTATTGCCCAGATCAGCAATATCGCCTACTGATGAACAGCAATTGAATACGACATCGGCTCCGGCATCTGCTGCATTCATATAATAACTGAGCAGACGGCGTTTGACAGCTGGTGTCACTTTGTTGTTGGCAATCACCTCTTGGATGAGTGAATCATCTGCGATGTGGTTCAGTTTTACTTCTGGAAAATGTTCTTTGAAAATTTTTGTCAATGGCTCCACGAGTGCCATTGCGGTGTGTACAGCTACTACTTTCTTCATGTTGTTGAGAGTTTGGTTTATTTTTTTTTATGACGTTCGTGTTCCTGAAATGTCCACACCCTTATGTAAAGTGATAGTATCAAGAGATAAGAATCAGAAGCATGAAATGGATAATTATTTTAAAAATATGTGATGACATATTAAAACCACCTTCGTCTTAAAGTAAATTTTATGTTTAAACCCTAATTTACTAACTAAATGACAAAATTATGAAGCACAAATCAAGTTTTAGCTTGAAGAGAACTTTTGTAGTTCTCGGCTTGGCGGTGTTATTGTCTCCTGCAACAGCTTTTGCAGAGGGCGGCAATGCCACGAAACAGCCTGCGTCAGTCATGCAGACAAAAACTGTCAGAGGTCACGTAGTTGATGAAACAGGCGAGCCTCTTATTGGTGTGACCGTCAAGGTTGTCGGTACTGTTGGTGGAGGTGCGATAACGGACCTCGACGGTAATTTTACCATTGAAGTACCTGCAGGTGCACAGCTCGAATTGTCATATACGGGCTTCCGTACGTTGACAGTTGCTGCAAAAGACGGTACTTTCCAGATGGAGCCAGATGAGCTTGGTCTTGACGAGGTCGTAGTCATCGGTTTCGGTTCAGTGAAGAAACGTGATTTGACGGGTTCTGTTGCTTCTGTTCGTTCAGAGCAGATCCTTCAGACTCCTACCTCCAGCGTAGCAGCATCTATGCAGGGTCGAATCACTGGTCTTGACATTGCTCCAAATGCAGACGGTAGTACTGAACTCCGTATTCGTGGTAACCGTTCTATCAACGGTAGCAATGAGCCACTGGTTATCATCGATGGTGTACAGGGTGGTTCCATGAGCGACTTGAACCCTGAAGACATCGAGTCTATCGACGTATTGAAGGATGCATCTTCTACCGCAATCTACGGTTCTCAGGGTGCCAATGGTGTTATCATCATCACCACGAAGAAGGCAGAGGCAGGTAAGATGCGTGTTACTTATGATGGTTATGTGACAGCTGCTTTCCGTATGCAGCATCCTGACTATCGTTCAGGTCAGAACTATTACGAAGCACGTCGTTTGGCAGCAGCCAACGCAGGACTTTGGTCAAGCTCAGCTGACGACCGAAACCTGTTCAGCAGTGATGCTGCTTATGCTGCATATCTTTCCAACGTATGGACCAACTATGAGGACTTGGTACAGAAGGGCACCACATGGAGCACCAACCATACTATTACCCTTTCTGGAGGTACAGAGAGAACGACTGCCCGTTTCAGCCTTGGTTATGCCAACGACGGCAGCAAGTGGAAGAATAGTGGCGGTACAGACCGTTACACCTTGCGTGCCAACATCGACCACAAGATTTATAAATGGATCAGTGCAGGTGTAAACTTCCAGTTGACACACAACCGCAACTACGGTTCTCCTTACCAGCAGTGTCCTACTACCGACATGCAGTTGGGTAGTCCTTACGGATACTATGACGTAGATACAGAATCCTATCTGATTGGTACTAATATGGTAGAGCGTCCATTGGAGAACAGTGGTTATGTAAACCCATTGATCAACAGTGAAGGCGACAACCTATACAAGTCAAAGAGCTACGGAACCAATGTTGTTGCCAATGCTTATATCGATATTCATCCATTCGAAGGCTTCACATTCTTGACTCAGGTAAATGCTCACTTGACGAATGGAACCAATGGTTCTTATACTGATGGTCAGTCAGCTCAGCAGATTGATGCGGGAACCTATCAGACTTCTGCAACGATGAGAAAGACTTCCAGCACATACGTTGAGTGGAACAATATTGCTACCTATCAGTTCACAATGTTACCAGAAGACCACCACTTGACATTAACCTTGCTGACCACATGGAACCGCAAGTCAACAGACTTCCTCAGTGCAACATCTATCGGTCAGACGCTGGCAAGTAACCTCTGGTGGAACCTTGCCTCTAATGATGGTGGTGCTGGTAGTTCAATTCATTCCAGTGGATACACTCAGGAGCAGAACTTCTCATACGCTGGACGTATCAGCTACGACTGGAAGAGCCGCTACCTCTTCACAGCTTCTCTCCGTCGCGATGGTGCTTCTAAACTGGCTACTGGTCACAAATGGGATACCTTCCCATCAGCAGCTATCGCATGGCGTGTATCAGACGAACCATGGATGCAGTCAACTAAGTCTTGGCTCGACGATTTGAAACTCCGTGCTACCTATGGTGTGACCGGTAATGCTGGTATTGGCGTTTATGGTACACAGTCTGGTATTACCTTTGCTAACTGGAGCTTTGGTTTCCAGGACACACAGGCTAACCGCTATATCCCTGGTGTAACAGACCAGAATGGTAGTGGTTATACCCTCGTGGGTAATACTGATACCAAGTGGGAGAAGTCTTACACCACTGATATCGGTTTCGACATGACACTGTTGAAGAGCCGTATCAACATCGTCTTCGACTGGTACTATACCAAGACGAAAGACTTGATTCTTCTCCGTTCTCTCCCAACATCAGCAGGTAACGACGGTAAGTTTGCTACCTACACCAACATCGGTGAAACCAGTAACCGCGGTATTGAGTTTGCTATCAACAGCCGCAACATCGTCACCAAGAACTTCCAGTGGAATTCAACATTGACATTCTCTGCCAACCGTGAGCGCATCGATGAACTTGTTGATGGTACAGACATCCAAGTTGGTACCAACAAGGAGGACGGAACATTGATGCTCGGTCATCCAATCCATTCCTATAAGACTTTCACATATGATGGTATTTGGAAGACCAATGAGGCTGCTCTGGCTGCAAGCTACTTCAAGGATGCTGACAAGACACAGCCATTCCAACCAGGTGACGTGAGAGTTTTCGACCTCGACGGTGACAATGTTATTGACCAGAATAAGGATATCGGTTATATCGGCTCTACCACTCCGAAGTGGTTTGCTGGTTTCAACAACGACTTCCGTTGGAAAGACTTCGACTTCAATATTTACTTCTATGCACGTTGGGGACAGTGGGGTGAAAGCCCATTGGCAAACTTTGATCCGGATAATGGCGGTAAATATGTCAACATGGACTATTGGATAGAAGGCATCAATGAGAATGCAAGTCTTCCTGGTCTGATGAAGAATCGCAAACTCTTCGACTATGTAGGTTATCAGTCTTTGTCATACTGCGACCACTCTTTCATCAAGGTAAAGAGAATTGCAGTGGGATACACCTTCCCGAAGAGCATTACCAATGCTATTGGTATTGAGAAACTCCGCATATATGCAACGGTTAACGACCCATTCTATATCGTTAAGGACGATTGGATGAAGCACTGGGATCCGGAAGGAAAACAGCGTAGTGTTACCTTAGGTTTAAATGTTAACTTCTAATTCTTTAAGACTTATGAAACTGAATAGAAAATATTTCGTAGGAGCACTGCTCATGGGGGCATCGTTGTTCGGATTTACATCGTGCAACCTTGATGAGTATAATCCTTCAGGCGAAGGTGCCGATCAGGTTCTTGCCACAGAAACGGGTATGGAAGACTTGGTGAACCAGATGTATTATAACTTCCGTTGGAAATACTACGGACGTGAGGACCCTGCACTCTATATGGAAGGGTCTGGTGATATCTGGGCAAACATTCCTGAAAAGAATGAATATGGTATGCAGATGACACGTTATGTGAACCTGCAGGGCGACCGCGGTCAGATTGCTGGTGCATGGAACCGTGTATATGATAATGTGAACCTGGCAAATATGGTCATCAACCGTATTGACAATGTCGTCAACCTCTCTGCTGAAAAGAAAGCCGACTATGAGGGTGAGGCTCGTTTCACTCGTGCATACGCTTACTGGTGGCTTGTAGAGTTCTTTGGCGACATTGAAATGCGCACGCAGGAGACTTCTGTACCAGAGTTCAAGGCTTATCGTACCGACCGTAAGGTTATCTACGACGAAGTGATTATTCCTGATGCAGAGAAGGCTACTCAGTTGTTGCCTGTTACTCCGCTTCATGGCGATGTCGGTCGTGCAACCAAGAAGGCCGCTTATGGTATTCTTGCCCGTGCTTGCTTGGCTCGCGCTCAGTATGAGACTCCAGGTAGTGCAGAGCAGAAAGTGTTCTATCAGAAGGCTTTGGATGCCGCCAACTATGTAATCAACAACAAGTCTTCGTTGGGTATTCAGCTTTATGGAACTTACGATGAAATCTGGCAGGCTAAGAACAACAAGAACAATACCGAGTTCCTGTGGGTAGTTACCCACTCATCTATTTCTTCACTCAATGCACAGCCGAAGAACCCGAACCGTCTACACCTCTATTGGGCACCACGTCTGTTGGAGCGTGCTGGTATCACTGCTGGTGCTGAGGAGTGGGAGTATCCGAAGGAGAGCGTACTGCTCATGCCTACCTATTACTTCCTGAACCTGTGGGAGGACTGGGATGCTCGTTACGATGCTCTCTTCCAGGAAGAATTCCCAGAGAACAACCCACGCGGTTCTTATAGATGGACGCAGGTAATGGTTGACAACTATAAAGGTCCTGCATCTCTCGTTGGTAAGACCGTACAGAAAGGTCAGACCGTCTTGAAGTTCACAAGGAAACATGTAACGAATGATGAAAAGATAGCAGCTGCTAATCAAGGTGTTCTCCTGTTAGGTGTTGACGATATCTATCAAACAGAGGCTATGACACAGTTGGGTGGATGTAAGATTCGTAAACCAGATGAGTCTTCTGTTTATATCGCTTCTTCTTTCCCACGCTTCCGGAAATTCCGTATCTGGGACCGCGATCCGAATGGTACCATCCTGCTGCAGGCTGCTAACGGTAACGTAGGTTTCGCAGACGTTCCAGTAATCCGTTATTCAGAAATGCCGCTGATTGCTGCAGAATGCTACATCGGTCTGGGCAACACTTCTGCTGCTGCACAGATTATCAATCAGGAAATCCGCAATGCACGTGTTGTAAAGCCAAACCACTCACTTGCTGAAGCTCAAGTGACAGCTAATCAGATGACCATCGAGTGGATTCTCGAAGAGCGTGCCCGCGAGCTTTGCGGTGAGTGGCTGCGCTGGTTCGACCTGAAGCGTACTGGTAAACTGGTCGATTATGTTCGTGGTCACAATCCGGCAATGGACGGCAATGACGTTGTTGATGAGCACAACAATTTGTGGCCAATTCCGAATACCTATCTTGACAAGCTGCAGAATGCAGAAGAGTTCGGACAGAACCCAGGATACAACCCATACGTGAGAAATTAAAATGAATAATAACCTGGCACTTGGGCTGGTTTTAGGCTCAGCCCAAGTGCTTATTTACTAACTAAAAAAAACAAGAACATGAAAAAAATTACTCTTTTGGCAGTAGCAGCCTTGATGGCAGGTTCTGCATTTGCACAACAGGTGACCTTTGGTATTCAGCGTCCGTTGGTTCCTGGTACTGATACTTATGACACATTCGCCTACATTACTACGGATGACTTTGTTAAGGAT
>CADCPZ010000205.1 GCA_902803475.1 uncultured Prevotellaceae bacterium
TATCTATAAGACCTGCGACAATCTGTTGGAAGGCTATTCAAATATCGACGGCTATAAGTCAAAAGTTACAGACATGTACACGACAGACTGGTATCCTACAAAAGACTATCCAGACTACAGCCTTAACCAAATAGACAAGACTGCTGACGTGCCTGAGATCCTGAAGAAATATGCAGGCTCAGGTAAGATTGAAATCTGGAAGACTTATACCGATGCTATCCCTGCTGTTGACATAGACGAATTCGACAAAGCCATCAAGTCACCTGGACCAATGAGCGAAGGAGTATTCGACCAGAATGGCAAAAAGATGAATGGCGCCACAACGGGTGTACAAACAATCAGCATCACAACCAACAACAACGCTGGTCGTGTTGTAAAATATGTTTATAACGGACAACTCGTTATCGAGAAGAACAGTAAACGATACACGGCTACAGGCGTTCTCTTGAAGTAAGAATTACATCAACAAAAGAAAGGCACCAGAAGGTGCCTTTCTTTTGTTAATACGTTCCGTCGATAGCGCGAACCGTTTTAAACTTTCAGAATTTTAAAACTTCCAACCAATGGGAGTTCTTTCGCTTTTCCTTGGGCAGCATTTATGATACCAATAATTGCCAGTACTAAGAAGAAAAGCCAAACTAAGCTAAGGATGTAAGAAACCCAATACAGACGCCAAGAAATTGAAAGCAGAATGGTTACAATAATGTTATAGACGATAGAATATGCAATTCCTGCAATAAACAAAATCAGTCCCTGATTGGCGTGGAAGCGTGCAAACTTAGACTCTTTGGCTGCAAAGATAGGAATCAGCACCAGAATACCGAAGTAAGCCAGAATAGCCATTACTTTGTTGTTCTGAATGTCGCGTGGATCAAACTGTGACGTCATGTCAGCCGTGTTGTTGAGGTTCTGGAATTTCTCCTCAAAACTTTCTTGTTGGTTATTCATAATTGTAGGTTTTGTGTTACAGGAGCCGCAACCCCTGAACGGGTTAGTATTAAGTATGATGTTACGTTGTCAATATTCTGTGGGCAAAGATAAGAACTATTTACTAAACTGCAAAAAAAACAGTAAAAAAAATCTTACTGAGTTGTATGATTCTTTTACAAAATGTCAGCTTATATACCATATTTAATAATTAACGAAAGAATTATGCTGATTTTCAAAATATAATTTGTATTTTTGCGGCATAAATTTTAAATGACATTTTGAAGTAAACAAAACAAAAATATGTACGAACTTAAAACAGGAAGTCAGCTTCAGGCTGGGAAATACACAATAGACCACGTGTTGGGACAAGGTGGATTTGGTATCACCTATAAGGCTACTACGAAGAGCGCCTTAGCAGGCAATCTGGGAGGTATGACCGTTGAAGTGCCTATCGCCATCAAAGAGTTTTTCATCAAGGATTTCTGTGTACGCAACGCAGAGAGTTCCTATGTGAGTGTGCCCACGACAGGCAGCAAGGAGCAGACCGAGAAATTCCGCCAGAAGTTTATCAAGGAGGCACGCAACATTGCCACCCTCTCCCACCCCAATATCGTGCAAGTGCTGGATGTGTTCGAGGAGAACGGTACGGTTTATTATGCTATGCAGTACCTCGATGGCGGTTCGCTGCGCGAAAAGGTGAAAGCCAACGGCCCGTTCTCTGAGGCTCAAGCTGTAACATATATCCGTCAGATTGCTGATGCATTAGGCTATATGCACCAGAAGAAACATATCTGTCACTTAGACGTGAAGCCAGGAAATATCCTGTTGGACAAGAACGGTCGTGCGATGCTCATCGACTTCGGCATCTCGAAGAGTTACGACGAGCACGGCAACGAGACCAGTAGCACGCCAGTGGGACTGTCGCAGGGCTATGCACCGCTGGAACAATACCAGAACTCGCTGCACGACTTCTCACCTGTGACCGATATCTATAGCTTAGGCGCCACGTTGTACTACCTGCTGACGGGCGAAACTCCTCCAGAGGCAGCTGTGGTATTGGAACAAGGTATCGGTCAGCAGCCGCCGCAAGTCAGCAGAAACGTATGGCAAGCTATCGAGGCTGCGATGCAACCATTGCGTAAGGACCGTCCGCAGACCACAGAGGCGTTTCTCGACATCATCGACAACGGAATGGCCGAACCCATTGTGGAGGAAGAGACGGTTGTGGTTGAGCCGAAAAACGAGGAAACACGGGTTGTTACACCTGTAGAGCCGAAACCTGAACCCACCTATCCACCTGTCAATGATGTGACAGACGACGAGGAAGACGACGAGGAGGAAGGCCACAAATACGTGCTCTACATCGTCATCGCCGTACTCGTGGCAATACTGGCCTACGGTATTATCAGCATCGTAAAGTCGAACAACCCAACCAGTTCGGAGATTGTGACGAAAGACGTGGTGAACTTCCCCGTAACCATCACTTATCAAAACGGCGAGAAGATTTCGTTCCAATACACGGGTCCCATCAGCGAGGACAACATGCCGGAAGGCTTCGGAACGGGTACTTACGCCACCAACGTGGAGGGCATCACATCGACCTACGAGGGTCACTACTCCAACGGCATGCGCAACGGCAGCAATGCAGTGCTCACCTTCTCGAACGGTGACAAGTATGAAGGTTCCTTTGTGAATGATTTCTTTGAGGGAGAAGGCAAATACACATTTGGCGACGACGGTAGTTACTTTGAGGGCGAATATCGTCAAGGAAAAGAATATAAAGGCACGTGGTATGACAAGAAAGGTGCGGTAATGAGTACAATAAACCCATAAAACATAAGATTATGAAAACACTATTGATTATTCTTTGCGCACTCTGCGCTAACGTGGTATTCGGACAGAATGTACGGACAAAGCCCGTTGTGAAGAAACAGACGACAACGAAAGTTGCCACAAAACCGACAACCAAGAAACCGGTTGCGAAAAAGAAAACAACAAAGAAAAAGAAGTCGTACAATTACTATTACGATGACTATGCTGTTGATTCCGTAGCGTATGAAGACGCCTATGCAGATTCTACTGCCGTAGCGTTGCCCCAGCTCAGCGAATCGGCTCGACAATTGGCCACATACCTCGTTTGTCCATTGGGAACGATTGAGATGAATATGCTCGACAAAAGCAATTCCTATCAATCGATAGCAGACGCTGTCAAGCAAAATTATGTTTTGAGTTCCAACAGCGATAACGATGAGGTTTGGGTATATGAACATGAGAATCCTACGCTTAACATCAACTATCATGGTTTACCTTTCTACAATTTCTGTATAGACAACGCACCTAAATATGATTGGCATAGAGATTGGTTATATGGTTTTGAAATCCGCAAGAATGATATGACGCGTGGTCTATACGACTATCTGGACTTAATTGTCAGCGACCTGAACGAATTGGGATTTCCCATCTCCTATCAAAAGAAAAGTGATCAATACCTAAAAGCTAAAGGTGAAATCAGGGTTGAAGATATAGAGATAGAAATTGAAGTGAACGATTATGGTTCGGTCTATCAATATCAAATCAAGCTGTACCTATATTAACGAAAACAATAACGAAAACTGATAATGAAAAAGGAACTGATCCTGATGACGATGACAGCATTCGCCGCCACAAGTGTTTCTGCACAAGCGTTGCATTACCCCAAAGCCGAGAAAGACGGCACAGTTGATGAATATTTCGGTGTAAAAGTTGCAGACCCCTATCGTTGGTTAGAGAATGATACCAGTAAGCAGACAACAGCTTGGGTGGAAGCTGAAAACAAGGTAACAAACGCATACCTGCAGAAGATACCCTTCCGTGAGAAATTGTTGAAACGCATGACCGAACTCGTCAACTACGAGAAAATCTCAGCTCCACGAAAACGACACGGGAAATGGTATTTCTATAAGAACAACGGCTTGCAGAACCAAAGTGTTCTGTACGTGAAAGACAACCTGAACGGTGAAGCACGTGTGTTCCTTGACCCTAACACGTTGAGCACCGATGGTACGGTGGCCTTGAAGGATGTTAGTTTTTCAAACAACGGCAAGTATGCTGCCTACGCTATTTCGCGTAGCGGTAGCGACTGGCAGGAGTTTTTCGTCATCGACCTGAAGACCGGTCAGCTGACAGAAGACCACATTGAATGGGCAAAGTTTTCTGATGCTGCCTGGCAAGGCGACGGCTTTTACTATAGTGCCTACGATGCACCTGTGAAAGGCAAGGAGTTCTCAAACGTGAACGAAGGTCATAAGATATACTATCACAAGATTGGTACGCCACAGAGCGAGGATGTGCTGTTCTACCAGAATCCAGCCTATCCGAAAAGATTCTATTTCTGCAGCGTCAACGAGGAAGAAACAATGATGTTCCTTTACGAGGCTGGAGCCGGTGCAGGTAACAACCTCTTTGTACGTGACCTGAGAAAGCCCCAGTCGCAACTCATCCAGATGACCACAGATATGGACTGTCAGTATAGTCCCATTTATAATGATGGCGACCGCATCTATCTCTTCACCAACTACAAAGCACCTAAAGGGCGCATTATGACCGCAGACATCCACCATCCAGGCATTGAGAGTTGGCAGGAACTGATACCTGAACAGCAGCACGTGCTCAGCGGTGCAGAAATCATCAACCGCCAGTTGGTTCTGACCTATCAGCAAGATGCCTCCGACCATGCATATTTGTACGACCTCAACGGACAACTGAAGCATGAGGTACATCTGCCGTCGGTGGGTAGTGTAGGATTCACAGGCGATGAGAAGGAACCGGAATGTTTCTATACCTTCACATCGTTTACCGTTCCTGGTACCGTGTACCAATATGATATGGACAAAGACCAGAGCACTGTGTATGCATCGCCGAAAGTAAAATTCCGTTTGGACGACTATACCTCCGAGCAGGTATTCTTCCAAAGCAAGGACGGCACACGCATCCCGATGTTCCTTACTTATAAGAAAGGTATGAAGCGCAACGGCAAGAATCCCGTATTTCTCTATGGCTACGGAGGTTTCAATATTTCATTAGGTCCTGGCTTCTCAGCCGTACGCATTTCCTTCCTCGAAAAGGGCGGCATCTATGCACAGGTTTCCTTGCGTGGCGGTGGCGAATATGGTGAAGAATGGCATCAGGCAGGCACAAAGATGCAGAAGCAGAATGTGTTTGACGACTTCATTGGAGCAGCCGAATGGCTCATCAGCCAGAAATACACCTGCAGTGACAAGCTTGCCATTGTGGGCGGTTCGAACGGCGGACTGCTGGTAGGAGCCTGCATGACACAACGTCCAGAACTGTTTGGCGTTGCCATTCCAGAGGTTGGTGTAATGGATATGTTGCGCTATCATAAGTTTACCATAGGATGGAATTGGGCGAGCGACTACGGTACGAGTGATGACTCAAAGGAGATGTTTGAATACCTGCGTGCCTACTCCCCACTCCACAACCTGAAACCAGGTACCGCTTATCCGGCAACACTCGTTACTACAGCCGACCACGACGACCGTGTTGTACCAGCTCACTCGTTTAAATTTGCTGCTACCCTTCAAGAGTGTCAGAAAGGGAACAAACCCGTCCTCATCCGTATAGATACGAAAGCGGGACACGGAGGCGGCAAACCACTTGCAAAGATATTGGAAGAACAAGCCGACATCTACGGATTTATCTTGTATAATATGAAATGATAGAAAAACAAACGAGTTTGCATCATTTTGTCAATCTTTTCATGGTTGTTTGCTATCTTTTTACTATCTTTGCAGCCGAATTTTGACCAATTTATAACATTATGAATAAAATTATCCGTAAAGAGCAGTTCTCAGAGAAGGTGTATCTCTTTGAGGTTGAAGCTCCTCTGATTGCAAAAAGCCGTAAGGCTGGTAACTTTGTCATCGTACGAGTTGACAAGCAAGGTGAGCGTATGCCGCTGACAATTGCTGAAGCCGACATCAATCGCGGTACCATCACACTTGTAGTACAGAAAGTGGGTCTGAGTAGTATCAAGTTATGTAATTTGAATGAAGGCGACTACGTGGCTGACGTGGTAGGTCCGTTGGGTAATCCTACACACATTGAGAAATACGGTACAGTTATTTGTGCCGGTGGTGGTGTGGGCGTTGCGCCGATGTTGCCGATTATCCAGGCTTTGAAGGCTGCAGGTAACCGCGTACTGTCTGTGTTGGCTGGTCGTTCGAAAGACTTGATCATCATGGAAGACAAAGTTCGCGAGAGTTCAGACGAAGTTATCATCATGACCGATGACGGCTCTTACGGAGAGAAAGGTGTGGTAACGGTAGGTATCGAGAAATTCATTCAGCAAGAAGGACACATCGACAAGGCGTTTGCTATCGGACCTCCTATCATGATGAAGTTCTCCTGCCTGTTGACACAGAAATATAATATTCCTACTGATGTATCGCTGAACACCATTATGGTCGATGGAACGGGAATGTGCGGTGCTTGTCGTCTGACCATTGGCGGTAAGACGAAGTTTGTCTGCATCGATGGTCCTGAATTTGATGGCGCATTGGTTGACTGGGACGAGATGTTCAAGCGCATGGGTACCTTCAAGCGTGCCGAACAGGAAGAGATGGAATATTATGAAGAGCACCTGACAGGAATGGCAGACGCTAATGGACAGAATGGGGCAAATTCACAGAATGAATCCGAACACCCCGCCAACCCCACAAAAGCCATTGATTCTATCGAAACACTTACAGACCGCGATGCAGAATGGCGTGTAGCTTTGCGCAAGTCGATGAAGCCGAAAGAGCGCACACAGATTGAACGTGTGAAGATGCCGGAACTCGACCCAGTTTATCGTGCAACCACCCGTACTGAGGAAGTAAACCTCGGATTGACAAAGGAGATGGCGCTGACAGAAGCTAAGCGTTGTTTGGATTGTGCTAAGCCTACTTGTGTGGAAGGTTGTCCGGTCAATATCAATATTCCATCGTTTATCAAGAATATTGAACGCGGCGAATTCCTGGCAGCTGCCAAAGTGTTGAAGACCACCTCTGCCCTACCAGCTGTCTGCGGTCGTGTTTGTCCGCAAGAGAAACAATGTGAGAGTCGTTGTATCCATTTGAAGATGAACGAGCCAGCCGTTGCAATCGGTTATCTGGAGCGTTTTGCAGCAGACTATGAACGTGAGAGCGGCAATATCTCCCTGCCCGATATTGAACCTTCTAACGGTATGAAGGTAGCTGTCGTTGGTTCAGGCCCTGCAGGACTTTCCTTTGCCGGCGACATGGTGAAGAAGGGCTACGATGTATATGTATTTGAGGCACTACACGAAATTGGCGGTGTATTGAAATACGGTATTCCAGAATTCCGTCTACCCAATGCTATCGTAGATGTGGAGATAGAGAACCTCAGCAAGATGGGAGTTCACTTCCAGACTGACGTCATCGTGGGCAAGACCATCAGCGTGGACGAGTTGGAACAGCAGGGATTCAAGGGCATCTTCGTAGCATCTGGTGCCGGTTTGCCCAACTTCATGAATATCCCAGGCGAGAATGCCATCAACATCATGTCGTCGAACGAATATCTGACGCGTGTAAACTTGATGGATGCTGCCAATCCACATACTGATACTCCAATCAACTTAGGCAAGAAAGTGATGGTCGTTGGTGGTGGTAATACGGCTATGGACTCTTGTCGTACAGCCAAACGTTTAGGTGCTGAGGTGACACTCGTCTATCGTCGTTCAGAAGAAGAGATGCCTGCCCGTCTTGAAGAGGTAAAGCATGCCAAAGAAGAAGGTATCAACTTCCTCACACTACATAATCCAATTGAATACAAAGCCGATGAGAACGGTGCTGTTTGTGCGGCTGTTTTACAGGTGATGGAACTCGGTGAGCCTGATGCAAGCGGGCGTCGTTCACCTGTGCCTGTGGAAGGTAAGACCGTTGAACTGGAAGTTGACCAGGTAGTTGTTGCTATCGGTGTTTCTCCAAACCCGCTGGTTCCGAAGTCAATTGAAGGATTGGAGCTTGGACGCAAGAACACGATTGCCGTCAACGAAGACATGCGTTCTTCACGTTCAACTATCTTTGCCGGAGGTGATATCGTTCGAGGTGGTGCAACGGTTATCCTTGCGATGGGTGACGGACGTCGAGCTGCCTTGAATATGGATAAACAGCTGAGAGGATAATGTCTTTTGAAACGATACAACACAAAACAATATTTATGAGAAAATTTATCACAGCTGTCCTACTATTATTAGTGGGACAGCTGACTATTACAGCACAGGAGCATCAGGCGGATGCTCAACAGACTTCAACGCAAAATCAAGAACATCCTGTCATTCTTCAACAAGACTCTGTTATCACTCAGAAAGAGTCAGCTGTTGTTCAAGATAATTCTGTTGTTATTCAAGAGCAAACTGTAGATGCTCAAGAAACTAAAAAAAGCAGTTCAGTAATTGACAAGCTGACCGACAAAAAATGGGTGAAGGACCTGATTAGTCGTTTGGAGGTACACGGATATGCACAAGGTGGCTATTCTTACGACAATGCGCAAGGAAAAACTAATAGTTCATTCAATTTGAAGCGTACGCTTTTCTGGGTGAAAGCAAGAGTCACCGACCGTTGGTCATTCCTGTTTATGCACGATTTTTCAAGCGTTGTACAGGAATACTACACCGACTACCGGTTTACCCGTCATGATGAACTATCGGTGCGTGTGGGACAGTTCAAGCACAGCTATAGTATGGAAAACCCAATGTCGCCGACTGTTTTGGAACTCATCGATGTCTATTCGCAAGCTGTACTATTCCTTGCCGGCGAAGGAGCCGACCCTCTCTTTGGTGTACAATACGGTCGTGATCTGGGTATGATGGTCTATGGCGATATATTCAAGAATAAAGTTCACTATGAGTTAGCCTTGATGAACGGTCAAGGTATCAACAAGAAAGACGGAAACAGCGACAAGGATGTCATCGTGAAACTGGAGTATAGACCCATTAAAGAATTGCGTATCGTAGGCTCCGCACAAAAAGGACGCGGACATGCTGTCGGTACTGCTCCTTGGAACCCAGCTATTCAGATTGGCGATAACTATCGTCGCGACCGTCTCAGCATCGGTGTCCATTGGTTGTCGAAAGGATTAAGTATCCGTTCGGAATATCTGACAGGTAAAGATGGCGAAGTAAATAGTCAGGGCGCCTATATGACTGGCTGTGTAACAGTTGTCAAGAATCTGGATATCATTGGTAGCATCGACTACTTTGACCGCAACACACAGATGGATTATAAACAGACGAATGCCACAATAGGTTTACAATACTGGTTCTTCAGGAAATGTCGCGTTCAAGCACAATACACCCGTTGCTGGCGCTCATTCGATACTGATTACAACTGGTTGCAGGCACAAGTTCAAGTAGCATTCTAATTATGCGTAACTAATTTTCAATAATAAAATATGTTTATCAAAATATTACTTACCATCATCTTCCTCATAGTCACTGTTGCTGTGGGAGTTTTTTCACGTAAACAAGCCCGTTCAGTTGACGGATTCGTGTTAGGCGGTCGTTCTGTAGGACCTTGGCTCACTGCCTTTGCTTTCGGAACATCTTATTTCTCAGCAGTCGTTTTTGTGGGATACGCAGGACAGTTTGGCTGGAAATACGGTTTATCGAGCACCTGGATTGGTGTTGGCAATGCTATTATTGGTTCTTTACTGGCTTGGCTCGTATTAGGACGTAGGACCAAACTAATGACACAACATATCGAGAGTCGCACGATGCCGGACTTCTTCGGCACCCGTTTCAATAGTCAAGGATTACGCGTCGTTGCTTCCGTCATTGCTTTTGTGTTCCTCATTCCTTATACAGCAGGTGTTTACAAAGGAATCTCTACGCTCTTTGAAATGGGTTTCGGTATTCCATACGAATATTGTGTGATTATTATGGCTATACTGACGGCCGTCTATGTTATTTTGGGCGGCTATAAGGCAACAGCCATGAACGACTTTATTCAAGGTATAATCATGCTCTTCGGTATCGTAGTGGTGATAGCGGCAGTACTCAACACGCAAGGTGGTTTATCGGCTGCAGTCAGCAAGATGGCTGCATTACCGGCCGATAGTACTGCGACCACACAGAATGGTGGTTTCGCCTCACTCTTCGGCCCTGATCCTTGGAATCTGTTGGGTGTTGTCGTATTGACTTCACTCGGTACATGGGGATTGCCGCAGATGGTGGGTAAATTCTATTCGATTACTGATGAGAGTGCTATCCGTCGCGGAACGATTATTTCGACCATCTTTGCGTTTGTCGTTGCGGGTGGCTGTTACTTCCTTGGCGGATTCGGAAGATTGTTTGGCATACCTCCCACTTTGCCGAATGGCAAGCTCGATTTTGATTCTATTATTCCTTCGATGCTTGGTACCCTACCCGACATCATCATTGCTTTGGTGGTATTGCTGGTGTTGTCAGCATCGATGTCCACATTGGCATCTTTGGTGCTCACCTCATCGTCAACGATGACGCTCGACTTAATCTACCGTGACAAGAAATCTCTTCCTGGTGAAGTAGAAGAAGGAACCATCGACGATATTGTTTCAGAAAATATTGAACGGCGTAAGGTAGTCATTATGCGTGTGCTGATTGTATTTTTCATCACAATCTCTCTGATGATTGCACTGAATCCGCCCACGTTCATAGCTCAGCTGATGGGTATCTCATGGGGCGCATTAGCTGGCGCTTTCCTTGCTCCATTTATGTTGGGACTCTATTGGAAGGGAGTGACAACAGTTTCCGTATGGGCATGTTTTGTATGGGGTGTGGGAATTACTGTAGTCAACATGCTGTTGGGCAATCTCATCAACCCAATCAACTGCGGTGCTATCGCCATGTTGGGTGGTTTTGTTGTGGTTGCTGTCGTCAGCTTGTTAACACCAAAAATGAACAAGGAATATACCAACCGTATTTTTGAATGCTATGTATAGTTGGAGAAGTAATAAGTAAGGAGTAAGGAGTAACAAAAAGAAATATGAACGGAATTTATACGGTATTGCTGCTAGTATTGAGCAACATTTTTATGACATTAGCGTGGTACGGACATCTGAAGCTCCAGCAAACAGGTACGTCCTCTAACTGGCCACTGATAGGTGTTATCGGTTTTTCGTGGCTCATCGCCTTTTTTGAGTATTGTTGTCAGGTACCTGCCAATCGCATCGGCTTCGAAGGTAACGGCGGACCATTCTCATTGGTTCAATTGAAGGTGATTCAAGAATGTATATCCTTGATGGTTTTCGCCATCATTGCCAATATGATGTTTCAGAACCAACAGCTTCATTGGAACCATGCTGCCGCATTTCTCTGCATCATTGCTGCTGTATATTTTGTCTTTATGGAAGGATAAATAAACATTCTATATGTCCGGAGAATCCTTAATGATAATGGGTATCTCCGGATTTTTTTTTGATTTTCAAAAGAAAAATACAAAAAATAGCGTTGTTATTAAAAAGAAATGTTTAACTTTGCACTATAGTATATACATTAACCACATCACAGGCCAACCTGTGATCTAATACCAAATTTACAATGGAAAAAAAGTATTATGCTCCTTCTGAGCTGATTATCAATGAAGACGGAAGCTGTTTCCACCTTCATCTGAAGCCGGAATATCTGGCTGACAAAGTGATTCTCGTTGGCGACCCTGCTCGCGTAAACACTGTGGCGGCACACTTCGACAGCATTGAGCACGAAGTATCGAGCCGAGAGTTCCATACCATCACTGGTACATATAAAGGAAAACGCATCACTGTTCAGTCGCATGGTATTGGCTGTGACAATATCGACATCGTGATGAACGAGCTTGATACCCTTGCAAACATCGACTACGAAACCCGTACTGAAAAGGATGAGCATCGTACATTAACCTGCGTTCGTATTGGTACTTGTGGCGGGTTACAACCGTTTACTCCGGTAGGTACATTCATTGCGTCTGTCAAGAGTATCGGTTTCGATGGTTTGCTTAACTTCTATGCCGGACGAAACAACGTTTGTGATTTGGAAATGGAAAAGGCTTTCACAGAGCACATGTCATGGAATCCTATCAAGGGTGCTCCATACGTTGCTGTTGCCGACCAAGAACTAATCAATCAGGTTGCTGGCGATGATATGGTGAAAGGATATACCGTTGCTTGTGGCGGTTTCTATGGACCACAGGGACGTGAACTCCGTGCTGCTGTTGGCGATCCGGAACAGAATCAAAAGATTGAAGCATTCGAGTATGACGGTATGAAGATTTGTAACTTCGAGATGGAGTCAAGTGCTCTTGCTGGTCTTGCTGCTCTCCTCGGCCATCGTGCGATGACCTGCTGTATGGTTATTGCCAACCGATGGGCAAAAGAAATGAACACAGGTTACAAGAACACCATCGACACATTGATACAAAAAGTTCTCGATCGTATTTAATATACGTTCTTTTTCTATACTATAGAACAATAGCCTCATAAAACACCACCGTCGTAATTTACAACGGTGGTGTTATTATATATATAAATGAATTTATTCTTCAGGTACAGCGAACTTATCGCCTGTCTGTTCTACTAAGGCACGACGGGCATTCTTTGAATAGCCCGGACGTTTCACGCGAACACCGATACCTTCGGGGGTACGCTCAAACTGTCCATCTTTCTCTGGCTTGACAACCATATCATTGTACTTGACAATCAAGTAGATAGCTAATTCGCGCCAACGTGCCAACATCTGCTGGGCTTTCTCATTGCTGTAGTCATTAAGATATTTCAATGCCGTTTGTTTATCTTGTGCGTACAACATCTTCGCTTTTTCCTCAACAGATGGCTGAGCAGCAAAATAACTTTGTTCTAAAGAGTCGCGTACTTCTTTCAACGATGGGAACATCTGAGCATAACGCGGATATACCATATTACTCACCCAGTTGCACACCCAAAAGGCATTCTTATCCGAAAAGGTGAGGGCATCAGCTCCTGGCGTATTATAACACTCCGGCTGAATGGTGTTTCCGCAATAGATAGGCGTATAAGCCACCATATTGCCATCGTCGTTGCCGAACCACAGTACACCACCTATTTCACGTGGTAGCCACGAACGCATCTGCGAAACATAAGAGAATTCTGTCTGCTGCGTACTGATGGGGCGCTCGTTAAAGTATTTCTTGCCATCAACCTCGAAGGTCAGCGGTGAAGGACGATAGGGTGAATCCCAATTTCCTTGTGCCACATCCTGATCAAGTGACAACGGAGTACCCTCATAATGGTCGCGCATCGCAGCCTGCACATCTTGTACACTTAGCTTGCGATTCGGAATAATCCACAAAGGCATATCCTCTGCATTCGGATCTTTTCCTAATGCCCAAGGCAGATAACGTGAGAAATCGTCTGAGAAACGATTGAAAAATGCCCATACACGAGCATCACAGAACCGGCGACCAGAAAAATCAGGCTTGGCATACGCCATCTTCCAGGAGAAGTCTGCATCCTTACCTGTGAACCAACCCTTTTCGCGGGCAAAAGACACCACATCCTTTGAATAGAGTACATTCTTCTTATCCTTCATGTTAAACGTGCCGATACGACTCTGGTTAGCATGTGCACAGATAGCATCGTCAGGAATACGCAGTGCGACCCACACGACACCCTTCGAGCCTGGACCTTTGCCCATCATCTCCATAATCCATGCCTCGTTGGGATCGCAGATAGTGAATGTTTCGCCCTCACTATTGTAGCCGTAGGTCTCTGCCAATGTGGTCATCACTTTAATGGCTTCACGAGCAGTACGGGAACGTTGGAGAGCTATATAGATAAGCGAACCGTAGTCGATGATGCCATCTGGATCAACCATCTCCTCGCGACCACCGTATGTGGTTTCGCCAATGGTTACTTGCCACTCATTGATATTACCAATCACGTTGTATGTTTCGGCAGCTTCTGGTATTTCGCCATGATATTTGTGAGTATCCCAGTCAAACACCTTGCGCATCTCGCCTGGCTGATGTTTTCCTGCCGGATAATGGCACAATTCGATAAATGAACCGTAATCGTCAGCATTATAGGTACAAATAATTGAACCATCCTGACTGGCGTTTTTCCCAACGATGAAATTCGTACATGCTGAAGCTCTCACTCCAAATAATGCACATACAAAAAGAATGATAAACTTTTTCATATTTTCTTTTTTCCTCTGATTTTGATTTCACATGTGGTCGTATTACCGTAGATATCAGACAGCACATATTTGAGTAGGTAGTCACGTTCCTGTCCGATATAGATAATTCCTTTCCGTCTGTCGGCCCATAGGATAGGAAGTGTGTTCGACGGCTCAATAAAGGACTTTAGAAACCACACTTTGTTTTTATGATAATATGCTGAGTCGCCCCACACATCGATGAGCGGATTTTTGGACTTGGGAATATTATCCACATTACTACGGAAAACTACCCTATTGTCGATATAGAAAGTTGTATAGCGGACACCGAGGTCATTATAAACACTATCCATGTGGTCATTAGCTCGGATAGCAAAGCCCAGATTTCCCCAAGCCTCATACACTTCATCGCTGAAAGCATGAACTGACGGATCGTTGTCGTTAGCGAAATAAGACAGGGCATCTTGTGGATAAACCCTAAAGGCAAGGGCTTCAGGAGCCGTTGTGTCGCGGACGAATGAAGAAAGGTAGTTCAGCGGGTCCAACATCGTCCAATCTGTTGTCTGTCGTATTTCCAGGTGAAGATGCGGTCCGAAGGAATGACCGCTGTTACCGCTAAAAGCAATAAACTGTCCTTCAGCCACTGGAATGTCGGAAGCTTTGAGGAACACCTCACAACTATCGTTTTGCACCTGAGCACGACGCCGATTGATAGCGGCTGTTATGCGTGGTGAGAATGCTTTCAAATGACAATATATTGTGGTATGCCCGTCTGGTTGCCGGATATAGATCGCATTACCCAAACCATCAACGTTCGATTTGACACGAGAAACATATCCGCTGGCTATTGCATAAATAACCTTTCCTTCCTGTCTGTCGGTTTTTACATCAATCCCTCCATGAAAATGAGCTGGTCGAGGTTCACCGAAATTACCAGCCAGTGTGATGGGGTAATGAACAGGTGACGAATAGATAACATCTGCCGTACAGCAAAGTGTACAGCAGAATAACACCACGAAAGAGCAAAGTTTTATTTTAAGAACCACGGATTATGCAAATTAGCATGCTTTGAAACTCATATCGAGACCCTTTACAGAATGTGTCAAAGCTCCGACAGATACGAAGTCAACACCCTGTTCTGCATAACTGCGGATTGTATCGAATGTAATGCCGCCACTTGACTCAGTCTCATAGCGTCCTGCGATGATGTCAACAGCTTTCTTGGTATCAGGAACGGTGAAATTGTCCAGCATGATGCGGTGCACACCTCCACATTCGAGAACCTGCTGGAGTTCATCAAAATTGCGCACTTCAATTTCAATCTTCAAGTCCAACTGGTTCTTCTCCAAATAATCGTGACAGCGGTTGATGGCATTAGCTATACCTCCTGCAAAATCAATATGATTGTCTTTCAGGAGAATCATATCGAAAAGACCTATACGATGATTGGTTCCTCCACCTATCTTCACCGCTTGTTTCTCCAACATACGAAGACCTGGTGTTGTCTTACGAGTATCCAGCACGCGTGTGTGTGTTCCTTCCAGTAGTTTCACATATTTGCTCGTCTGTGTAGCAATACCACTCATACGTTGCATAATGTTCAACATCAGACGTTCTGTTTGTAACAAGGAGCGCACCTTGCCGGTTACAATCATCGCGATGTCTCCAACTTTCACCTCTGTTCCGTCTTGGATCAGTACCTCAACCTGCATGGTAGGATCAAAGCGGTTGAACACGCGCTTAGCTACTTCTACTCCGGCAAGCACTCCATTCTCCTTGATAAGAAGATGTGACTTACCCATTGCGTCTTCCGGAATACAACACAAAGTAGTGTGGTCTCCGTCACCAATGTCCTCTGAAAAAGCGAGGTCAATCAGTTTGTCTTCCAATTGGTTTACTGATAACATAATATAAAGTATTAAAGGTTTAATTTTGTTTATTTCTTTTTAGAATGCCTCCAGATTATTTCTTAAGCTTTTCCGGTCTGTTTTTCTGTATATCGTTTCTGTTTGAAAAACCGACGGGAACAGGACGCCTATTTTCTTTATTTATGGGAAGATTCCCTTTGATACTACGTGGATCCTGAATAGGTTCAGGACGCTTACCTGGTGGCGGCAACATATCTTGTCGTTGCGCAGGAATAGGCATAACGCTGTTGGAGGGCTGTTCCGGACGAACAACCTCTTGGTTTTGCAACGGACTATTGGCAGATGGAGTTTGTCCTATAGATGTGGCTTGTTCCTTCACATGCATCTTTACCAAATGAATATTGGTAATACACAATAGCTTCAAAGACTTCGTAGGTTGCATCGCATCATTGGTCATCAAGAGGTAACCACGTACCTCTTTGATTCCTATTCTTTTGGAATCAGAAAGCGTCAGCATATAATGTGAATTACTGTTGACATGCTGCATCTGACTGGCTATACTGTCGTTGAGGAATTTCACCATCAAGACTGCCATACCGCCACGATTGCCTTCTTGAACAATATATTGCGCATCAAAATGGAGTTCCAATCGGTCGCCACGATGATAAGACGAATCTGCCTTCAGGTAGAAAGCAGTCGAATTAAATGGTGCCTGTGGGGAGAATACCATCGCACGCATACCAGCCCAGATATCAGTCGTGTCACCTTTTTCCGACAAAGAACCATATTGGCCAATCTGACTAGCCGATGCACCACGTGCCATTGCTTCATCGGTCAACCGTTCAGCCAATTCCGAATAGATATCATGCAACCGCTCCGTATGGCGCATATAATACTGCATAGATGCTTCGAACTGTTGTTCTGTAACACCATATTTATCCAGCACAGCCATCTTATATGCTTGATCTTCTACCACATGATTACCTGAAGGATTTTGTGTTTGGGCAATGGCAATGGCAAGATGATAATCGTAAAGAATATCTTCCATTTCACCAGGAGACAAATACTCAGATGGCACCTGTGGTTTACAGGATGCCAACATGAAAATCATCATGAAAAATCCAAGCGTTTTGATGATGCGCATAAGGATTAGTTTTCCGTAGAAGTCTGATTGCTCGGACTTTCTGCTTTCTTTAAATCCAGTTCTTTTCGATAGAATAGCAGGATAAAAGCTACTGCGACACAGATACAGGAATCGGCAAAGTTGAAAATAGGACTGAAGAAGACGAACCGCTCACCTCCCCATATCGGGAACCAGTCTGGATAGGTTGTATCGATAATGGGAAAATAGAACATATCGACAACACGTCCCATCAAGAAGGGTGCGTATCCTTCGCCCATACTTACGACTGACGACACCGCAAAGGGTGTTGACTCCGTGAAGAACAGTCCGTAAAACATAGAGTCAAAGATGTTTCCTGCAGCTCCAGCAGCTACCAATGACAGGCAAATCATATATCCCCAACTGGCATTTTCTTTGGCTTTCTTGCGAATATACCAGATGGCTGCTGCGAATGCAACGATACGGAACAGACTCAATACTAGTTTATTGATGAAAGTCATACCGTATGCCATTCCATTGTTCTCAATGAAATAGATCTGAAACCAGTCGAAGATATAGATTTTTTCGCCTAAGGTCATATTCATCTTCACAGACAACTTAATCACCTGATCGATGACAAGCAGTATGATGATGAGCAGACTGGCGACTTTGCCTTTTGTCATTTTCATTACTTTTTCCTTGCATTCTTGGACTCTACGCTCAGGGTAGCATGCGGAACAGCGCGAAGACGCTCTTTCGGAATCAGCTCACCTGTGACGCGGTCGATGCCATAAGTTTTGTTCTGTATGCGCACCAACGCAGCTTCCAGTCCTTGAATGAACTTTTGCTGACGTTGAGCCATCTGTACCAATTCTTCTTTCGACTGTGTGGTACTACCCTCCTCCAAAGCTTTGTAGGTGGGTGAGGTGTCATCTACATCGTTAGAATCCTGGTTAGTCAAAACGCGCATCGTAGAGGTGTAGTCCTCACGTGTCTTTCTTAATTTCTCGTTGATGATTTCGCGGAATTCCTCCAGCTCCTCATCGGTGTAACGTGTTTTTGTTGCCATAGGTTTGTTATTGGTTTGTTTTTAGTTTTTTATGCTTTGATGACTTTCACCTTCAGCGTGAAGTCATCGAATTCAGTCTCTATGCCGTCATTATCGGCAACATCAATGGTGTTGGCAAGCACCTGTGTCTTGATATAATCACCGAAGTTTTCTATGGCGGCACTCATCTGCTCGTTTGGAGAAACGACAACGGTAATGCGGTCGGTAATGTCGAGTCCGCTATCCTTACGGATATTCTGGATACGATTAATCAACTCGCGTGCCATACCTTCCTGGCGCAACTCATCGGTCAGCTCAATCTCCAACGCTACAGTCAGGTTGCCTTCATTGGAAACAAGCCATCCTGGGATATCTTCGCTAATAACTTCCACATCGGCAAGTTCAACCACAGCATCCTGTCCTTCTGCCTTTACTGTAATGGAACCATTGGCTTCCAGTTCGGAGATTTGCTCCTGAGTCAGTTCTGCTACCGCAGCCGCTACGCCTTTCATCAGTTTTCCGAACTTCTTGCCCATCGTACGGAAGTTACACTTCACCTTCTTCACCAGCATACCGGCACCATCATCTGCAAAGTTCAGTTCCTTTACGTTCACTTCATCCAAAATAATGTTGCTTACCAGTTCGATGGCATTGCGCTGTGCGTCATCTACAGCAGGA
>CADCPZ010000206.1 GCA_902803475.1 uncultured Prevotellaceae bacterium
CTGACCACAACACCCTTCATACGCAGCAGCACTGGGTCTTTGACACCACGCATATAAACGCCAACAATCTTTTCGAAATGCCCCAATTGCTTGGCATCATAAGTGGCAGAAAGCGTGACTTTCTCGCCTTTCTTGATACTCTTTTTCGGATAATCAACGGTGGCACAACCACAACTGGTTTTCACCTTATCTATATATACATGCTCACGGCTGTCGTTCTGCAACGTGAAATTCACCGTTGTAGGCTGTCGATACAAAATGTTTCCCAAATCAATGACCTGCTGAGTGGCTGTAAGATGCTGAGCCGATGCCGTCAGCGGGGCCGCAGCCAGAATAATGCGTAATGCGAAATGCGAAATGCGTAATGCCTTCAAATTCATTCTTTAACTTTCTATTTTTAATCCTATAAGAATCCCCTATTCCCCCTCCCTTTAGGAGGGGTTAGGGGTGGGGTTCTTATTTCACTACTTTCAGTTTCAATCCCTGTGACCTGCCCGTATATTCTGGAGCATAAGCACATTGTGCCGTACAGGTTCCCGTCTGGTATTCACCTTCACGATCGATGTAATATTCCGTTTCTACCACGTGCGTACCTTTCGACAAGCGGTCGAAGTAATAAGCCGTTGTATAGTCTTTCGGTGCACAATAGTAATTCCAATGGTAGCCGCTCAACTGCTTAACCGGTTCCATACAAGCAGCTCGCTTGTCTAAAACCTGTACGAAGTCGTAGTCGCGATCGGCCTTGACGGTAATACGAACCTTGATCTTATCGCCCACTTTCAGGGTGATCGGTGATAACTGTTGCTTGGCTGATGCCTGCTGGTTGACAGGAATCAATTCACGCGTGACGGTGATGCCCGATGCTGCATCAGCAATATCGGTCACAGGCTGGAAGAACTGTGCATAGACAGCACCCCAACTGGTTCCGCTGCTGGTCTTCGCTGCCTCAAAGGTCTTCATCTCACCATCAGTCTTGACGGTCTTTACGTATCCGACACCTGCTGTAGCTTGCGGCAACTCCAACGCTTTACCATCTACTTTCAGCACGGTATTCTCACCCAAATCGTCAACGAGGACACCCATCGTCTGCTCCTGATTACCCAGGAAGGCATAGACAGCATTCACACTATTGATAGGTGTATCCCAAGCCTGTGTGCGCTTCGACTGCAACAGCCAGCGTTGCATATCCTCAACGGTCTGCTTGTCTTCAGGCAACAGAATCTTGTAAGCTTCGATGGCAGCCACCTCGGTCGGAATCTTATAGTCGAACCAAGAGTAATAAGCCTTTCGTGTATCGAAATAGCGGCCCATCTCTTCCGTATAGACGCTGTACTCCTTGATGCTCTGCAGATAGATGTTGGCTTTGTCTGTTAATCCGTTCTTGCCCAGAATGATGGCAGAAACAGCTTTGCCGTAAATCGTCAGCTCACGCGTTTTCTTCGCCAACAGATTCACCAGATAGTCTTTGTTGGCTTTTGCCGATGAAGACAGGCTGCGGCCACATAGCGCCACGCTGTAGAGATAATCGACAGCCAGCTCGCTCGGACGCAGATCCTTGATGCCTTTCTTCTCCAACTTCTTCAGTTCCTTCACTTCTTCGGCAATATAGTTGTCCATATAATCGAATGCTTTGTTCAGCATCTTCTTCGTTTGTGTCTGCTCGCCTATCATTTGGTTGAGATGTACCAATATCTTCGTTACAGACATTGTCATGTAAGGACTGCCCTTCATGCCTTCCCACCAGCTCCACGAACCGTTACCGTTCTGCAAATCCTTCAGTTTGTCCAATGCAGAGGAAAGGGTCTGACGGATATTGTTCTCGTCGAAGAAACGAACCAAAGCCTCTTTCTGTTCAGCTTCGTTATTGGCATCCATCACCCAAGGGGTCTCGTTGAGCACCAGTTCTTTGAGATCCTGATCTTTCTGCAGATTGCTCATCAGCGAGGTCTCACTACCCGTTTCCTTGCCCCACAACTCAATGATTCGCTTGATTTTCGGCGAAGCATTCAGAATGCTCTCGGCAAGACTATTTGCATAGTAAGCACAAACAAGACTGATGGCATTCTTGTCATTCGGGTTGCTGACATACGGCAATGCCTGCACCATCAGCCAAGCGGGGTTGTTGGTGTATTCAACGGTCAGCTTCGTCGAACGGACATGCTCTGGGATAATAGTCGTCAGGTCGATGGTCTTCGTTCCTGGCTCATGCTGTGTGAACGGCACCGTATTGGTCACCCATTCCTCATTGCTCAGAACGGGCAGATAGTGTTGCTCACCATCAGAGTAGCCGTCTCCGACAGCACTCACGCGGCAGATATAAAGCGGTGAGGCAAACGTCTGCGGCTGGGCATCGATCGTAAACAGCACATTAGAACTACCGTTGGCTGCAATCGAATAGGTCTGGGTCTTGGAATAGACAACCTCTTCTGTTTCAGGCTGCAGGAGTTCCAGTTTCGCCGTTCCCTTCACCATCTTCTCGGAAGTATTGAACAGACGAGCGCTAAGCGTTGCCTGGTCGCCCTGACGGATGAAGCGCGGCACGTTCGGCTGTACCATCACCGTCTTCTGAGCCACCGCTTCGTTCTCAACGAATACATTGTTCATATCCTGGTCGTGGGCAATACCCATGAAGCGCCAAGTAGTCAGACTCTCCGGCAACGTGAACTTCATCGATACGACACCATTTGCATCGCTCTGCAAGGTGGGATAGAAGAACACTGTCTCGTTCAGATTCTCACGCAACTGCGGTGATTCTTTTGCTTCATCTTTTTCAGTTTCCTTCTTGAGTGAAGACTCACCCTCGTCAGCATCCTGAACTTTGCCATAACCACGGATTGTTACTTTATCTTCCGCCTCGCTGACAGCCATCTCGGCAGCCATCATCATATCAGCACGGGCTGCACCCACCTTCATCCGCTTTCCTGACCGACTGCCGTAGTTGCTGACATAAAAATCGCCGTAGGTATCGAAATAGATTCTGTCCAGGTAACTGTATTCTAAGCGTTCCACATATTTAGTGGAAGGAGCTTCCGCATAAGAAACACCTATTTTATCATAGCTCAGCATGCTCCAAGATGTTGACGGCAGACTCTGAGAGAGTCCTAAGTACAACGACCAGCTGTGTTTGCGAATCTGATCCAGCGACTTGTCGAAGAGAGTAGCCATCAACTGCGCCTTTGCCGGTTTACCATCCGGTTTCTTCAGCATCAAGGTCCACTCTTCCGTCTGTCCTGGTGTCAGTCGGTTACGGAAGGTTTTCCACTCAGCCATCAGTCGTTTATCGGGCAATGGCTTGCTGATGGATGCTGAATGGGTATATACCTTTCCTTCGCGTACCCAGATATAGCTAAGTGTGATACCCGAACCGTATTCTTCCTTATAGGTAAACTTACGGGTCGTGATGGCACTGTTCTGGTCGATGACGCCAGATTCCAGCACATCATCGCCACTGAGAATCGAATAAATAATGTGTTGGGGTTCGTAGCTGGCACCAACCTGTACATAAACAGGACTGCCGTCGCGTGGGAACTGACTGTCGCTGATATAGAACCAGTCATGCGTATGGATAACAGGCCGCTTGTCTTTCATGGAGAAAACAATCACCTGCTGTTCGAGGGTATCTGTACCGCAGACTGCTTTCAGGGTATGACGTCCTGATTTGAGACTAATCTTAACCGGTTTGTTAGCGGCTGTCGTCAACTCCTTACCATTATCGAAACAATACTTCACCGTACCGTCGATGGTTTTACCTGCAGCATTCCTATAATTGAAAGTAACCGACTGTAAGCTGTCTTCGACTGCCTTCTCCGGCAGATCGCTACGGAAAGCTGTCGGCTTGGTGCCGATAGGAAGGAGCATACTGCCTTCATGACTCTCGCCGGCGATATCGGTCACGACGGCAGAAGCCTTGATCTGATAGAAACGGGCCGGACACCACCAATAACCGGTATTCTGCGGCGTTTCCTCTGGCAATATCATCGGCATCATCATCTTGAAAGCTCCCTGCTCGTCGGTAACGGCTTCGTCTTCCAGCAAAGGTGTGTTTTCAGCATTACCATACCAACTCCACCACAACGCCTGCTGACGGCTGACGGTATATTTCACCTTTGCTCCCTGAACAGGAACGCCGGAATAGGTTTTGGCATGAGCCGTCACAATCACCGTATCACCTGCCGCATACTTCTCTTCGTAGGTTGGCATAATGATTTCAAACGTTGGGCGCTTATATTCCTCAACCTGGATGGTTGTACTTCCATTTGCCATTCCGTACGCCATCACGGTAAAGGTTCCCGTCAGTCCGCTCCTCGGCAACGTGAACGCTGCGCTGGCGGTACCATATTCATCGGTAACGACATTCTGATCGGCAACATTCTCACCATTGGCATTGCGCAGGATAACATGTACCCGATCGTCTGGGAATGCAGAAGCAATCGTTCCGTCCTTCACCTGATGGGTGATGACGCTCACATGAACGGTCTGACCAGGACGATAGAGACGGCGGTCGGTATAAACGCTGGTTTTGTTCTGCAACTCTCTTTCCTCATAATAAGAGTAACTGGTTGACAGCCAGTCATACGGACACGATTTATCCTTATCGGTATATACATAGTAGTAGTCGGGCGTCTCATTCTTGAATGTTTCAACATATTCGCCCTTGTCATCAGCCGTAACGGTTTTCGTCTCACGGCTTTTTCCATAACGGGGAGACTCCCACATCACAATTTTCGCACCAGGAACAGGCTGACCGGTCGTTGCATTCACAACAACCATTCGAAGTTCGCCCCTGGACTGTTCTTGCAACAAAAACTGTAAGTCGCTGACATAAAGCAGGCGCAACGGAGTATCAATGGTCCCATTGTTTCCATTAAACTCAATGAGATAGGTGCCTAAGGGCAGACCTTTCAATGTGATGGAGTCTTCAAAGATATCACAGTCTTCCTTTCCCGTATAGGAACGGCGCTCTACAATAACGTCTTTTTCCGTTATCAACGAACGAAGTTTCTTAATGTCTTTCTCGCGATAGGTCGTCAATTCCGTATCACCAGCTACGTTCACACGACTCACGTGCATCTCCCATTCCTGGATATTGCGGAGTTTGGTCAACTTCACCGTACGCTCACGGTTCGGTAGTTCACGCTTGTTGCCAAGATCTACATCAAACAATGAAGTGGTCAACTCGCTGATATAATTGGCAAAGGCATCTGAACGCGCCCACGAAGACCAACGAGCCAAAGACTCCTGAGCATAAGCCTTCAGCTCTCTGGGGCTTATACCTTTCTGCGACTTCAAATAATTGTATTTCAACAACGCAACCTCACAGGCTTCCGGCAAATCGCCATACAAAGCCAACAAGGAATCAAGAGCCTGTAAACGTTTCTCGCCGAACATGCGATCCCTAACCAACCAAAGGGCAGTCATACATGTTGCTGCGCGGTTGCCACTCTTCTCATAATAATCGTGCAGGACTTGGTAATTACCCGCTTCTCGACCAATGACGTGCAGCAGGTCGTGATGAAACACCTTACTACCCTTCTCCACTTTCACCAGCGGTTCATATTCCGCATCCTGATGGGCAGCAAGCGCTGCGGGATTGGCTAATGCTTTGGCAAAAAACTCACGACTCTTCACCGTCCGGTTATCACCCATCCTGTATGAAGAACCATATAACTTGCCCAATGAGGCATAGTAAACGGCTGCCAACACGCCGTCGGTCTTTTCTGCCTGCTCAGCCTTGAGCTGAAGACGTTCTGCTGCGGGCAACAAAGAGTCGGGAGAGATTTGCGTTTGCAGTCCGACTATCAGCATTTCTGCCGATAACAACTGACCGTAAGCTTTCTCCTTGGTTGCCTTTGAAGAAATCTTTTTCAGTATATCAATTTCCGTTTTCGGCAAATCATTTTCTGCCGCTTTCTTCACCTGCTTCCACAGGGCATCATAATCATCGGCAAACGTTACAGTACTGCCTATCAGCAGCATCAGCAACAAAACAAGACTCTTCTTCATACGCGTACATTATTAATAGGATGGGACAAAGATACGATTAAGTGAGCACAATCCAAAAGAAAAATCGATTTTTCTTTTCATCATCTCGCCATCTTGTAGATAGCTCGCATGTCTTCAGGCTTCAGCACCTTGATGGCTCCTAAGGTAACTGTTCCGCCGCGACTCGCCATCTGAACCATGTGGTCGATTTCTTCGTCGGTCACTTCCCTACCCAGGAGTTCATGTATATTGGTCGGCATACCGATCATACGGAAGAACTGTTCCATCGCTTCCACACCACGTTCGGCTGTACCGCGAGGATCGGTGAAATCATTTGCCACACCCATCACGTTAACGGCAAAGCGCACGAAGCGGCCTACATGTTCCTCGTCTTTCATCACATAGCGTGCCCAACTTGGCCACAATGCAGCGAGTCCTGCACCGTGAGTAACACCGAAGGATGCGCTCAACTCGTGTTCCAGACGATGGGTGGCAAAGTCTTTCTCTGTACCACATTCGGTTAAGTCGTTATGCGCCAATGAACCAGCCCACATAATCTGAGCACGGTTGCGATAGTCTTCAGGATGCTTCATCACCTCCAGCGCACAGTCTTTCACCGTCCTCAAGAGGGCTTCCGCAATATTATCGGTCAGCGTCATATCCTGATGACGGGTGAAGTAACGCTCCATCGTGTGCATCATGATATCGGTGGCACCTGCTGCCGTCTGATAAGGCGGAAGGGTAAAGGTGCGCTCAGGATTCATAATGGCAAACTTCGGACGACACAGGTCACTATTGATACCACGCTTGATGAGTCCTTCATCTTTCGTAACCACACACGAAGAACTCATCTCCGAACCTGCAGCAGGAATCGTCAGGATGGTACCAATAGGCAGACAAGCCTGCGGTTGTGCCTTTCCTTCCCAAAAGTCCCATACAGGACCGTTGTACGGTACACCATATCCAATCGCTTTTGATGAATCGATGACGCTGCCGCCACCTACGGCCAAGATGAAATCGATGCCTTCTTTACGACAAAGCGCAATTCCGTCTTCTACTTTCGACAACAGCGGATTCGGAACCACACCACCTAATTCAACAAAAGGAATACCGGCTTCGGTCAGCAAACCGAACACCTTATCTAATAAACCGGAACGTTTTGCGCTACCGTCGCCATAGTGTACCAGCACCTTTGTGCCGCCATAGTGCTTTACCAGTGTTGGGAGTTTCTCTTCTGAGCTGCGTCCAAATACAACTTGTGTAGGCGCATAAAAATTAAAGTCTTTCATATTTTGGTCGTTTGGGATATTACATCTGCAAAGATACCACATCTTTTTGACATTTCGTCATATTTCTCCGACAATTTGTCATTTCTTTCAATTAGGCATATATTTTGAGTCGAAAAAAGTGAAAAGGTTTAATGTAGAAAGGAGAACAAATTATGACATTTGACAAATTCACAATCAAAGCGCAAGAGACCGTGCAGACGGCGGTGCAAATCGCACAACGTAACGGTCAACAAGCCATCGAACCAGTACACTTGCTGGCTGGTATCATGGATAAGGCGAAAGACATCACCACGTTTCTGTTTCAGAAACTGGGTGTCAACCCACAGCAAGTAGAAACGCTGGTCAACAGTGAGATTCTGCACCTTACGAAGGTACAGGGCGGAGAACCTTACGTCTCGTCTGATACAAATAAAGTGTTGATGCAGTCACAGGACATCGCACAGAAAATGGGCGACGAGTTTGTTTCTGTAGAACCCATACTGTTGGCACTATTGGCGGTCAACAGTACTGCCAGCCGTATTCTGAAAGATGCCGGCATCACAGAAAAAGAACTGCAGAAAGCCATTACAGAGTTGCGACAAGGACAAAAAGTACAAAGCCAGAGTGCTGACGACAACTACCAGAGTCTTGCCAAATACGCCAAGAACCTGGTGGAAGAAGCACGAGCCGGAAAACTCGACCCTGTGATTGGTCGTGATGATGAAATCCGTCGTGTATTGCAGATTCTGTCCCGACGTACGAAGAACAATCCTATATTAATAGGTGAACCAGGTACGGGTAAGACGGCCATTGTGGAAGGACTGGCCGGACGAATCGTTCGTGGTGATGTACCAGAAAACCTGAAGGACAAGCAGCTCTATTCGCTTGATATGGGTGCACTGCTCGCTGGCGCCAAATACAAAGGCGAATTCGAAGAACGACTGAAATCAGTGGTTAAGGAGGTGACGGCAAGCAACGGCAACATCATCCTCTTTATCGACGAAATCCACACCTTGGTGGGTGCTGGCGGCGGTGAAGGTGCGATGGATGCCGCCAATATCCTGAAGCCGGCATTGGCACGTGGAGAACTGCGGGCTATCGGTGCAACAACCCTCAATGAATACCAGAAGTATTTCGAAAAGGACAAGGCGTTGGAACGTCGTTTCCAAACGGTGATGGTTGATGAACCGGATGAGCTGTCTGCCATCTCTATTCTGCGTGGTTTGAAAGAACGTTATGAGAACCACCATAAGGTACGGATTCAAGACGATGCCTGTATCGCTGCCGTACAACTATCGGAACGATATATCTCGGAGCGATTCCTGCCAGACAAAGCCATCGACCTGATGGACGAGGCTGCTGCCAAACTGCGTATGGAGCGCGACAGCGTGCCAGAAGAACTCGACGAAATCACCCGTAAGCTGAAGCAGTTAGAGATAGAACGCGAAAGCATCAAGCGCGAAACGGTGGGAAGCAGTTCACCTGCTTCCGACAAACTCACTGCCCTCGACAAGGACATTGCGGAATTGCGCGAACAGGAAACCGCTTTCCGTGCAAAATGGGAAAGTGAAAAGGCATTGGTCAACCAGATTCAGCAGGACAAACAGGAGATTGAACATCTGAAGTTCGAAGCGGAGCGTGCTGAACGTGAAGGCAACTACCAGCGTGTGGCAGAAATTCGCTACGGAAAGCTGAAGGAACTGGAAGAAGATATCGACCGCATCAGTCATAAGCTACAGGCTGCTGCCAACGATAACAAACTCATCCGCGAGGAGGTCACCGCCGACGATATTGCTGAGGTGGTGAGCCGCTGGACAGGAATACCCGTCAGCCGGATGATGCAGAGCGAACGCGATAAGCTCTTGCATTTGGAAGAAGAACTGCACAAGCGCGTCATCGGACAGAACGATGCCATCACGGCCGTCAGCGATGCCGTTCGGCGCAGTCGTGCAGGACTGCAAGACCCGAAGCGCCCGATTGCTTCGTTTATCTTCTTGGGCACAACGGGTGTGGGAAAGACAGAGTTGGCAAAGGCGTTGGCAGAATACCTCTTCAACGATGAAACGATGATGACGCGAATCGATATGAGTGAGTATCAGGAGAAATACAGCGTGAGCCGACTGATTGGTGCGCCTCCGGGATATGTGGGTTACGATGAAGGTGGACAACTGACTGAAGCCGTCAGAAGAAAACCTTACAGTGTAGTGCTCTTCGATGAGATTGAAAAGGCGCACCCTGATGTGTTCAACATTCTGTTGCAGGTATTGGACGATGGTCGTCTGACAGATAACAAAGGACGTACCGCCAACTTCAAGAACACCATCATCATCATGACGAGCAATGCCACACGTGAACAACTTCGTGCCACAATGCGACCGGAGTTCCTGAACCGTATCGACGAGATCATCACCTTCCAGCAGCTGAGCAAGGAAGAAATCGCCCAAGTGGTCACCTTGCAGCTCAACCGCGTGAAAAAGATGCTCGAACCGCAAGGATTCACGTTGGAGGTCACACCGCATGCCGTAGCGTTCCTCGCAGAAGAAGGCTACGATCCGGAGTTTGGTGCACGACCCGTGAAGCGTGCGATCCAGCACCATGTGCTCAACGAACTCTCCAAGGAGATTCTCGCCGAAAAGGTGTCGCGCGAAAAACCCATCATCATCGACTCCTTCGGTGAAGGACTGGTGTTTAGGAATTAAAATAAAAGCGGTTGCAAATTGCAGCCGCTTTTATTGTTTGTATGATGTTAGTTATGCTTACTTAATCACGAGTTTCTTACCATTCATGATATAGATACCGTGTTTCAACACGCTCAAGTCTGTACCGACATAACGGCCGTCGATGCTGTAGATCTTGCCGCTCATAGCAGGACGTGGGTTCACAACCTGAATGGTCTCGATAGCTGTTGGATTCGGGTTAACGATGTGCACCTCATCGAGGAAGAAACGCTTAACAGGCGTGAAGACTATCCTTGCGTTTCCTGCACCAGACATATTCACGGTGAATGTCGTCCACTCACTACCTTTCATGGTCACTTCTGAAGGACTAAAGACAACTGTTGCACCTTCGGCCGAAAGCTTGAGCGTTGTACCATCATTGCCCCATGCTGCAGCCTTGAATGTCAATGTTGACTGAGCGGTCAGTGCTATCGTTGGTGTCATTGCTACACCAGTCTTCTTACTTGCACCAAACTTAGCACACTTAGAACCGCCATAGGAGGCTTCTGCATACCATCCTTCATGGTCTGGGACGAATTTTTTCGAATCATTGGCAACTGTGTTTGCCCAATTCCCATCGTTTGCACCAGTACCATTACATTTATCGAACGACTCGTAGAAAGGAAGTACTTCTCCTGGATCTTCAGCACTTTTGGCAAGATACTTGAAAGAGATTGTTTTGTCGTTGTTCTGTGTAATATCCTCTACAGAGCCATCCATATAATAGGTTCCGTTCGTATTCTTGGTGTAGAATTTAGCAAGCGTACCGAATTTCTTGTTGAATGAATTTATTTCTCCGTAAGGGAAGGCATCACTCTGTCTTGTATAATAATACTTATTGCCCTGACTCGTTTGATATTTGTATGTCTTGTCAGCTGGAATCCAAGTCATACGCTGGTGACTGGGGTCATCATTTGGCTGATTACTTTCCCATACAGACTCATTATGATCCACATGAAGAATCACCAAGCCAGCACCTGCCAAAGAAGCATCCCAACCTTCTTTCTGACGGTTCTCCAACAGGAAATATTCCTCACGGTTGCCTTTATTATAGATAATGTAGCTTTCTCCGCCATTCTGCAAAGATTTCATGTTCGTGATCTCTACATCTTCATCTTCAAGGGTGATCGGTGTTTCCCAACCGGCAAACCAACGCTCATAGCTGGTATAACCAGCCGGCTGATAGCCATCGCCATTATAGGAGCCGCCATCCATCAAGTCCCAGTCACACATACCCTGACCGCCACTATAGTCAATATCATAGAAATCAGGATAACCCAGGCAATGGCTGAACTCATGACACATTGTACCGATACCGGCAACATCACCTGTGTAACCGTCCAGCTCTGGACCGCAAGCGTATGAGTCAACCTTCAAATTTGTACCAACGGTAACTGAACCTGTGCCATCACCATATTTATATGCATCTTGCAAAGAATAGGCATGCGGCCAGATGGTCGTTTCAGCACCGCCATCAGCCTCACCCTGTCCGGCATAGACGACATAAACTTGATCAACATAACCGTCATTATCCCAGTCGTACTGTTTCCAGTTACTTACCAGATTCTTAGCCTTTGTAACAGCCTCACAAACCATTTGGCTTGGATATTTATCATTGCCTTGACTGTCATTGCTTCCATAATAAGACGCATTTTCCGATACGGTGACAGGACCAACAACATCGAAGTCGAGTTCAAATTTTCCGCGACTCTGTGCTTTGAAATAGTCGGCCATAGAACCTTTGAAGTCGCCTTCGTTGAAATTCTCCTGGTTGGCAATTTTCTGATAAAGGGCATTGTTATTGCTGCTCTGAAATGACTTATCCTTAAAGTTTACCAGAATGATGATGCCTTTTTTCTGTCCTTCATAGTGAGTAGGATGACCAAACTCACGTTTCTGAACGCGCTGGGCATTCACTTTAGCACGGCGAGCTTTCGCTTTAGCTAAAACCTGCTTTGCTTCTACGGGAACATAGTAATCGGCATCAACAGCCTGGATGTATGCAATACCATCTTCGGCCTGCCAATAGTGTCCATGTTCGTCACCTACCAGCTGAGCACGTACTTCTGTACCATTGCTCAATGTAAGTGTTTTCCAAAGTCCACGCTTAGCAGGAACTGCTGAAACCGTCAGTGTCACTATCAACAGTGACAAAATGAAGAAGAATTTTCTCATGTTTCTGATTTTAAAAGTTGTATGTTTTAAGTTAATAATATAGGTTCTATACCTTATTTATATATGGTTTCAAACGATCGGCATCTTATTAGGGGGTGCAAATTTACGAAGATTTTTGGATATACCAAATAATTATTCATTTTTTATAGAAGAAATAACATTTTCTCCCAATTCAATGGTGGATTAAAAAAAACATTGTATATTTGCACGGTAATTAAGCATTAAGCATTAAGAATTAAGCATTAAAACCATGATTTGTCCAGAATGTAAATCCAATGTCAATGACGACCTGAAATATTGTCCGGAATGTGGTGCACCGCTGTCCAAGAAGAAAAAGAAGGCTGCCGATGACGGTGAACCCAAGTTGAGACGACCGATGATTATTTTCATCATCGCAGGAACAGCCTTACTGATTCTGCTGACAGTACTCAGCTATACCGACTTCAGCGGACGCAGTGGGAAAGCCATTGCCTTCGATCCTGATACCACCTTACTGGGCAAAGAGAAACCTGCCTACGAAGAAATGCCTTCAGATACTGCAAAAGCCGACTCCATCGACAAAGCAGAGAAAGAGGAAGCCAAAAAGGTCTATAACAGTATCCGAAAGGAAGAGGCTAAAGAGGAAGCGTCTGATGGTTCTGCAACAGAAGGTGAAAGCAGTACATCCGGCAACACGGGCGAAAGTTCTTCGGAACAAAAAACGATTGAACCTGTTTCCGTAGCGCCTGCTCAGAAACCGAAAGTCGAATCAATCGAGAACTAACACAATACATTTGTTATTTTCCACGCGGAATTTGATATCATGTCCGGCAAATGGCATCCCGTAAACTCTGTGCGGGTCATGATGATAATGTGGACGCGGGTCTTGTTCTAACGTCTGAATCAATGCCTGCAAGTCGTCTGACGAGAACACAGACTGTATCTCTTCAGGTATTTCCACCTCCAACTTTTTCCATTCCCGTTTCTCTGTAAAACCGCCACGAGCGGTCGGATGAGAATCGGCATACGGCACATAGGGCTTGATATCATAGATGGGGGTTCCGTCCATCAAATCGGCCCCCAACACTTCTATCTCACCGTTTTCGATTTTGGCAATCCGAACCGAAGAAAGTCCCAATCCATTCGGACGGAACGGTGAACGGGAAGCAAACACCCCTACCCTTTCATTTCCGCCAAGACGTGGAGGGCGAACGGTTAAAGCAGGATGATGTCGAGCTGCCTCCCCTTTCAGGGGGAGGTTGGAGGGGGCTTCAAGCCCCCATATTAACCAGATATAATCAAAATCCTCTAATCCGCGTATTGCCTCCTCGTGTCGGAAAGCTGGTGTGAAGACGATACGTCCGCGAAGCGTTTCCACCAATCCGCTTTGTCTGGGAATCCCAAACTTCGAAGTAAACGGCGAACGAAACACCGCTATCGGCTCTATTTGCCTACTTTTTACTCCCACTTTAACTCCCACTTTAACTCCCTATTTAACTCCCACTTTTATTTGGTTGCCTTGATAAAGTAGGTGATCAGCAAGATGTAAGCGACTAAAGATGCGATCTGCGACAGTGGGTTTGCGACCCATTCAGCCAACATAAAATCAACACCGCCAAACTTCAGCAAAGCGCTGACGACACCCATCAAAGCACCACCGGCAATGAAACCGCTGGCGATGAGCGTACCCTTCTCACCACGTTCCTTGTTCTTTGCTTCATCTTTACTACGGGTGGTCACAAACCAGTTGATGGCACCACCGACCAACAGCGGCACATTCAGCTGTAAGGGGATGAACATACCCAGCGCAAATGCCAAAGCAGGCACCTTGCAGCGGTCGAGGATGACGGCTATCAAGGCACCAATACCATAAAGCACCCAAGGCGCACCAGCACCGTTCATCATCGGTTCAATGACAGCAGCCATCGCATTGGCCTGCGGAGCCACCAGACAGCCTTCCACATTCGGATCGAAAGAATAGATTTTGTTCAGCAGCATGATGACACCACCAACGGTAGCAGCAGAAACGAGCGTGCCTAAGAATTTCCACGTCTCTTGTTTTTTAGGTGTTGTACCTAACCAATAACCGATTTTCAGGTCTGTGATAAACGAGCCAGCCATAGATAATGCCGTACAAACGACTCCACCCATGATCAATGCAGCTACCATACCGCCAGAGCCATTCAGTCCGATGGCCGCCATAACAACGGAGGCAAGGATGAGCGTCATCAACGTCATTCCTGATACAGGGTTGCTACCCACGATGGCGATAGCGTTTGCGGCGACTGTGGTAAAGAGGAAAGCGATAACCGTTACCAAGAGTATGGCAACGATGGCAAACAGCAGGTTGTGCATCACACCTAACCAGAAGAAGATGAAGGTGATGATAATAGCAGCAATAGAACCGATGCCGATAATCTTATAAGAAATGTCGCGCTGTGTGCGAGGAACACCATCACCCGTATCAATGGAAGCAGCGCCTATAGCCTCCCCTTCCAGGGGGAGGTTGGAGGGGGCTTTTCCCTTCATCTCTTTCGCTGCCAAGCCTACGGCACTCTTGATGACGCCCCACGACTTAATAATACCGATGACACCCGCCATCGCGATACCACCGATACCGATGCTGCGAGCATAGGTAGAAAAAATCTCCTCAGGACTCATCGCGCCAACAGCAGTTGTAACAGTTGTACCACCGATATTCAAAACGGTATCGTGGAAGAGTAGCGACATACCTGGAACGATGAGCCACCATACGACAAATGATCCCATGCAGATGATGAACGCATAGCGTAACCCTACAATATATCCTAAGCCGACAATTGCAGCACCAGTGTCAATCTTGAACACCAGTTTCGTTTTGTCGGCAATAGTCTGTCCGAATTCAGCCACACGAGTGGTAAACTCAGCATTCCACCAACCCAGAGAGGCAACGATGAAGTCGTAGAGTCCGCCTACCAGACCGGCGATGAGCAACGGCTTAGCCTGGCTGCCGCCTTTTTCTCCGCTCACCAGCACCTGCGTAGTAGCCGTAGCCTCCGGGAACGGGTATTTGCCGTGCATGTCGCTGACAAAATACTTACGGAAGGGTATCAGGAACAAGATGCCAATGATGCCACCCAATGCCGAAGCAATAAATATCTTCATGAAGTCGGCCGTCATATCCGGATACTTCGCCTGAAGGATATAGATAGCCGGCAGGGTGAAGATAGCACCCGCAACAACAGCACCAGAACAAGCACCGATACTCTGGATGATGACATTCTCGCCCAAAGCTTTCGAGCGCTTGGTGGCAGCCGACAGACCTACGGCGATGATAGCGATAGGGATGGCAGCCTCAAACACCTGTCCGACCTTCAGTCCTAAGTAGGCAGCAGCGGCAGAAAACAATACCGCCATCAGTACGCCCCACGTCAACGACCACGCATTGACCTCTGGGAACGTCTGACGAGGATTCATAATCGGCTCATATTTTTCGCCTTCTTTCAGCTCACGGAATGCATTCTCCGGCAACTGTACATTCATTTTCTCCTGATTTTCCATATACTTTCTATACGTTTAATTTTTATTCTGCCGACAAAGGTAAACATTTTTTTCAGATTACAAGCCCAAAAGTCCCACAATCCATCAAAAACCTCCAGTTCCGAAGATGAAACCGGAGGAAATGTTCTGTTAAATGTTTAAGTTTCGTACCATCTGCTTTGATAAGTTTTTGAAGATAAAGTTTACGACTAAATTCCATGATTTTCAGAGATTTTTTGTGGCAATACACATTTTTACGCTGCAAAATTACGTTATTATCTTCATTCGAGTAAATTTTGGAGCAGCGAATTCAAAGAAAACTTCACTTTTTATCTTTGATGAGTCGTGACAAAATTGACCGAAGGGCAAATCTTTCTTCAAAAAAATGATCACCAGAACCGACCTCGTGATTAAGACAGAAGAAGAAAAAGAGACGTGGTCCAAAATTGTAAAGGGTCTTTTTAAGCACTTTTCAAATAGAGCCTACTGTTTTTCTTCATTAAATTAGGTAAAACCAATTATTATGTGTATATTTGCGCTCAAATACTGAACTTTCTATGGCAAATAATGAAAAAATGGAGGCATTAAACCGTTTGAAGGTAGTCCTCGTAGAAAAAGGAAAGAC
>CADCPZ010000207.1 GCA_902803475.1 uncultured Prevotellaceae bacterium
AAGGAAATTGAAGCCTCCGACATTCACAAGAGGCTGAACCTTGAAAAAGGCAGATACATTTTGTTGAGTGCGCATCGCGAAGAAAACATCGACACGGAGAAGAACTTCCTCAGCCTCTTCAACGCCATCAACGCCATGGCAGAGAAATACGACATGCCTATCCTATACAGCTGCCACCCCCGCAGCCGCAAGCGCCTCGAAGCCTCTGGCTTCCAGCTCGACCCGCGTGTCATCCAGCACGAGCCTTTGGGCTTCCACGACTACAACTGCTTGCAGATGAACGCCTTTGCGGTGGTGAGCGACAGCGGCACACTCCCCGAGGAGAGCAGTTTCTTCACCAGCGTAGGACATCCTTTTCCCGCGGTGTGTATCCGCACGAGCACCGAGCGTCCCGAGGCCTTGGACAAAGGTTGTTTCTTCATCGCTGGCATCGACACTGACAGCCTCTTGCAGGCGGTGGATACGGCAGTGACGATGAACGCCAACGGTGACCATGGCATTCCGGTGCCCGACTATGTAGATGAGAACGTGAGTACCAAGGTTGTGAAGATCATACAGAGCTATACGGGCATTGTGAATAAGATGGTCTGGCGGAAGGGATAGTTTGATATCGTTTCCAGAATGTCACATGACGGGGTCACTATCTTTCGACAACTCGCTTAGCTCGAATCTCAGCCGGTTCATCTCGTCAGAAACCTTGATGAAATATTCGCCAATCTCACTGGTTCCGAATATCTTGGCATCGGGGAAGTGATGGCGAAGTTCCTCTAGCAAGTCTTTTAGGGCTGCTCTGCAAATGGGTCTATCAAACTCTTTGCAGAGAATCACAACAGAATTGCTATTATACCCATCGGGGTCGATGGTACGATTGATGACGTTTACAGGCTTGCGGATGTCGATGTTTTCGACAATGTTGCCATTGTGGTTGATGGTATAGTGATTTGCTTGGCTTGTGCCATGGTCGTCAATAAGGATATATTTGATTTGTCTCATTTTATTGTGGGATTGATTGTTAACATTGAAGAAGTCACACAGATAACACAGATCTGTGACAATCCATGAAATCTGTGTGACCAAGAGGAATTACATCATGTGATGTACGCAAGAGGAAGCTCCTAAGGCTGTCAGGATGGCAGTGAGGATGCTGATGATGGTCTGGATGATGAACTTCCAGAGTGCCTTCTTAGGCGAGTCCTGAATAGGGTCGGGGGTCGCATCTGAAGAGCGAGATGCACGCTTCGAAAACAGGTTTTTCATTGTTGTTGGATTTAAAGGTTAACAGTTGAAGGTTGCGTGTTGTTGGTCGTCGTGGCGTTGATGGTCGTTGAGGATCCATTCTCAGCCACGATGATGATGACGGTGCTGTCGCCACCGTTGGCGTTGAGGGTGATGGTCGTTGGCCAGGCACCCGTGAGGAACACTTCCCCATAACCGGCAAGCGAAGCGATGCGGATGGAAGAGGGATGCTCAGTGGCATAAGCGCTAATGGCGTTCTCCACGTCGGTGAGGGTGATATCCTCACCGGCCACATAGCGGTCGGCCAAGGCATCGAGTGCCAGGCGCAACGCCTTGCCGTTCAGCGAATAGTAGCGGTTGCTTGGCGAACCGTTTCCCTTCGGAGTGAATGTCTGACGGATGGTACGCAGATGGTACTTCAGGTGCATCTGGATCATCTTGAAGACGGCCTGACGCTTCAATGCTGCAGGGGTCTTGTAAGCCTTTGCTGGCATGGTTGGGGTTGAACGGGCGTAGGTTTTGCCGTTACGAGTGACATAAGTGATACCGTCGATGGTACCAGTGGTTTTGCGGCCAATGCCGACTTGTTTGATTTGTGCCATAGTGTTTTAATTGAAAGTTGATAATTTGAAATTGATAATTAATTGAGCGCAAGCGCATTTTCTCGCGTACCGCGACGATACTTCCCGTTGCCTTGGGCCGTCATGATGTAGTGGCGGTTGGTCACCATCGAGACATAGCTCACATGGATGAAGTTGGGATAGAGGATGAGCTGGTCGAAGTCGATAGACGGCTCCGTCAGAATCAGGCGGAACGCCTTGATCAGTCGTTCGCGATGACCGGAGACCTGGAAGCTGGAACGTGAAGCTGGCTCTTGTCCGATGTAGAAATCCGCAGCACGCCCTGTCAGGTGTTGCGACCTTCGGGCCGAATGGGTCAGGATCGCGTTCAGCCGCTGACAGCGGTAGCCGCTCGTGATCACCACCGGCAGCCCCAGCGCCTCGCGCAGCGGTTCCAGCGTCGCCTCGCACAGCCGCTTCAGGTTCTCCACCGCCTCGGGCGGTGCCACGTTCTCGATGCCGTACCTCTTTGCCGTCTGGCTCTCGCACATCTCCAGCAAGGAGAAGTGGGGTGTTAGAAAAGTGTTACTATTCATAAGCGTACATTTTTAATGAATAACTAATGTTTGTTAACTCTGTGGATTTTTCGAGAGCGTCTTACCCGGGATGCGTTTCTCGTCGAAATCCAAGGCAATATTAGAGTGCAATTCCACTGTTGCACAAATCGCATCTTATCAATCTTTGCAGTTGCTTATTGCAATGCTGATAGTCAAATGCTTAGGCTAAGTCATCTCAACTGCGATTGCATTATACAACTCATATAAACAGAAAGAGATAAAAATGGCAGACAATACGAAACTCATAAAATCCAGGCTTGCCGTGATGGAAAACATCATGACGAACTCCGACATACAATCGCTCTATCTGCAGAGTGATATGATGATTTTCGCCATGTATGCCCTGAATGTAGCCGAGGGTGTTTCTACCCAATACTTCGAGAATGTTGAGCGTTTCGACATTGGGCTTTACATCCAGCTCCCTTTCGACGAGTGGTTCCTTAAGATTAAAGAGTGGCAAGCTATCCTGAAATCACCAGACTTTCAAGTGAGAGATGATGAACATATCACTCGTTTTCGCGCCAAAAGGATGTCTGCCCTTGTCTATAAACTTTGCAATTATAAAACAGACCATCTGCCGCAACCTTCCATCCAGAGCACGACGGCTCTCGACGATACCGACATTCTGGAGCCTTTCAAAGAAGGGGAGAAGATGACCAATCGCGATGTTGTAGCCCGTCTTCAGAACGCCATCAAGGATTTGAACGATAATCTGGTGAAACTGTATCGCTTACCGAATGGATTCCCAGGCGAGAAAATACATATAGCATTAGCAGATTATTTTGAGCAGGCACGTAAGCATAACCATGCTATTGAGAAGGAAGAATTGGACTACGAGGTGTTCTGTGAGTTGTCGGGCAATCTTACTATACCCAAGCAACTGCTCTATCTGCGTAAGCGACTGAAGTCATTGGCGAAAGACAATGCCCTGAATAGTCTTACCGTTACCGAATCGGAAGTTGTAAGTATCATAGGCAATCTTGGAGGCGGCTTCTTCTCATGGGAGCTTTTCCCTCCTCAAGACCAGTATGTGGGCAATGAAGAGGACTATGCCGACCGTGTGCTTCTTGCAAAACTGATGTTGTTGGTCGATTTAAGCAATACGATGCGGTTCCCTTCTATAGATGAGAGGAAAGCTTTCTACCATCTCACTCGTAATGGCATTAAATTCAGGTTGAAAGAGGAGCACAGCCTTCAATGTCTGTTTGCGCTGATGCAGGCAATGCAACCCGTGATGGAACGTCTGATGTCGGAGCGGAAAAACAAACCCGGTAAACTGGCTGACAGCGAAATGGTGCAGATTCAGGAACCCATGTCCCGCATCTGCGCCTTGAACGGACTGCTTATCCCTGCTCTGAAACCTGGCAAATCGCTTGATGACCTCAATGGCTATTTTGAGCGTCTGTTTTCGTCGGATATTGACGAAACCTTGAAACCGGCTCAGCGTGCCTTAATCAATAAACTGACCAGCGAGGAAAGTTTCGAAAAGACCTATATCTTTGCTTTGAGGCAACTCACCCTGCTTGGCTTTTTCAAGGAACCGGGCTTCAACGAGCAAAACAAGAAGAATCGTTCGGAAGGAAAACCTTTGTTCGATCTGCTTCGCAGCGAAAATGCTGAAGTTCACCTGAAGATGGACAACTACAACTCGTTCCGTACACACTTTACCGTAAAGGAAAAGACCGGCGACGAGTTTGACTCTTGGACGCTGCCGTTCAAGTTGTTCAAATATGTAAGCGAGTTATATAAAGAAGGGAACCTCAAATAACTATAGTTAGTTAACATCCAAAAGCAAAAGAATTATGATAAAGGTTTTTCTGTCTCATAGCAGCACCGACAAAGATTATGTCAGGGGAGTCTTCGACTATATTGGCGAGGATAACTGTGTGTTTGATGAGGCTACGTTTGAGAATGGAATGAGGACGATGGACGAGATAGCCAAGGGTATCGATTCTTCAGCACTGTTTGTCTTCTTCATATCCGACGTGTCGCTTAATTCTTCCTGGGTCAAGGATGAATTGTCTAAAGTGAGAGATTACATCGATGAAGGCCGTATCCAGTTTATGCCTATTATCATAGATCAGAATATCTCGCATGATGATCCTCGAATCAAGGCATGGATACGGAATGACTACAATATAAAATACTACCATAGCTATATTATTGCCGCCCGCCATATTCAGGAAAGCCTTAGGAAGCTGGCATGGAGCCTCGACCCATATATACGCAACAAGGAGTTACTTTTCAAAGGCAGGGAGGAAGAACTTAGCGAACTGAACCAAAAGTATTACGATGGCCAGATGAACTCACGGCGTTGCATCGTTATTTCTGGCTTTCCTCCCGGAGTAGGCAGAAAACGCCTGCTCACTGAATACATAAGAAAGGAACTGGCAAAAAGCTTCAATGAAAACTATGAGCCTATAGCCATCGAACTGTCCGACGGTCAAAGCATAGAGGACTTGCTTTTCCAACTGAACGACATCACGTTGCTCTATCCCCACTCGGAGATGTTGACCATCGCTCAGAAAGATAAAAAGAGTAAAGTTGACGCAGCAGTGGACTTTCTGACGAACATCTGTGAGATGAAGGAATATGTGGTAATCAGGGATAATGGTGCCTGCGTCTTGTCCAATGGGTATTTCGCTGAATGGTTCCGAGACGTGCTTACCCATGAAAAACTTCCGAAGAAGATATGCCTTTTACTCACATCTCGTTCCTTCCTTAACCGAAAGATGGAGACGCAATATCCTTCTGTGTTGAGTCTGCATATCAAGCCCTTGAATCGAGAGAATACCAAAGTGTTGGCTTATGCGTATGCCAATCTCATCAATGTGGATATCAATCCCATTCTTGACCCAGTTATTAAAGGTTTGCCAGGAATACCTGCATTTATTTATCGTAGCGTTGACATCATCAAGCGCAACCACGACCTAACCAGAATCAAAGCAGAGATTAACGACCTTCTTGTCTCGGAAGAACGGAGCTACGTGTCGGTCATTAATACGATTAAGCAAGACGAAGACGCTTATCAGACGCTGATTCTGATTACTCAATTCGATTTTGTCAGTTTCAATATCATCGATGATGTGTTAAGGAACGCACAGCCAGACATTGACCCTAATGTCCCACTGGAAAAGTTGTACTCTTTTTCTTTATATGAGATTGTCGGTGAGGGGAATAGCTATGTCAGGGCTAATGTCATCATAAAGGATTATATCAGCCGTTACAAAATTCAGCTGAAGCACAAATATCAGATGGCTCTCGATGAAGTGTTGAAGGAATATATCAACAAAGGTGAGGTGAAGGACGATTTATCCGGCTACTTGTACAACATCCAGCAGTA
>CADCPZ010000208.1 GCA_902803475.1 uncultured Prevotellaceae bacterium
ACCGTTGACTCTCAAAATTGCTCGTAAAAGACTGTAATTCAATTATTTCAAAGACCGATTAGTCCACTTTAACGGGACAGTAGTGAGAATTTGTGAATCGTATTTCTTACCGAAACAGCATGAAAACTACTATCATCCATTTTGGGGAGAGAGTCAAGAAGTGGCTGCAATCCCTTTCCTTCAAAACGGGAGTCATCGTGCTTCTGTGCTGCATACCTTTTTATATTCTCTCTTTTGCTCAAATATTGCTACCTATAAGTGTTGCAGCAAAAGGTGTGTTATGGACTATACTCTTTGGATTGGCTAAGACTTGTCAGTATGGTGGCTTAACAATTCTTGGCGTTGAAGGGTATAATCGGTTGAAGAATTGGATGAAGCAGAAAAAGAAAAAACAATTTCATCGCCACTTTGCGACTTCAGGATTGAACCTCTATTGGATCATCATCGCATACATCATCATAGGGTGGTTTTATCCCGTCATCGGACTCCTTGCACTCATCTGCATGATTGGTCCAGTGCTCACATCCATATGGCGAGGCCGTTTCTGGTGTGGCAATATATGTCCACGAGGCAACTTGTATGATCGATTGCTGTCAAAGTATTCACCCCACAAGCCGATACCAGCCTTTGTGCGTACCTTTGGCTTCCGACTGTTCATGGTGTTCTTCATCTTCAGCATGTTTGGTATCCAGCTCACACTGACTGTCCCTTGGAGCGAGGGAGGCTTGGCTATGTGGAGTGGTATTGGTCGTGTGTTTTGGACGATTATTGTGGTGACCACCATCGTCGGTGTCACCCTGTCGTTTATCTATGCGCCTCGCACATGGTGTTCGTTCTGCCCAATGGGAACCATCTCATCATGGGTGGCTCCAAAGCACCATCCACTGCCAAAACCCTATACCGCTGTGCACGTAGCAGCATCGTGTCAGATGAAGTGCAAAAGCTGCGCCCGTGTCTGCCCCATGCAACTCATGCCATACGACAGTCGAGGTCAAGAGTCGGGCTATCTGCATTCCGACTGCCTGAAGTGCGGAAAGTGTATTTTAGCCTGTCCTACAAAGATCATGTCATTATAGAAATAAAGTAAATGGAAAATATCAAAGACTATCTTCTGTCACTTCGCTTTGTGAAAGCGCTCCATTCGGGCTGGCAATAGGCTATATCGGCAAGGATTGCCAACAGTTCCGTTCTTAAAGCATAGGCATTATATCTACAAGTACGGTCCACTTCATATCTTCCCCTTGAATGTGTATCCGACGCCCTCAACGGCAGCGCGGATGACCTCTTCGGTAGCGGGACCTTTGATGGTGAGGGTGTTGGCAGAAGCACTGGCCTTTGCATTTTCTACGCCTGGCATTTCCTCTACGGCACGAACTACGGCAGCCTCGCAATGGCTGCAATGCATATCCTCAACGCGATAGACGGTCACGTTGGGATCAGATGGCTTGTTGGTGGTAAACTTACTGAAAAACTTCATCATAAGAGCAAATATAATTAATAATGTTAATACTGTGGCACAAACAATTTTAAACGTACTCGGCAGGGCAGATGGGTTCATGCAGCAGGCATCCTGAACACCTGTGGTGAAGTTGATTCCCGTGGCATTGAGCAGCAGGCCGAATAGAACGGCAAACCCTACGATGGTCATCAGATAAATAGCGGTGAAGCGCCTGCCCATCGACTTATGAACCACAAGGATTGAGGCCAGATTGACGGCAGGTCCTGCCATCAGCATCACCAGTGCCGCACCTGGCGACAGTCCTTTCATCATCAATACCGCTGCCACAGGAATACTACCCGTTGAGCAGATATACATCGGTATGGCAATGACTAGTATGACCAGCATTTGCAATAGCGGTTGACTGCCGAAACTCAGGAAGAACTCGTCGGGCACAGCCACCTGAATCAATGCTGCTACGACAAGGCCGATAAGCAGTCGTAGACCAATGTCGCGAAGCATGTCATAGTAGGCATACTTCAGCACACGCCATATCTTGAGGCGAGGGGTGAGAGATGAGGGCTGAGAGTCGTCTGCTCATGAGCAGCATGAATCATCTTTCACCAATCGGTTTACCAGCAGTCCGCCGCAGATACCCGTGATAAGTGCTGCCGTAGGGCGTATGATAGCAAACCCCAGTCCCATCAGCGAGAATGTGGCCAAAATAGAGTCGATACCCGTCTGTGGCGTTGCAATCAGGAACGAGGCAATGGCTCCCTTCGAAGCCTTCTCGTTTCTGAGTCCGATAGCCGTTGGGATAACGCCGCATGAACACAGCGGCAATGGTACGCCCAACAATGCTGCCCAGACAACTGAGAACTTATTGTTCTGCGAAAGATAATTGGCATAGAACCTCTGCGGCACGAATACGTGCAGCACGCCAGCGATAAAGAATCCTAACAGCAGATAGGGAGCCATCTCGCAAACCACGTTTAATAATGATATGAAGAAACTCTGTATATCCTCATTGTTGGCTAATGTCTGAAATGTTACTTCTTCATGCTGTTTCATGTTGCAAAAGTACATAATATTTTTCATATTCAATATCTTATCTGGCGTCAATATTGTTTTTTTGACATCTGGCTGATCAAAATAAGAAATTACACAAAAGAGACTGCACTAACATGCACGTTACGCTCGTTTAAATATCCTTATAAGTATCACTATGTGAGATAATTACATGCATAATTGAAAGAAGCGTTTGGCCGATGTTCCGTGTGGCCACCTCCTTGCGCATGGCTTCTTCGAGCGTGATACCCTTAGGATTAATACACGCTACATGAGTAAAACCAGCTTTCAATAGGTCTTCTCTATCGCTGATACGCCCAGCAATTAGGCAGACGGGTACATCGCCTGACTGCTTCAGGATTCCCATAGGAAGCTTACCCATTAACGTCTGATGGTCGGCAGAACCTTCGCCTGTGATAACGAGGTTGGCATCCTTAACCATCTCACGGAACTTGATGGTGTCAAGCAATAGTTCGATGCCTGGCTTACAGTCGGCATTGAGATATTGAAGGAAAGCGTAGCCCAGACCACCCGCAGCTCCTGCACCTTCCTCCTCAGAACGGTCGTAGCCGAAATGCCTGGCAGAAAGGTCTGCGAATTTTCTTGCCCGTTCGTCCAATTGCCGTACCATAGCTGGTGTTGCTCCCTTTTGTGGTGCAAACACATGTGCCGCACCATTCTCGCCACAGAGCGGATTTGTGACATCGGAAGCAATCGTAAAAAGGACATGTTTCAACTCGCCGATATCATCCCAATTGCCATGTTTTGCAAAACTGTCAATGAGTGCTCTGAGCATACCCATACCTGCGTCACAGGTTGCGCTGCCACCAAGTCCCACGATAATATGCGCTGCGCCTTTTCTGACTGCATCAGCCACTAACTGACCCGTACCATAACTGGTTGCGACCAACGGGTTTCGTTCCTCCTTCGTGAGTAACGTCAGCCCACTGGCTTGTGTGATTTCTATCAAGGCCAGTTTGTCCTGAAGCAGATACTGGGCAGAGACAGGCCGCATCAAAGGATCGCGTACCATCAGTTCAATCATCTCACCCCCAATAGCCGCATGAAATGCCTCCAAGAAACCTTCGCCACCATCGCTGACGGGTACTTGTACTATCTCTGCTTCAGGGTGAATACTATAGATACTCGTTGCTGCTGCCTGATTTGCCTCTTTTGAAGTCAGGCTCCCTTTGAACGAATCTATGGCTACTACTATTTTCATGGTTCTATTAGCGTTTTGCGTGTTACCAGCCTGGTGGCAAAACGATATTCTCTACATCGTGAGCCTTTTCGAACAGCGGAGCAATTTCGTCATCGGTGAATCCTGCGATGCCACAGCCGATGCGTGTGACAAGGAAGGTCAGGTCCTTATTTGTCTTTGCAAACTCGATGAACTCATCCACGTAGGGCTTGATAGTTTCCACTCCTCCCTGCATGGTAGGAATCGCATAGCTCTGTCCTTGCAATCCCACACCTTGTCCCATGATAGCACCAAACTGACGGTATGCAACATACGCTGCTCCACCGCCATGCATCCCTCGCAGATTGCTGCCAAACACAAAAATCTCGTTTGGCTGGAGTGATGTGATAAACTCCGGAGTTGTTCTCTTTTTTTCCATATATACAAATTTTGCTTCCTCTTTTCCGATGAAATCCAAGTTTGGCGCAGAGCCATATACGCCAGGTGCGGCTGGGGCGGCATCTGCATAGGCAACGCCTTGCTCTTCCATGATTTCCGGCATATCCAAGTCCATGTCGAAGTTCTGATGGAAGTACGGCACGATAATCTCTTCCTTCAGTTTTTTATACCGTTGTGAGACGGCCGCAGGCGAAATTCCCATCTCCACAGCAACCTCCTTTCCCTTGAGTCCATGTATCAACATCATTTGGATGATCAACCTATCCTCTCGTCCCATCGGCACATGGTCGCAGACATCCTCCACCAAGCGATTGAACTGCAGTCGCAGATCACTCGTCATGTCGAACGAACGCAGGTAGTCTTCAAACGTGATGCTGCCATATTCTTTCTTGTACCATTTCAGCGCATCCAGCACGACAAAGCGGAATCCGTTGATAATCCATGTTTTCAGGCTCACCTCTGGCGAATGGTCCTCCAACGGTTTCCAGTCATGCTCCATCAGATAGATGGCATACTGGTGTGCCAATGACATAAAGTCCAGGTTCTGTTTGCCTCTGAGTTGGTAGCGCTGGTCGAAGACGTTATAGCCTATCTGACAATAGCCGTAGAAATAGTCACGGATAATATCGCCATCGCCTTGGCGAAAGCCTCTCAGAATCTCTTTGTCAGATAGTTGCCGATAGTACATAATCAATAATTTTCTGCGAAGATACGATTTTTTTTTCATTCTTGCTTAATTTTTTTCGAAAAACATCTTCTAAGAGATAAAGACATGTCATTTCGACGAAGTCAAAAAGAGTATTCACCATTTTAAAAAATTACGATTATGCAAACAAATGAAGTTAAGACAAAGCGAGTTCACAACCTGATTATCGTTGATGAAAGTGGTTCTATGGATATTATCCGCAAACAAGCATTCGCAGGTATGAACGAAACCCTGCAGACCGTTCGTGGGATACAGAAGAAATACCCTGATATAGAGCAGAAAGTAACGTTGGTCACCTTTGACAGTGATCATATCAAGTGGCATTATGACAATGTTCCTGCTACGAAAACGGAGAATCTTGACTGGAAAGCCTATTGTCCCTGTGCCGCCACACCTCTTTATGATGCAATCGGCAAGAGCGTATCAAAGGTCAATGCCCAGGTTGAAGATGGCGAAAACGTCCTGGTGACAATCATCACAGACGGCGAGGAGAACAGTAGCGAGGAGTGGTCGCTGAAGATGATCCGCAAACTGATTGAGAAGCTGAAGAAACAGGACTGGACCTTCACGCTCATCGGCACCGACAACCTCGATGTGGAGACGATGGCCCATTCGTTTGCTATCGACGAACATTTGGAGTTCCAGCAGGACGAAGCCGGCACCAAGGCGATGTTTGCCCGTGAACGTCGCAGCCGTGAACGCTTCAACTGTTGTGTCGAGGCTAATGCACCACTCCCAACAGGTTCGTTCTTTGAAGAGAATTAAAAGCAGATGCGTTCAACTGCGAAAGATGAAATAAGTTTTTTGGTGAGATTCATCATTAGTTGATAATAATTTTGTATATTTGCAGCATCCGTCGCAAGATGGGTGCTGCAATGTGTTTACAACCCTGTTGCAGGAATGAACAATCAGAAGTGGAAACAGATAAGCAATGAAGACAGAAATCATACCAGAAGAGAGTAGTCGTGCTGATGCATACCGTATGTGGATGTCGTCGCCGATGCCGATGGTGACATTTGTGAAGACGCTGGACGTCAGTCGGTTGGTGAAGGTGAGCAAGCGTACAGGCATCAAGTTCAATGTTTTGTTGTGCTGGTGCATCGGCAAGGCTGCCGACAGCATCGACGAGTTCCATGTGGTGCTTGAAAAGACCAAGCTGTTCCGTTATGACAAGCTGGGCCTCAATGTCATTGTTTACAATCGTCAAGGGGGCATCAGCAATTGCGATATTCCCTTTTCAGAAGACCTGCAGCAGTTTCAGCATGACTACCAGCAGCTGACTGCCCAGGCAGCCGACGAATGCCGCCTCATCCCACGCGACGACTGTGCTGTTGTCGGCACGTCAGCCATCATACAGACAGAACTCGACGGCATCGTCAACCAATATACGGGCATCTATACCAATCCGTTCCTCTGCTGGGGCAGGTATCGCAAGCACCTGTTCAAGACCACGCTGCCTGTGTCTCTCCAGTTTCATCACGTCCAGATGGATGGCGGTCATGCTGCCAGGTTCCTGCAATGTCTGCAGGATGTAATCAGTGGGCTATCATCGTCAGCAGGTTAGGCAATGGTTTTTGATAATCACGAGATTAGCCACCTCCCTCATCATCCCACTTCTCATCATCATCATCAATAATCTGGTTGGGGCCAATGTTGGTGTCGTTTGTAAAGGTATATTTGATTTCGGTCAATAAAACGGGGCATTTCGTAAAAAACAGATGGAAAAAGGTTGGAGCATCGCAGAATGGATATACCTTTGCAGCGTTTTAAGGAAAAAGATTAGGATAACATTTAAAAGTAGAGAAAGGAAAAAGATTATGATGTTAACAATGTTTTCACTGGCCGTAGAGGTCTTTGCTGCAGCTCAGGCTGTGTATATTTGCAAGAAAGCAAATAAAATTGAGAAATAAAAAAGATTGTTTAGAGAAAAGAAATTACGCTTATCATTTGTATGAAACAGCAGCTGCAACGACGTTGTAGCTGCTGTTGTTTTGTGAAAATAACGGAAAAAAGTTGCTTGTTGGTGATATTTCAATGATTATTACTATATTTGCATGGTGAAAGGAGCAAGGGGCTGGGGGCAAGGGGCTAGAAAAATAATTGTATATATAATATGAATAAGGTGAGAATTACAGCGGTTCGCCAGACGGTATATCCTGACTTGATGGCGAAATACGAGAACCCGATTGAGCATGCTTGTGACGTGCGAGTGGGACAGGAGTGGATATCTGTTGACGGACAGTGCCCAGAAGGTATGTGCCAGTCTGCCTGGTCGTCGATGCGCGAATTTGTGGAGTCGCTGGCCAGAAGCGAAGGCCATTTCTTTGCTGAACAGCAGACGGCTGCCGACGGGTCGGTAACGTATAGCGGCGGCTGGATGAAGAATCCGATGAGTGCGATGATCAGTTGCAACGACGGGTTCCGTCCGTTCAGTTTCTATATTGAAGTGATAGGATGAGGGTTGAGGGTTGAGGGATGAAGGTTGAGGGATGAAAAAATCAATAAATCTTGTAATTTTCAGATGAGGTGTTGCATCTAAAGTACAAACGACTAAAAGATGAAACAAGAAGAGTATTTTACCCAACTGGTACGAGAGCACAAGAGCACGATTTATACGGTGTGCTATATGTTCTCTAAGGACGAAGAGGAAGTGAACGACCTCTTTCAGGAGACGCTGATCAACATGTGGAAAGGCATCGATAGTTTTCGCGAAGAAAGTAAGATCAGCACGTGGATC
>CADCPZ010000209.1 GCA_902803475.1 uncultured Prevotellaceae bacterium
GCGCGAGTTCGATAAGATTATTGTCGGCTCGAAGGAAGAGTATGAACGTATGCAGGCAAACAAGAAGAACGTCCTCGACTTTGCTGAAGAACCCGTTCTGGATGAGCGCTAAAAACGCATTAATATAAAATTATAAGGAAAAAGGGGCCCAACGGCTCCTTTTTCTTTTGATGTGGCAAAAAAATCGCCTAAAACTGTAATTTTTTCTTAAAAAAGTTTGGAAGTTACGAAAAAATAGCTATCTTTGCAGCGAATTTTGTGCTGTGATAGCATAAATTCGAGGCTGTCCTCGTGTGGATGGTTATAGAAATATTATAGATGGAACGAGACCTCAGGCCAGTTGTACGGCCAGTTTCAAAAGAAATAGAAAAGACAGAAATCATTAATTATTATTTTTTTATTAAACATTTTATTAACATTAAAAACAATTCAATTATGAGAAAACATTTTCTTATTTTGATGCTGTTGACCCTCTTGCCTCTGGCAGGTTGGGCACAGACGACTACATTCGGTGAGGTCGGCATAGGTAAGTTTACCTATGGTGATGATGCAGCGCCGGTTCCGGTTGTCAAGGATTCCGAGGGCGCTATCCTGACAGTGGGTACCCATTACGAGGTTGAAGCAGGTGCAACTACTGGTATCTTTACAGATGAAGCCTGTACGAAAGAGGTTGCGACATGGAGTGCCATGAAGGCAGATGGAACTACTTATTACAGATTAGTAACAGGTAAGGGCGCTTATGTTGGACAGGTAGCACATCCTCATTTTACTGTAGCTAAGGCTGTACTGACACTTCATCTTAATGCCAATGTTTTGGATAGAAACTTTGGTACAGACCCGATAGCTATTAAGGCTGATGGTAGTCAGTTTACTGCAGCTGCAATAGATGGACTTAAATTCACTGATGCATGGCCTGGAATTAAGAAGGGTGACGCTCCTACTTATTCTACCACAAGCGCCAATAAGGGTACTTATTCTACTGCTGATGCTAAGAGCAAGCTTACATTTGCTGGCGGTTGGACTCCCGACAACTACACCATTACTTATGATGGTGAACTGGAAATTTTTGCAAGGAATATCTCTGCAACTGCTCAGATTACTGCTGAACAGGGTAATGTGGTTTACACTGGTTATGACATTATTGGTGCTTATACCGTCTTAGACAAGAAAGGTGGTGTTACTTTGGTTGCTGATAAGGACTATACAGTTTCTGTTGCGCATAATGTTGTTGCAAACATCAAGCCGACTATCACTTTCAAGGGTAACTATTCAGGTGCAATTGATGCCGTTAAAGGTTTTGCTGTGACTCCTGCTCCTATCGTTGTAAGCGTTGAGGATGTTGAAGCAGTTTATGACGGTACTGATCAGGCTGACCAGACTGCCAAAGCCAAATTCTCATATTCTGGTATTGTTGGTGATGATATCGCTAATGCTGCTAATATTAAGAGCCATTTCAAAGCTCCTACTGTTTTGGCTGTCGATGGTGAAGCTATAAATGTAGGTACTTATGAGCTGTTAATGGAGGAAGATGCTACTACCGGTACTGAAACTAACTATACGATTTCTGGTTACGTACCTGCTACGCTGACTATCACTGCTGCTCCTCTGGCAATTAAGGCAAAAGATGCTTCAAAGAGCTTTGGAGAAGCTGATCCTACATTTGTAGTAAATCCTGTTCTTGGCCTTACTATTACAGGTGTTACCTTCACTCGTGATAAGGCTGGAACGGAAGAAGGTGAAGCTGCTGGTGAGTATGACATTACTCCTGATATTTCTGCTATCGTTGTAAAGTCTGGTAAAACGGTCGTTACTGACAACTACAATATCACTGTAGATAAGAATAAGGGTAAGCTTACGATTGGTAAGGGTAAGATTTATGTGACCATCAAAGATGCTGAGAAGTTCTATGGCCAGGCTGATCCTGCATTCACCTATGCAGTTACAGGTCTGAAGGGCGATGACAAGTTGGCTGCGTTTGATATCACTCGTGAAGCTGGTGAAGCTGTTAAGGGATATTCTCTGACCGCTACTGTTGCTAATCCTAATACTGAGAAGTACTCAGAGGTAGTTGTCGCTCCTGGTATCTTGACAATTAAGAAGGCTCAGCTGGAACTCTCTTGTGACGCATTTAGTTTGGTAAAGGGTGCTACTGATAAACAAAAGGCTGCTGCTCTGAACATGAGCCTTATCAAAGTTACTGGTATCAATAACAGCGATAAAGCTGCTAACCTCTTTGATCTTGCCTATGATGGTGGTGTTGACTTTGCCAATGATAATACTGATGCTGATGGTGTCGTACTTACTCTGAAGGCTACTAAGCTTATTACAGAGAATGCAACAGACTATAAAGTGGCTGATTTGTATGAGATTGTTACCAACAAGGCTACTGATCCTTGGACGGTTAGTAATACAACTAACTTCAAGCTGATTGTTGGTGCAGGTACAGATGTTGCTCAAGCCTACACAAGCGTTGATACGGATGTAGATGAAATCGTTGAACACGCTGGTGAAACTCAGGACGTAACAATTAAATTCGCTCCACGTAATGCTCGTGAACTGCCTGCAGGTACTGCTCGCAAATGGAAAGCTGGTCAGTGGACCACTATGGTTCTGCCATTCGACATCTCAGTTGCTGAACTTTCACAGGTTCTTGGCTATGCAATTGTGAATGTGATTAATCCTGAGAGAACAAAGGTTAGTGGAACCAAGTCTGAGTTCTATGGTAAGCTGACCATGAAGGGCGGTAACGGTTCTGACGAAGTGCTGAAGGCCAACAAGCCGTTCCTGGTGAAGATAGCAGAAGATATGATTCCTGCTAAAGCTTATAACTTCGGAGCTAAGAAACTCGTTAAACCTACAGACCTCTCTGTTAATGCTGGTGAAGGCTGCAAGTTCGTTGGTACATATACAACGAAGACTGTCACTAAGGATGATGATGCAGCTATTTGGTTCATGCTGGGCGACCTCGCAAATTGGGCTTATATCGGAACTACTTCGTCTGCTACATGGGATATCGTTCCGTTCGAGGCTTACATCGACATGAGTGCTGTTCCCGCTGCTGCTCGCAACCTTGTATTCTATGCTGAAGAGCTTGACGGTTCAGTAACAGCCATCAAGGGCATTAATTCTAGCAACGCTAGCGATGCTAAGCAGAACGCTGAGGGCTGGTACAACCTGAATGGTGTGAAACTGCAGGGTGCTCCTTCTCAGAAGGGTATCTACATTAATAACGGCAAGAAGGTAGTTATTAAGTAATCAATGTTAAGCATAAGAACTCGCTCACACCCATAAGAGCGTGGGTGAGTTCTTTTATAAAACAAATAAACAATTAAACATTTTTAGATTAAGATGAAAAAGATTGAATACATGGCTCCTGAGATGGAGGTTGTTGAGATGAAGTATAATGGTGTTCTCTGCGCTAGCGATGAGGAAGCTGGTGGTGGTGGCACAGGCTTCGCTCCTGAGATGGATGAAGTAGATGAGTAATTAGGTTCGTTGAACTCTCATAATATGGTGGGCGCAGGCTTAAATGCTATGCGCCCACCTTTATCTTATAAACGCAAGTGCTCACAGTAGTGGAGCTGGAAATTCGCAATCTCGCTTGCTCACAGGGGGACAGTCCCCTTGTGAGTTTGAAATTCAAGGGTTA
>CADCPZ010000210.1 GCA_902803475.1 uncultured Prevotellaceae bacterium
AGTGTTCGATCTATATTGACAAGATGGATGACATGCGTCGGAAAATCAGCCGCCTGGTGAAAAGCCACGACTATGAGCAGTTGGCACAACTGACACGACCGACAGAATTCAAAGAAAAAGAATTGGAGGAGTTCTACACCATCTTCGACACAGCCTTCCTCCACCTCTTTCCCGATTTTGTGGAGAAATTCAATGAGCTGTTAAAGCCGGAAGAACGTATCGAAGTAGAAGAAGATATGAAGATGACCACAACGCTTCGTATCTTTGCCTTGATACGTCTTGGCATAGAAGACAGCAGTAAAATTGCTGAATTCCTTCACTATTCAGTAAATACGATCTATAACTATAGGGCACGCGTCAAGAATGGTGCCATTGAAGATCGAGAGCACTTCGAGGAGCAGGTAAAGGCACTATAGAATTAGTTCTTTTCAAACTGTTGGATAAACTCCGTGAGGTTGTCACCTGTTGGCAGCTCAAGTTTTTTACGAAGACGATAGCGGGCTGTCTCGATACTTCTTACGGATGTATTCATCAGCGACGCCATCTCCTTGCTACTCAATCCCATACGAAGATAGGCACATAGCTTGCGGTCATTTTTCTTCAAGTCCGGGAATTTTTGCAAAAGCTTTATCATGAAGTTGTCATAAACAAGGTTGAAGTTTTCTTCAAATTTCTCCCAGTTGGCATCATCATTCATGTTTGACTGGATATCACGACGAATATCATTGATTTTCTTCGTTATCTTGGCTTTCGAATCTTCGCGTCGCACACTCTCGCTCAATTCAACCATATTTTCATCAAGCAACTGTAACATATCGTTCTTCCTGACAAGATTCATCGTTGAATCTGCAAGCTCACTCGAACGGAGTTTCAACTCGTGTTCCAACTGTTTGTTCTGCAGCTTCACCAGTTCTTTCTCCTGTTTGGCCTGCTCTAACGTAAACTGTACTTCTTGTTCTTGAAGCTGTCGTTCTTTTTCTATTTTTATGCGACGTAACTCGGCCTCTGCCCTGCTTTTCATATATCGGACGAGATAATAAATGATCACACATACAAGTACCAGATAGAAAAGTCCGGCATACCATGTTTCATACCATGCTGGTAGAATCTCGATATCCAACGAAGACTCTGCTTCCAGTCCGTTGATGTTATCTTTTGCTTTTACAATGAATGTGTAATGTCCCTTTGGAAGTTGGGTATATTCCTTATAGGTATTGGTTGTTGGTAGGTTCCACTCCTTGTCATACCCTTTTAAGTAACAGGTGTAGGTAACACTCTTGGATTCGCGATATTCTGGTAGAACAAATTCAATCTTAATAGAGTTTTGGCTCTTGGGAACGATGATGGCATTTTCTGTATCCATCGGGTATTTTGCATAAAGGAGCGTGTCACCACTACTTGTTCCTTTTACACTACGTATAATAAGTGGGTATTTCTGTGGTACATTCTTATAATTGTTATTTACGACATAGAAACCGTTATTATGGTTGATGATGGTGCAATCATCATCGTAGATGCCTATGCTTCCGAGACTCATCTGCAATTGGTTTGTGATTCCACCATACGAGATGCTGTCAACAATGAATGTATTATCAGGTTTCTTACGGGCAATAGCCAGATAATTTGCTTTGTATGCCCACAGATCACCTGAAGGTATCTCGATGACTTTCAATGCATCACCAGATATACCGAAAAGTTTATCCAACATTTCAGCTCTTACTAATTTATGCGATTTTCCATCGTAACATCTGAAACCGTCAGTTGATGAGATATACACCTTATTCCCCATCTTACAGAGGATATTACTATAGTCGTTAGGTAGCTGGTTCGCCTTACCATAATAAGTTTCTACAACCAAGTCGCTGAGGTCGTTTTTTAAACGTAGATGCCAGACACCTTTCTGCCAATGACTTGCCCAAATGGTACCGTCTGCATCTTCTTCGAAAGTGGCTGTTGACTCGTCAAAGCCCAATAGCCGATGATCCATCACCCATGAAGCGCCGCTACGTTTCAAAAGATAGAATCCTTGATAGTCGCAGGCAAGAATATATCCTGGGTGATGCTTCAGCTCTCGGAATGTCCATGTACCTTTCGGACCATCTATCTTCTCTGCCTGTCCGCCACGGATGATATAAGCACCATTGTCACATCCACAAAACAGGGTTCCGTCAATGTGCTGCAAATCCCATATCTGTCCCGATACACTGCCGACACTCTGTGGCAAAGGACTGATAGGACCGCTTGCTGTGGGATAATCCAAGGTAAACAGTCCCTGGTTGGTACCCAAATACAACTTACTGCCCCAGATAACCGAGGCATAGCCTGTTCCAATATGACTGTTTGCTCCTAACAGGTTGAGATAAGGAGCATCAATTGCTACGTACGACACACCATTGTTCAGTCCCAACCAGATATTTCCTGTTCGGTCGAAGCTGGCCGAAAGCACCGTATTGTTCTGAAGACCTGTCTCTGCGTTGATGTAGTAGTTGGTATTGGTCTGCAAGTTTTTGACAACAGCACCGTTCCTGACAGTACCGAAAACCAAGTTTTTCCCATCTGTTTCGGCACAGAAGAGGTTATTTGCAATCAGGAATGGTGAAACATCAAGCGTGTAGGGCGCAATCTCTTTGCCATCATATAGGTATAATCCTCCTGTGGCTGTTGCAATCATGATTTTTCCTTCAAAAGGAAGAATCGAACGTATGAGATTGCCTGTTAACTTTTCATATCCCGTCACATCAACAGGAACAATCTTTCCCCTTTTCAGTTCGAAAAGTCCTTCTTTACAACCAAGGAATAACCGGTCGTCTATAACAGCAGAACTTTCTATCCAATATTTGGATGAAATAATCGTAAGGGTATTGTTATTGTGGTATATCAGCAACTTCTCCTTGCTTTGGAAAACGACATCGTGCCCCAACCGCATGATATTCCAGATTTCTCCCACGTCAGGATTCTGCTCGTGTGTTAAACTCATCAGAGAATGAAACCGCAGGGAATAGTCATTCGGATCGGCCTCAAAATATCCGAATTCATTGGTTCCACCCGTAAAGATAACATGACGGTCGTAATCAAAGAGCACAGCATGGATAGCAGTATAGTTGGGAAGAGGATAGGTCAGCCATTTGTCACTGTCAAATGTCAACATACCATTGTTATTGGCAAACAAAAC
>CADCPZ010000211.1 GCA_902803475.1 uncultured Prevotellaceae bacterium
CACTTAGGTGTGGTGCATACTTGTAAGACTGCCGGGGTTCCCTTCCTACGCTACCTCGAAGCTGAACGCAAAAGGTGCATCACACTTATTGCGTCTTGGCGTGATTGATAGTCAATGCTTGTAACACTAACCACTATCAATCAAAGAATGGCAAACACTAACTTGGCAAATGCGAAAAACGCAAAGAACGATGAGTTCTACACGCAATATAATGACATTCAGAAAGAGATAAACGCCTATCTGGAGTATAACCCAGATGTGTTCAGGGGAAAGACTATCTTGTTGCCTTGCGATGATCCTGAATGGAGTAACTTCACAAAGTTCTTTGCGCAGAACTTTGAGGCTTTTGGGTTGAAGAAGCTCATTTCTACAAGCTATGCTGTAGAGTCGAAGAGAATTAAGGACTGGCAGCCCACACTATTTGAGACAGAAAGTCCGTATTATGATGCAGACAAGAGTCGTACACATGGGAAGATTTTTGTTCTTGACGAAGATGTTAATGGCGATGGACGTTTCAACATCAACGATTTGCAATGGTCGTACCTCGAAGGTGATGGAGATTTCCGAAGCGACGAAGTGAAAGCCTTGCGAGATGAAGCAGACATCATTATTACTAATCCTCCATTCTCGCTGTTTAGGGAATTCTTCACTTGGATAATGGAGGCGGAGAAGAAGTTTGTAATTGTTGGAAATATCAATGCCGTATCATACAAAGAGATTTTCCCATATATAAAAGAAGGAAAAGTCTGGTTGGGCAGTTCATACTTCAATGGTGGAGCAGCTTTTTTTATTGCCAACGCTGCTCATTATGATCCCAACAAAATGTCAAATCAAAAGAATGCCTATTTCCAAAACGGACAATTCTTATGGAGAGTTAATGGTGTAAGATGGTATACAAACATTGATCATGGGCGACGACATGAACCACTCCCTTTGATGACAATGGAAGATAACATTATCTATTCCAAGCACAAAGAAGTAAGAGGTAGGCAATATGAACACTACGAGAATTTTGATGCTATAGAGGTGCCATTCTATGATGCCATACCATCTGATTACGAAGGATTGATGGGAGTGCCACGTTCTTTTCTAGACAAGTATTGTCCTGAACAATTTGAAATAGTTGGAGTAGATTCAACAGATTTTTCAGAAGAGCTTGGTATTGCTCCTATTGGTGAAGATTGGATAAGGAGATATAAACAAGCAGGTGGAACAGGTCACATGACGGCAAATATGCGAAACCTTGTTCTTACAGTAGATGGAATGCCTAAAATCAGTTATGCAAGAATCATAATCCGCAAAAAACAATAGCTATGCAAACAACATTGATGACAGACCTGACGGTCAAGGAAATATGCGAGGGTTTTGTTTACAACCAATTGGAAGGCAAAGGCCTGTTTGGATGGTCTGGCAAACTGACTATCCAGCCGGAGTATCAGCGCAACTATCTATATGCCGAGAACGACGGCAGGAAGGAAATGGCTGTCATCGATAGTATGCTGAAGGATTATCCCATCGGACTTATCTATTTCAATGAGCCAACGAAAGGAAAATACGAGATTCTCGATGGTCAGCAGCGTATCACAAGCATCGGTCGCTTCGTCACTGGAAAGTTTGCCATCAAGGACAAATTCGGTATGGAGCAATACTTTACAGGCTTGACAAAGGAAGAGCAAGAAAAGATTCTCAATTACCGGCTGTTGATATACATCTGCAATGGAACCGAGAAAGAAATCAAAGAATGGTTTGAGACTATCAATATCGCAGGCGTACCTCTCAATAAGCAAGAACTTCTCAATGCTACATACAGCGGTCCGTTTGTAACACTGGCGAAAACAACATTCAGCAATTCACGCCATCCTCAACTGCAGAAATGGAGCTGCTATATCAGTGGTAATGCCAACCGACAGGAGATTCTGCACACAGCTCTTGCATGGGTAGCCAAAGGCGAAGATAATATAGGCGGATACATGAGCCAGCATCGCAACGAAAACAGTATAGAGGAGTTGAAAACATACTTTGATACCGTGATTGAATGGGCAAAGACGTTGTTCGGTGAGCCGAAGAGTGAGATGCGAGGTTTGGAATGGGGAGCGTTTTATGAGCAGTACCATTCTCATTCATATAGCCCAACACAGTTGCAGCAGCGAGTGAATGAATTATATGCAGATGAAGCCGTAACCAACAAGAAAGGAATCTTTGAGTATGTGCTTGGCGGTGAAATAGAAGCAAAGCTTCTCAACATCCGAATATTTGAGGATAGCGTGAAGAAAACCGTCTATGCCCGTCAAACGAACGAAGCACGTGAACAAGGCATCAGTAATTGCCCAGAGTGTGCTAAAGGTCACGATAATGTGCGCTCCAAAATTTATAAGTTCAACGAAATGGATGCTGACCACGTAACAGCATGGAGTAATGGCGGAGCAACAGACATCAGTAACTGCCAAATGCTATGCAAAACGCATAATAGGATGAAAGGAAACAGATAATTAACAACTTAAACAACATCAATATGAGAGAACTACTTATTATATTGTCTTTTATCTCGCTGAATGTGAGAGCACAAGATGTTATTGTAAAAAAAGATGGGAGCACAATCCTTTCGAAGGTACTTGAAGTCAATGTGGCAGATATCAAGTACAAGAAGTTTTCAAAACCAAACGGACCGACATATTCGATTAGTAAGTCGGATATATTGTCTGTCAATTACGAGAATGGAGAAAAAGATTCATTCAACACTGCAGATATACCAGCAAAAGAAGAAACAAATGCTGTTGCAAATAATGGTGAACCAGTATTGGTAAATAAAGATCCAGATGTTAGAAATAAGGAAATAATAGAACTATATAATCATGATGTAACACCAACCAATAAAATATCCAAAAGCAATGATGAAGCAAAAGCATGCTACACCATTTGGAATATAGCCCCAACATCAATTATGTCGAATGAGGATGTTGAAATTAATCTTACTAGAAGTGTTGAAGGTATTCATCATTTTGATGCAGTTTTAATATCAGGACATCATGGCCAATCATTCTATCCAATGTTTGTATATCATATTAATATTAAAAATAAAACAGAAAAAGTTATTTATATAGATAAAGGCAATTGCTTTAGAATTATTGATGATGGTAGTACATTCTGTTATTATGATCCATCAGAACAGACCACAGTTAGTCATGGAAGTGGCTCTGGGATATCTATAGGATTAGGAAGCATCGCCGGAGTACTAGGTATTGGAGGAGGACTTGGACAATTGGCTGATGGAATAGTTATGGGTGGAGGTAGCAGCAATTCAGTGTCAACAACGTATTCACAACAAAGAATAATTGCCATTCCTCCACATGGCAATCGCAACTTGACCACTTTTAAAAAAGTGGATCAATATCCTTGGAAGATTGTTGAACATGCAGAATATTTTGCGACTAAAACCTCTAGAAATGTTCCCAAACGAGGAGTTGTGAAAAGAGGGGAAGTGCTGACTTTTAACACAAACAACTCTCCATGGAGAAAAAAGTATATTATTACTTATTCGACATTAAGTAATTTCAAAACATATTCAACGGTTCAATTTGAATTATTCCTACATGAAATGATTGGCACAAAATATCTTATGGATGATAAATTCATTAGAAGTCATTATAACAAATTGGAAAAATATATAAATGGCATTAATGAAAGAACAATAATAGATTGGGATTTCATAGAAAAATAATCAGATGTGATAAGTGACATGAAGTTGTTATACATCAGCAGGCTATTCCACGTAGGATGGCCTGCTGTTTCTGTTTCCTAAGAAAAATAAGAGAATTTTTTTCCGTTTCAGAAAAACTTGTGATATTTAGCTACGCTGAATATACTTTCACTCGACAATAAAAATAAAAATCGCTTTTTTATTTTGTAATGTCCTCGCTTATCCGTATATTTGCAGCGAGAAAAGGTTAGATGATAAGCATATGGAAGCAAAAGAAACAACAAGACAGAACCCCATTCGCCGCTTGCTCGAATACAAGCGTGCGATGAGAGAGTGCATCCAAAAAGGTGCTGACCATGAGGAGATGAAACGAATAACTAAAGATTATGGCTTCACCCTCGCTACCCCCGTATGATTACGAGGAAGTTCTTGCACTGAACTATGAGTTTATCAGTAGGGATGAATATGTTATATCAGCAGGCTGCTCCACGTAGGATAGCCTGCTGTTTCTGTTTTCGATGCCACTGGGACAGGTTAGCATATGTGATGAAAGAATGGCAATAAGGCTACTCGCTTACAAAAGGTGGTAATAGCGGTTTCAGTTCTTTTTCGAAGATGGAATGTTCGACGATTCTGTAGTGCGGATGATAGGCTGCACGGTATTCAGGCGAATGGCTGATGGCGTATCTGCCAGCTGAAAGGATGTTGTCGATAAACAGACGGTCTTCTTCCATGTGAGGTAAATTCAGGTGCATGCGATCGATCACTTCCATGATGCTTTGCCATGTTTCACGCCAAGATTCAACGGAAGGGCGCGGAGAGGTGTTGGCACTGCGGATAAAAGCATCGAGCAGCTGCTCCTGGGAAATGTACTGTTCGGTAATGCAACGAAGACTCACACGAACGTATCGTCCGTTGATGCCGCAGGGTTCTGCATACCAGGTCATCATGGAGTCGAGTTCCTGTCGGTTGTTGAGTTCTGTCTCAAGATAGGCTTTTACACGCTCACGATTGGTTACAAGATGCTCAGCACCCATATAGTCCTGGAAACAGGATTTATAAATGTCGAGCAGCCGCGACTCTGGATAGGTCAGCAACTGATTGGACACAAACGCTTCAACACTTTGTGAGGATGCCAACTGGGTGGTTAGCAACAGGATTGTCATCATCAGGAGTTTTTTCATAAGGTCAAAGGACAAAGGCGGAGGTGGTTAGAACTCAAAGAGTACGCGGGCATTGATCTGACGACCGGTAAGATAGTTTGGAACGGCGTACTGCTGATTGGTGACGTCGGTAATCCAATAATAGGAGTTCACGTTGTTGATGCCGAAGAGGTTCAGACAGTCAACACCAAGCCAGATATTCTTGAAAGGTGTATTCTTTTCACGTTCCTCATTATTCAGCAGACGATAGCTCATACCGATATCGACACGCTTATAGGCTGGCGCACGGAAATTGCTGTTCTCCAAAGCCTTGTGTGGAGCAGCGAATGGGAGTCCGTCGGCAAAGGCGAGTTTCAGGCTCATGCGCCATCGTGTGGACCCTGGGAAATAGTCGGTGAAGAAGAGGTTGACAGCATAGCGCTGGTCTGTAGGCAGCGGGATGCTTTTGCCGTGCAGTTTCATACGGGTGTTCATCAAACTGAAGGTCAGCCAGGAATCGGCACCAGGTACAAATTCTCCGTACAACTTCAAGTCCAGTCCTGCTGCATGACCGGAAGCCTCGTTGGTACCATAATAGATAATCTTCATGTTGTTGACGGAGTAGGGGATGAGGTTTGACAGCAACTTGAAATAGGCTTCAGCGGTAAACTTGAAATTGCGGTTCAACATCTTGAAACGGTAGTCCATCGACGCAATGAAGTGGATGGAGCGCTCACTCTTGATCTTCGGATTCAGTGTGGCATAAGTAATGCCATTGACGGTTGTCGTGTCGCGAAGTTCCTTATAGAATGGTGCCTGATAGTAAAGACCGGTGGCAAAACGATAAGTGATGTTCTGGTTTCTGCCTGGTACGATGCTGATGGATGCTCGTGGCGAAACGATGCTCTCACCGTTAAAGTTCCAATGGGCGAAACGCACACCATAGTTCAGTGTGAAGCGTGTCGGCATCGTATCGTTGCCGTTTGTGAAATGCCACGTATCTTGCAGATATGCTTCTATACGCTTGGCCTTCAACTCATTGCGGGCTGTCAGCGAGTAGATCATATACAGGTCTTTGCCTGTATGCGGCACACTATAGCCTGCAGAGTCGCGGTATTCATATTCGCGTGAGTTTTCCTTGATGTGTTCAATCTTATAAGTGAAGGCTCCTTCCAAATTGTGTTTGCCTGCACGATGCTTACCCATCAGCTTGAAGCTCCCCACGTTAGCTTTAAGGTAGTTGCGTGCGTGTTCCATATAAGTTCCCACACTGAGATTCTCGTTGATTTCCGTCTGTGTGAGCCAGTACTGTCCCTGAATATCAAACTTCTCCTGTTCCTTTGTAGAGAACGCTGATGCGATCAGTGAAACCTGTGTGTTCTTACTGAGGTTTCGGGTGATACTCAGCGAACCGAAATAGGTTCTGAACAGGTCTTTTTCTTTTCCGTCGAAATAAACGCGGAACGACTTCACGTTCTCCATCGTACCAAATGAGGTCTCACGATCTTTGGGCGTGAAGTTGTAGTGATTGTCAGAAATATTTCCTATGAAGTCAATCTGCCACTTTTTGTTAGGCTGATAACTGAAATAGGTTTGGTAATCGAGAAAGTTCGGATTGTATTCACCCTTCGTATCCATTGAGCCGAGCAGATAACGGTTGGTCTTGTAGCGAATGCTGTTCAACCAGGAGATGTGCTTGGTGCCGAAGCCGATATAACCGCTTGCACCTAAAAGGCTTGCTGCAACGGACGCTTCGAACTTCTTGGGCTTTAGGCGTTTGTAATGAATATCGAGCGCACTTGACATCTTGTCGCCATATTTTGCTTCAAAACCACCCGTTGAGAATCCGATGCTTTCTACCATATCCGGATTGATGACGGAAAGACCTTCCTGCTGACCACTTCGTACAAGGAACGGACGGAAGACTTCCACGTCGTTGATGTAAACAGAGTTCTCGTCAAAGGTACCTCCACGAACATTATATTGTGAAGATAATTCATTATGTGTCGATACACCCGCTTGTGTCTGGATCACCTCTTCTACAGCATTGCCCGATACCGAAGGCATCTGTTTGGTATCTTTGACATCAATTTCGCGAGTGGTTCCATGTTGCTGTGATTTTCCTTCGACAACCACTTCGTCAATGGTGTTGTCGTCAAAGAGTTGTACTTGCAGGGTTTGTTTACCTCTCGGATTCCTCAATACACGTGTTTTCGCCTTGTAGCCCACCATTGAAAAGCGGATGACAACAGAATCGGCTGAGTGCAGCGTCATCGAAAATTCGCCCTTGAGGTTGGTCATTGCGAGTTTACCCTGTTCGGTAACATAGACAGAAGCCAGTTCAATGGGGTTGTTGTCTTTGTCGCTGACGCGTCCGTGCAAGGTAAACGTCTGTGCATGGAGATGAAGCCCGCAACCCATTGCGAGCATTATGATGAGAAAGATTGTTTTTATTTTCATACAGAATAATAACGCATATCTGGCGTGGATATTGCATTTGCACCTACACCTTTTTAATAATAAGCACTCAAAAGGAGCAGTTATTCACCGTAGAACCAGGCGAAAAGACGGTTCATCCAGTTGAAGGAAAAACGGAACCACCGGTATGTTCCTACGGGGATGCCACCAAACGACAGGATGAACTCGCGCAGCCGATTGCGTTTGTAGGGAAGTCCTACATTCATGAACTGTGTATGTTCCTGATGGTTTTCATGCGCTTTGACCAACGTGTACCAAAGGGTCGGGTAGGCAGGGTGCAAGAGTGGGTGACTTTTCTTTTTGGCAAATTGGAACCAGAGGTAAGCATTGCCCTCAGAATACACACAAACGCTACCGCCGACGATCTTGTTCTTGTAGATGGTGACGGAAATGTGGCAGTCGTCTCTTTCGCCTAAGGCAAGGAAAAACTGCAGACTTGGGATATGCCGCTGATACCTGAACCGATAGTATTTACGCAAGAGCTTGTAAAAAGTCTCTATTTCCTTCCGACTCTCCACCTCGCGTGTCTCGATGCCCATTTGGTAAGCATGTTCTACACGGTCGTTAGCCCGTTCCGTGATACGTTCCTGCGGTGATTTGCTGTGGTGCGAGTTGTGAATCTGTTGCCAGGGAACGGGGAAATAGTCGTATTTGCGAAACCATTTGTAACCAAACATCTTATGGCTGATATCGCTGAACTCGATATACAGGCATCGCCAACTCAGCAAATAACGGGTGATCGCTTGCAGCATCATGGAAAAGAGGACCTCCTTTTCCGCCTCGTTCTCGTATTCTCCTTCACCATAGGATCGGCCCTGTGTGAAGATATAGGGCGGAATGAGAGCACCTCTGCGTCTCAGGATGGTCAGCATGTGAGCATGAACATGGCCCTCGTCGTCCTGTGCAACAACCATATAGGGTTTCATGCCGGGTGTATGTTCAAGCATGACAAACAGTTCGATGCTATGAAAGAAATTCTTGCATGACATCGAAGGCATTTCATTGCTGTGTGTGATAATACTGATATGGTACTCTTTCGCCATTTCGTGGCAAAAATAGTAAATGTTTTTTAAAAAAACAATGTTCCCGTCAGAAATTCGCAGAAATTATGTATTTTTGCATAAGAAAAGGTGAAATCTATTTGTTTTCTATGAGAATAGTATTAATAGGTGCTGGTAATCTTGCCACTCATTTGGGAAAGGCACTCTGTGATGCGCATCATGACGTGTTGCAGGTTTACAGTCGTACCATCAGTCATGCACAGACCTTAGCTGACACGTTGCATGCACAATATACAGATTCTTCTGCCCAACTGCTGACGGATGCGGAATGTTATGTGTTTGCTGTGAAAGACCAGGTCTTGCCATCAATCATTAAAGAGGTCTGGGGGATGCATGTTAACCCCTCTGCACTTTTCGTTCATACAGCCGGTTCCATTCCGCTCAATGTCTTCCCGGAAGAAATAAACTCCTATGGTGTGCTTTATCCCATGCAGACATTCTCCAAACAGCGTGAGGTTGACTTTACGCACATACCTGTTTTCGTAGAAGGAAACAACGATGAAACCTTGAAAAGATTGGAAGTGTTGGCCAAAAGTATTTCACAAAGCGTATATCGATTGTCATCTGCCGACCGGCGCTATCTGCATCTGAGTGCTGTTTGGGCTTGTAATTTTGCCAATCATTGTTACGATATAGCTTCGAGAATACTTGACCACATTGGTGTACCGTTTGACGTGATGCTTCCGTTGATTGACGAGACAGCTCGCAAGGTGCATGAACTTTCTCCAAAAGATGCGCAGACAGGCCCGGCTGTGCGATATGACGAACATGTGATGAATGCTCAGTTGGAGCTGATGAAAGGACAACCGATATTACAGGACATCTATCGCCAGTTGTCACAATCGATTCATGAAAGAGCAGAAGAATAAATAGAAATGAACGAAACAGCTATAGCAACGAAACAGAAAGACTATGATCAATTACGATTTGAAAAGAATACGAGCTATCGTTTTCGATATAGACGGCGTGTTGTCGCAAAGTACCATCCCGATGGATGCAAATGGTGAGCCGTTGCGTACCGTGAATATCAAAGACGGTTATGCGATGCAGCTTGCTGTGAAGGTGGGATTGCGTATTGCGATCATCACCGGCGGTTATGATGAATCCGTCCGTTTTCGCTATGAACGGTTGGGAGTACAGGATATTTACCTGAAAAGCTCCGTCAAGGTGAAGGCATGGGATGATTTCCTGCAGAAATATGGCCTTCACAGCGATGAAGTGCTGTATATGGGTGATGATATTCCTGATTATGAGGTGATGCAACGTGCTGGATGCCCATGCTGTCCGGCTGACGCATGTGAAGAGATAAAGAACATTTCTATCTATATCAGTCAGCGTGAAGGTGGAAAAGGCTGTGGACGCGATGTCATCGAACAAGTGCTGAAGGCGCAAGGTTTGTGGATGAAAGACAAGCATGCTTTTGGCTGGTAATGGTTAAAGAGCCTCCCCCCAGCCCCCTCCTGAAGGAGAGGGAGTATTGTCGAAGGTTAAAGGTTAAAGGTTAAAGTTGAGAGTTTAGAGTAATGAAAATCATATTGGCAAGTCATTCTCCTCGTCGTCAGGAACTGCTTGCGGGCTTGGATTTAGAATTTGAAGTAAAGGTGTTGCCTGATATTCCAGAAGATTATCCAACGGATATACCGACAGACAAAATCGCCGAATTTATCGCTGTTGAGAAAGCAGAACCCTATCTTCCTTTACTGCAAGCCGACGAATTGGTTATTACTGCTGATACGGTCGTCATTGTGGATGGTATCGTCTTGGGGAAGCCCACCGATGAAACCGATGCAAAACGAATGCTTCAGCTGATTAGCGGACGAACCCACCAGGTGGTAACGGGTGTTTGTCTGACGACTAAAGACCGACAGCGCCATTTCTCCGTTTTGACCGATGTAACGTTCAAGCAACTATCCCCTGAAGAGATAGATTATTATGTACAGACTTATCGGCCATTTGACAAGGCTGGGGCCTACGGAATACAAGAATGGATCGGGTATGTGGGTGTGTCATCCATTCGCGGAAGTTATTTCAATGTAATGGGTTTACCAGTACAACGTATTTGGAACGAATTACAAACCTTTTGCTGTAAGAATTAGTCAAATTACAACATAAATTGCTCGTAATGTTATTATAGCGTAAATTTATCGTATTTTTTTGATAAAAAAAGTGGTGAAAATTTGCGAAATATTTTTTTTTATTGTATATTTGCAAGCGAACAAATAAATTTACCACGAAGATGGCAAAGTACAACATTACAGAGAAAAAAGAAAAAGAGGCTGCTTACAGAAGTCTTGTTAGTCCACAACTGATGGATGAAATGAAGAAAAAGATCCTTGATATTATGCTGATTCAGCAGAAATACAAGGATAAAGACTACTCTGCAAAGCAATTGGCAGAAGACCTCGGCACAAACACCCGTTACATCTCTGCAGTGGTGAATGTAAAATTCCACATGAACTACACCTCTTTCGTGAACAAGTTCCGTATTGAAGAAGCGATGGCCATATTGGTTGACAAACGCTATCAGGACCTCAATATGGAAGACATTAGTGCAATGGTTGGTTTTGCAAATCGCCAATCTTTTTACGCATCATTTTATCGAATCAATGGAATTACTCCGCGTGACTACAAGATGAAACATTTAGCTCAGCATCCATTGAAGGCAAAAAAGAAGGATGACAAAAGAAAATCTTCAACCAAAGCATGACGACAACTTTAACTATTCGGACGAACGTTTTTCTGACATTCAGTTATTACGGTATCGTCTGAATGGTTATGAAAGTCTTTCCGCACGTCAACGCACTTTGTTGTATTATTTGTCGGAAGCTACCCTCTGCGGTAGAGACATCACATTTGACCAGTTTTGTAAATACAATCTCCGAATCAGAAAGATGTTGGAGGCTGTCTATGTGAACGAAAGAAAACATTCTTCGTCAGATTCGGAATTTCGTGCACTTGAGGTTTATCTGAAAAGGGTGTGGTTCTCTAACGGCATCCATCACCATTATGGCTGTGAGAAATTTCAGCCAGCATTCAGCGAACAATACTTGCATCGGTGTTTGAGCACTTGTCCGCCAGCATCTCTTCCATTCAGAAAAGGTGAAAGTCTTGAGGACTTGGAAAAGGAGTTGTTTCCTGTGATTTTTAATCCCGATGTATTGCCCAAACGCGTCAACAAAGCTGATGGCGTTGATTTGATACAAACCTCTGCCTGCAATTATTACGAACATGTTACCCAACAAGAAGTAGAAACTTTCTATGCCCAGCAGAAACAATCTTATGAACAAGAGGCTGCGGGTAGGGGAGAGAATCCGAAGGAACCACCATCTTTTGGATTAAACACCACATCGGTGAAGGAACAAGGGACGCTTCAAGAGGTTGTTTGGAAAGCTGACGGCAAATATGGACCCGCCATTCAGAAGATTATTTATTGGTTGGAGAAAGCGATGACTGTTGCCGAAAGTGATCGTCAACGTGAAGTAATCCGTTTGCTGATAGACTATTATCGGTCAGGAGACTTGAAAGATTTCGACCATTATTCTATTGAATGGGTAAAGGATACTGACGGACGAATCGATTTTGTCAATGGTTTCATCGAGGTGTATGGTGATCCTTTGGGATTGAAGGCATCTTGGGAAGGAATAGTTGAATACAAAGACTTGGAAGCCACCAAGCGTACACAAGCCATCAGCCAACAGGCTCAGTGGTTTGAAGACCATAGTCCGGTTGATCCGCGTTTTCGTAAACCACAAGTCAAAGGCGTGACGGCCAATGCCGTTTGTGCCGCTATGTTGGGAGGTGATGAATATCCTTCTACCGCCATCGGTATCAATTTGCCAAATGCTGACTGGATTCGGGCACATTATGGCAGCAAGAGTGTAACGATTACCAATTTGACACAAGCCTATGATGAAGCTGCGAAAGGAAACGGTTTCCGCGAGGAGTTTATCATTGATGCTGAAACGCTGGAAATGGTAAACAAATGGAGTAATCTCTGTGATGACTTGCACACCGACTTGCACGAATGTCTTGGTCACGGTAGCGGTCGATTGCTTCCTGGTGTTGATCCAGATGCACTAAAGAACTATGGGAATACAATAGAAGAGGCACGTGCCGATTTGTTCGGTTTGTACTATATTGCAGATGAGAAAATGCTGGAATTAGGGTTGTTGCCTGATACACAAGCTTACCAGTCTCAATACTATACCTATCTGCTAAATGGCTTGATGACCCAGTTGGTGCGCATTCAGAAAGGAAATCATATCGAAGAGGCCCACATGCGTAACCGCGCTTTGATTTCTCATTGGGTGTTAGATCACTCAAAAGGCATCGTGGAGTTGGTAAATATACAAGGGAAAGGTACTTGCGTACGCATCAATGATTATCCGGCATTGCGCGGACTATTTGCCCGCTTGCTGGCTGAAATACAACGCATCAAGAGCGAAGGTGACTATGAGGCTGCACGTCATCTGGTTGAGACCTATGCTGTACGGGTGGATCCCGTGCTGCACGAAGAAGTGCTTTGCCGATACCAGAAGTTGGATTTGGCTCCTTATAAAGGCTTTATCAATCCTGTTATGAAACCCATCTATGCAGGTAATGAAATCGTTGATATTGAATTGGACTATACGGAATCTTATACGGAACAGATGTTGCGATATGGGAGAGAGTATGGGTTTTTGTAAGGAGAGAAGGAGTAAGGAGAGAAGGAGTAAGGAGTAAGGAGAATATGACAACAGAAGAGAAAGTCAAGGAAATCAAACAGTCGTTCCGTTTGCTGATGAATGGCGTTTCTTCGCATTCGATGCGCGAGAAAGGTTTGGATTATCATCTGAACTGGGGAGTTTCACTACCACATCTGCAAGAAATGGCTTTGGAATACGAGAAAGACTACGCTTTGGCAATAGCCTTGTGGAAGGAAGATATCAGAGAATGTAAGATTCTTGCTACGCTGTTGATGCCTGTTGATCAGATGCCTACAGAGGTTGCGGAAATATGGATGGATCAGATTCGATCACAAGAAATGGCCGAGATGTGTGCCTTTCATTTGTTTCAATACTTAGATGATGCCCCGATGTTGGCTTTCCGATGGATTGCATCCGAACGGGATTTGAAGCAGATTTGTGGTTGTCATGTGCTTGCTCGTCTGTTTTCACGCGGTTTGGAACCCGATGAGCGTGGCATCAACGAATTTCTTGATCAGGTCTCGATGATGATGAGTTCCGCCTCGCTTCCCGTTAAACATGCAGCAATGAACTGTCTGAATCACTTCTGTGAACTGGGTGAAGACTATGAATTAATCGCACAGAAAGCCCTGAGGAATTTGGAGTTGTTTTAGCGTTTAACGTTTTTTCAAATCCCCAGTTTGCTTTTTTTGCAAGAAAATACTTACCTTTGTGCGTCATTTGCGGCTTTACGTAAGAATATACGCAATGACAGCTTCGAAAGTAAGTCAATGAAAGAATCGATAAAGATAAAGGCAAGGGAAGTTCTTACAGAATATACGGAATTAAACAAGCACCGTAAAACTCCTGAACGTTATGCTATTTTGGATGCTGTGTACAGCATGGACAAGCATTTTACGTTGGAGGAGTTGGGCGCTTATTTGGAGAAAAAGAACTTCCGTGTCAGTAGAGCAACACTTTACAACACCATGCGCTTGTTTATTACCTTGCGCTTAGTGGTACGCCATCGGTATATCGGCAGAACGGTTTATGAGGCATGCTATGAAAACGGTGATCATTGCCATCAGGTGTGTACAATCTGTGGTAAGGTATTGGAAGTGAAAGACCCCCAAATCGAAGCAGTTATCAATAGTACCAAATTGAGCCGCTTCCGCAAAGATGGGTTTACTCTTTATATCTATGGAGTATGCACCACATGTCAACGACGTTTGTCGAGACTAATGAAAACAAAGAAAAAAACAACAGAAAAATAAAATAGATTATGAACACAGGTAAAGTTGACGTCCTGCTTGGTTTGCAGTGGGGCGATGAAGGTAAAGGAAAGGTTGTTGATGTTTTAACACCGCATTACGATGTAGTTGCTCGTTTTCAAGGAGGTCCTAATGCCGGACACACTTTGGAGTTTGAAGGTCAGAAGTATGTCCTTCGCAGCATACCGTCCGGAATCTTTCAAGGGGGAAAGGTGAATATCATCGGTAATGGTGTTGTGCTGGCTCCCGATCTGTTTATGAATGAAGCAAAAGAATTAGCGAAGAGCGGTCACGATTTGCGTCAACGCCTTCATATTTCAAAGAAAGCTCATCTCATTATGCCCACCCATCGTCTGCTTGATAAAGCATCCGAACTTGCAAAAGGCAAGGATAAGGTAGGTACAACAGGAAAAGGAATCGGTCCGACATATACCGATAAAGTATCTCGAAACGGTCTTCGCGTAGGTGATATTCTGGAGAATTTCGAGGAGAAATATGCTGCTCACAAAGCTCGCCACATGGCGATGCTCAAGGCTATGAACTTTGACGACTTCGAAGGCTTTGAAGAAACCGAGAGAGTTTGGTTGGAGGGTGTTGAATACATGAAGCAATTCCAGTTTGTTGACAGCGAACACGAGATTGGCAAACTGTTGAAAGACGGTAAGAGCATTCTATGCGAAGGTGCACAGGGCACGTTGCTCGATATAGACTTTGGCAGCTATCCTTTTGTGACCTCCTCCAATACCATCTGTGCCGGAGCCTGTATCGGTTTAGGTATCGGTCCTAATAAAATCGGTGAGGTGTTTGGTATCATGAAAGCTTACTGCACACGTGTTGGTTCTGGTCCTTTCCCAACAGAGCTGTTTGATGAAACGGGCAAAACTATTCGAGACCTCGGCCATGAGTATGGAGCCGTTACGGGTCGTGAACGTCGTTGTGGATGGATCGACTTGGTTGCTCTGCGTTATTCCATTATGGTCAATGGCGTTACACAACTTATCATGATGAAGAGTGATGTGCTCGACACGTTTGAGACCATTAAGGCTTGTGTAGCATACAAACGGAACAGCGAAACCATCAAGGATTTCCCATATAGTATAGACAACGGCATAGAACCAGTGTATGTGGAGATGCCTGGTTGGAAAACCGATATGACGAAGTTCACCTCTGAGGAGCAGTTCCCTGAGGCTTTCAACAATTATGTTAAATTCCTAGAAGAACAACTGGAAACACCTATTACGATTATCTCTATCGGTCCTGACCGTGACCAGACGATTGTAAGAACAAAGTGAAAAGGGGATACAGTGAAAGAATAAATACTTATGGCACAGAAACCCAATATTCCCAAAGGAACGCGCGACTTCTCACCTGTTGAGATGGCCAAGCGTAACTATATTTTCAATACCATTCGCGAGGTGTATGCGCTCTATGGCTTTGAGCAGATAGAAACCCCTGCGATGGAAACTCTTCAGACCCTAATGGGTAAGTATGGAGAGGAAGGCGATAAACTGTTGTTTAAGGTCTTAAACTCTGGCGATTATCTCACCAAGATTAGTGATGAGGAATTGACGGAACGCAATTCACTGCGTTTGGCAAGCCGTTTGTGTGAGAAAGGTTTGCGTTACGACCTGACGGTTCCCTTTGCCCGCTATGTGGTGATGCATCGCGAGGAACTGCAGTTACCTTTTAAGCGTTATCAAATACAACCAGTTTGGCGTGCCGACCGTCCTCAGAAAGGTCGTTATCGTGAGTTTTATCAATGTGATGCTGATGTGGTTGGCAGTAACTCGCTGCTGAACGAGGTGGAGTTAATGCAGATTATCGATACCGTCTTTACCCGTTTTGGCATCCGTGTACAGATCAAAATCAATAATCGTAAAATTTTGACGGGTATTGCGGAAGTGATAGGTGAGGCAGATAAAATTGTTGACATTACGGTGGCGATTGACAAGCTTGACAAGATAGGTCTGGAGAATGTCAACGCAGAATTGAAAGAAAATGGATTGGGTGATGAAGCCATTGAGAAGTTGCAACCCATTATCACGTTGACAGGTTCCAATGAGGAAAAACTGAATATTATCTCACAGGTCCTCAGTAGTTCGGAAATCGGACTGAAAGGTGTTGAAGAGATTCGGTTTATATTGGATATGTTGAAAACAACAGGTTTGAACAACGAGATTCAACTCGACCTGACACTGGCTCGCGGCTTAAACTATTATACAGGTGCTATCTTCGAAGTGAAGGCTCTCGATACTCCGATGGGTAGTATTACCGGTGGTGGTAGATACGATAACCTGACAGGTATTTTCGGTATGCCAGGATTGAGCGGTGTCGGCATATCTTTTGGTGCAGACAGAATTTATGATGTGTTAAACACGCTCGATCTTTATCCAAAAGAAGCAGTCAACGGAACCAGATTGCTTTTCATCAACTTTGGCGAAAAAGAAACCGCATATTGTCTCTCGGCTGTTGCTCAAGCACGTGCTCATGGTATTCGTACAGAGATGTATCCTGACAGTATGAAGATGAAAAAACAGATGAGTTATGCGAATGCGAAAGCAATACCATTTGTAGCTCTTGCTGGTGAAAATGAGATAGCTGAAGGAAAGTTCACATTAAAGAATATGCAGACAGGTGAACAGCAGTTGGTTACGATTGACGAACTAATCAGTATTGTAAAATGAAGAAAATAATCTTAACGGCTTTTTCTGCTATTCTGGTGTTGTTGGCAATGACATCAGCCACTAAGCGTCCTGTCACCTTATTTATTATAGGCGACTCAACAGCTGCCAATAAAGACATTAGTAACGATAAGCAGGAACGCGGTTGGGGGATGGAGTTGCAAGGGTTCTTCACAGATAAGGTCCTGGTGGAGAATCATGCCGTTAACGGACGCTCCAGCAAAAGTTTTATCGATGAGGGACGCTGGCAGACAGTTCTCCAGCGTATTCAGCCTGGCGACTACGTTTTCATTCAATTCGGACATAATGATGAGAAACCTCAGGAAGCCCGCCACACCGATCCTGGAACCACATTTGATGCAAATCTTCGCAAGTTTGTCATTGAGACCAAAGAGAAAGGTGGTATTCCTGTTTTATTGAATGCTGTTGTTCGTCGAAATTTCTATTTGAAACCAGAGAAACAGGATGATGATGAGTTGCTTCGAAATACGACATATAAAGGTGAAAAGGTGAATAGCGATACGTTGGTTGATACGCATGGAGCCTATATCCTTTCCCCACGTCACGTTGCAGAGGAAACAGGAACTGTATTCATTGATGCTAACCGCATTACCCACGATATTGAACAAAGTTTAGGTGTAGAAGGAAGTCGCAAACTACACATGTGGTTCAAGCCTGGTGAACATCCATCGTTGCCTGATGGCCGTCAGGACAACACTCACTACAATGTTTATGGTGCTCATGTGGTAGCAGCTGCGATATCAAAAGCTATTGCTCAAGCTATTCCTGCACTTGCTAAATATGTGCGCCATTATGACTATATTGTTGCCGATAACGGAACGGGTAACTTTATGACTCCTGAAGCGGCAATCGACGCGGTACCTGCAGGACAGAAGACTAAAGTCCTCATCTTACATGGTTCGTTCAAGAAACCAGCAGTTCCGAAGAACAAAAAGATAAAGTTCGTTTTCTGGAATGATACAAGATGGAAATAGATTGAAAATCAGGAATTTAATAGTTTCTTTCCAATTTCAGACAGCACCAGTTGCTGTCTGTTTTTCGTCCTGTTTCATGCAAATCAAGCGAAATAGCTTTTTCCAATAGGATAGGGGCATCTTCTTCATAGAAACCGCTGAGAATCAATATACCCTGTGGAGACATCACGCTGACAAATGATTCCATATCTGCCAACAGAATATTGCGGTTGATATTGGCAAGGACAACATCGAAGTTATCGCAGGTATGTGACAGAATACTTGCATCCCCTTCACAAACTTGTATATCAACCTGGTTGAGATGGGCATTGTGTATCGTATTTCGTACGCTCCAATCATCAATATCGTAAGCCACAACCTTTTTTGCACCAAGTTTGGCTGATACGATGCCGAGAATACCGGTTCCGCATCCGCAGTCGAGCACGCATTTGTCTGACATCATGATATGAAATAATGTAGAAATAATCATGCGAGTCGTTTCATGCGTACCTGTTCCGAAAGCTTGTTTTGCCTCGATGGGAATCATGAGGGGTGATTTGTTCTTTGAATCAGACAAAGTATCGTGAAGGACATCCGGTTCAGAATGGCGTGCGTCATAGATGATGCACTTCCCATCGATGTCAATAGGAGCGAATCCTTCATTTTCCCAAACTTCATTCCAGTTCTTATCTTCAGCATCTGTTACAGTGAAACCAACCGACACATCAGGCATCGGAAAAATGTTGAGCAATTCTCTGAGCATTGATGTATCCAACAAGTCTGTTTGTGCATAAGCATAGAGTTGCTCTTCAAGTTCTTCAAATGATTCGCATCCGGCTTCTGCAGCAAGTGCAGCAGTCAAGTCTGCAGCAGTTTGCGACCAGGGCTGAATTTGAAAAATTACCTTCTTATACTTCATCTCAATGTTAATTTTCAGTGCAAAAGTAAAAAAAATAGGGAAATTCCTACCATAGTTTAGGGTTTTTCCGTATTTTTGCACATAGAGTTGATGTAATTTTGCACATGTGAAGATATAAATGATAGAAAACTAACAAAATATACGTAATATGAAAAGGTACATTCTATTATCCCTCTTAGCAGGATGGTTCTTCGGAAGCATGTCAGCACAGGATGATATGTATTTTGCTCCGAAGAAAGACTCGAAAGTTGCTAAAAGTAAAGTGGAGAGCATCGATAGTGATGACAACACTTACTATAGCGGCAGCACACGCGATGTGGATGAGTACAATCGGTATGGTAAGTACAATTCTTACTACCAAACTTTGGGAACCGACTCTTTAGGCGATGATATCATCGATTTCCAGGCTGGAAATGGTATCTATGGAGAAGATGCAGCAGCAAAAGATACAATCTTCGTTCGCGTCATCGATGAAGACTATGCCTGCAGTCGTATGTTGAGCCGTTGGGACGGGTACTGGTGGTACGATCCTTGGTTCTATGGTACCTGGTATTCTCCCTATTGGCGTTCACGCTATTGGTATGCAGGCTGGTACGGTTGGTATGATCCTTGGTACTATGGTTGGTATGATCCTTGGTATTATGGCTGGTATAGACCTTGGTACTATGGTTATTATCCTCACCGTGTGGGATATGCCTACAGAGGACACACAGGCACATTGGGCTATTATGATCGCGGCAACTATTATGGACACAACAACCATCATGGCAGAAATGGCGGTCGCCCCGATGGTCGTCCTGGCAGTGTAAACAGACATTCAGGTAGTACCAGCAATAGTGGTTATTACGGACGTGGAAACACCAACTTCGGATCAAAGCGTTCTACAACTACTACAAGCCCGTCGAATTCTACCCGTAGCTTTGGTAATTCCTCTTATAACCGCAGTACCTCATCGTTTGGAGGAAGTCGTGGTGGCTCCTTTGGCGGAGGAAGTCGTGGTGGTGGCTCTTTTGGAGGTGGCGGCGGTAGCCGCGGAGGCTCCTTCGGAGGTGGAGGTGGCAGCCGTGGTGGTGGCTCCTTCGGTGGAAGACGATAACTTTTTATGAACATATAAATAATATCAGATATGAAAAAGTATGTATTGATAGCTGCCGCAATGATGGCTGTAATGCCGATGGCAGCACAGGAAACCTATGAGAATGCAAGACTCTTGCAGGATGATCTGAATGGTACCGCCCGATATGTTGGTATGGGTGGTGCAATGGAAGCACTGGGTGCCGATATCTCTACTATTGGAACAAACCCTGCTGGTCTTGGTTTGTTTCGCCATTCAACCATTAACGGTTCATTTGGCATTGTAGCACAGGCGAGTGCACCTTCGTTTGCTCAAGGCACAAAAACAAATGTGAGTTTCGATCAGATTGGTTTTGTGTGGGCTTCCAAAAACGGTCGTAACTCGTACTTGAATTTCGGCTTCAACTTCAAGAAGAACAAGAACTTTGACTATATTCTTGCTGCTGCTGGAAATCTGGGGGGCCGTGCATCACAGAATGCGCTGTCGTTCCTGAAACTCATCGGAGCCGACGACCCTGTTACAGGTGAAACAACCTTTAACTTTAAGAATGGTCATGGAACTGACATATGGACCTCTCAGCTGGACAATCTGTACTACAACCATTTGAACGTTGATAATCAGGGTGTTTTTGGCTATTCGTTTGCCAACAACTACCTGCTGAATCGTGAAGAGTCCGGATATATCGGTGAGTATAATTTCAATATCAGTGGCAACATTAACGACCGAGTGTTCCTCGGTATGACCTTTGGTCTGAAAGACGTACACTACAAAGGGATTGCTACATATGCCGAAGACCTTGTAAGCAGTACTACACTAGGTCCTGCCGGTAACGTTGTTACAGATGATGAACGTCGCGTTACGGGTTCAGGATTTGACATCAAAGCTGGTATCATTGTTCGTCCAGTTGCAGAATCTCCCTTCCGTATCGGTGCCTATGTGCATACTCCAACTTGGTATAGTTTGACAACTAAGAATTACACCAGGATGTACAACAATACCAATCCCCATATCGACGGTTATGATGAGCGCTTTTATCAGAGCAACGCATACGACTTCAAGCTTTTCACTCCTTGGAAGTTTGGTTTCAGCTTAGGTCACACCATCGGCAATTATCTGGCTATCGGTGCTACATACGAGTATGCTGACTATTCATCAACTGACACGCGCGTCAATGATGGTGGATATTACGAAACATGGTACGACTGGTATGGACCTTATACCGAATACTACCAGGGTAGCTATAGCGATCGTGTCATGAATAGTCATACCGACAGAACGCTCAAAGGTGTTTCTACATTTAAGGTGGGTTTAGAATACAAACCAACTTCGGATTTGGCTGTACGCGCTGGTTATAACTACGTTTCTGCAATGTACAACAGCGATGGAGAAAAAGACGGAACTCTCGATTCCTATGGTACTAATTATGCAAGTGCTACGGATTGGACTAATTGGAAATCAACCAACCGCTTTACCTTGGGTATCGGCTATAATATCGACAAGCTGAGTCTCGACCTCGCTTATCAATATAGCACACAGAAGGGTGACTTCACTCCGTTCCTCGGTGGAAACGGCGATGTTCATTATCTCGATGAAATAGGTCAACTTCAGACGCATCACATTGACAACTATGCTCCTACAACAGAAGTTAAGAACAACCGTCACCAAGTTCTGTTTACAATCGGCTATCATTTCTAAGCAACAATAATTCGCTTAAAATACATGAGGATGTGCCCACTCGGCACATCCTCATTTGATAAACGACCTGTCTTATCGATATAGCCATACTTGTTGTTTTCACCCAAGACGCAAGCTAAGCCCTCGTTGTTGCAGTGGTGCAGTTCAAAAATTAGCAAGGTGCAAGGGGGAAAGAAGGATGAGGGCATTTTAATCCATGAGTTCGAAGCCGCAGTAGGGAACGAGGACCTTCGGCACGCGAATACCTTCTGGTGTCTGGTTGTTCTCCATGATAGCGGCAACGATGCGGGGGAGTGCCAACGCTGAACCGTTCAGTGTGTGGCAAAGTTCAATCTTCTTATCCTCTGCATGGCGATAGCGACACTTCAGACGATTGGCCTGATAGGTGTCGAAATTGCTGACAGAAGATACTTCCAGCCAGCGATGCTGTGCTTCGCTATAAACTTCGAAGTCGTAGCAGATTGCGGAGGTGAAACTCTGGTCGCCACCGCAGAGCAACAGAATGCGGTAGGGGAGTTCGAGCTTCTTCAAGAGGCCTTCCACATGTTCAAGCATCTCCTTGTGGCTCTCCTTAGAGTGTTCAGGCTTGTCGATGCGTACAATCTCTATCTTCGAAAATTCATGCAGACGGTTCAGGCCACGCACGTCTTTACCATAACTACCGGCTTCACGACGGAAGCACTCGGTATATGCACAGTTTTTGATAGGCAGATCTTTCTCATCGAGGATGACATCACGGTAGATATTGGTAACGGGCACCTCAGCGGTAGGGATGAGGTAGAAATCGTCTTCCTCGCAATGATACATCTGTCCTTCCTTGTCGGGCAACTGTCCTGTGCCGTAGCCAGAAGCAGCGTTGACAACTGTTGGCGGCATCATTTCGGTATAACCACTTTTGCGAGCTTCATCGAGGAAGAAGTTGATGAGGGCGCGCTGCAACCTGGCTCCCTTGCCCACATAGACAGGGAAACCGGCTCCAGTAATCTTCACACCCAAATCAAAGTCGATGAGGTTGTATTTCTTTGCCAATTCCCAATGGGGGAGTTTTGCCTCTCCGTTCTCAGGATTAGCCGTCCAATTGCCAACAGTATCGGTGCCGTCGCACTCCTTCAGGTTACTTTTTACGACGATATTGTCTTCGGCAGCTTTTCCTTCTGGCACTTCGTCATAAGGGATGTTGGGAATCTGACAGAGTAGCGTGTTCATCTCTTTCTCGGAGGTTTCCATCTCCTCACGGAAGGTTTTCTCAGCTTGTTTCAACTCGCCCACGCGAACTTTGATCTGTTCAGCCTCATCACGCTTGCCTTCCTTCATCAGGGCACCAATCTGCTTCGACAACTGATTGCTCTCCATCTTGGTGTTGTCAGCTTTCTGCTGTGCCTCACGACGACGTTTATCAATAGCCAAAACCTGTTCGACGGCAGCCTGTGCACCCTCGAAATGTTTTTTTTCCAAACCACGTACAACGCGGTCAGTTTCTTCTTTAATCAGATTTAATGTAAGCATATTTTTTCGTATTTATTTCAAAAACTTATTTTGCCACTCTTGATAGTATGCAGGTTTATCAGTCATCAAATTGCCATCGGGGTCGATGAACAATTGTGTGGATGATGCCTCAGCACACAACTGATGGTCACTCTCGCGAAAGATTTGATAGACATAGTCGAGACGGGCACCACGCTTATAAACATATTTAGTATGTATCTCTGCCACATCATTGATGCGCAACGAAGCATAATATTTGATATGCATGTCGTACATCGGAGCATAGATACCACTACGCTGGATGTCTTCATAGCCAAGACCAGGATAATGACGTCCAAACGACTCACGACCATCTTCCATATATGTGACATAAGACCCGTGCCACGCTACGCACATGGAATCTATTTCACTGAATTTCACAGGAATACGACAGATGTCTTCAAGTTCTTTTTTCATCTTAATCAGGGTACGAAAACAGTATCGTTTACTTTTCCGTTGAACGAGAAGTTAGAGAACAGATACTCTGTATAGTTCTTGCCACGCTCGTTCATGCGCAGCGATTTTATCTCTGATGTCTTAGTGTCCAATACCAACACGAATGACGAGAACATCATCTTCTTCTTACTATCTGGTATAATAGTAATTGTCAGATGCTGGCCGTTTTTTATCACATTGACACCAGCATGTTTGGTAATGTCTGTTGAACCACCAGAGAGGATGCTTTGAAATACGGCCTGGAAGGTAGCAAACTGAACATTCTTCTTACTGTCGGTAACGTGTTTCTTGCCTCCCTTTACCATTGTGAATGTGGTACCGTTCATAATAAGCTTATCCTTTCCGCCATCGACAATGATACTCACCTTATTTGGTTTTTTCATATAGAATGACCCTTTGCTACTACCATTCTTCTTGACAGCAGAACTATGCTTCACGCAAGTGACAGCAGCCGTAACGCCTGTACTGTTCTTATACTTTGCGACAACCTTTTGGAAATCGCTTTGTGCTGATGCAGTCAGGCAAGCCAGCACTGCCAGCATCATCATTAATTTCTTTTTCATATTCTTATTTTTTAATAATTCTCAATTATGTATAAAGTCCTCCGTTGATAGAGATAACGTTGCCTGTGATATAACCTGAAGCAGGGGATGCAAGAAATCCAACCAGTTCTGCAACCTCTTCCGGCTGACCGAAGCGGTTGGCAGGGATGGTCTTTTTCAATGTTGCTTCATCCAGACCTTCAACCATATCGGTTTTAATAAAACCTGGAGCCACAGCATTGACTGTTATATTTTTGCGTGCTACTTCCTGAGCCAGCGCTTTCGTGGCAGCGATGATACCACCTTTGGCTGCGGAATAGTTGGTTTGTCCAGGCAGGCCTTTGATACCACTAACGCTTGCCATGTTGATAATGCGTCCGAACTTATGCAGTTGCATGCCAGGCAATAACGGCTGGGTAACATTATAGAAACCGCCCAACGTAATGTCGAGTACACGTGTCCAGTCTTCTGCTGGCATCAGCGCCATCACGTTATCACGACGGATACCTGCATTATTGACCAACACTTCTATATATTCCTCAGGATGGGCCTGTTGCCATTCCTCCAACGCAGCACGCGTCTGCTGCTGGTTGCTGACATCAAATTTCAGCATCTCACCGTCTTGTCCTTCAGCACGCACCAACTCCAGCGTCTTCTCCGCTTCGGTGGTATTGTTAACATAGTTGATAATAATCTGATAGCCCATCTGAGCGAGTTTCAGGCATACGGCGCGACCGATGCCACGACTTCCTCCAGTTACTAATGCGTATTTCATATTTTCTATATTTGGGTGTTAAAAATGAAGTTTTTATTGAGTTATATCTGAATAATGTTCCAGATCTTTTCTTTTCCTAAGATTTCAGCACAGGTAAACAGCGATGTGGCTGTAACGCCCTGTATGCCGTGCATCATCAGATTCTGACCTGTCAGCAGCAAATTGGGTATAGGGGTACGAGGCGACAGAATAGTCATCATTGGATTCTGATAATCCTTTCTGATGCCGTAGGCCGAACCCTCTGGGGTCAATGTGTAGTCGCGATAGGTGAGAGGCGTACTGACATAGCTTTCTTCCACCATCTCGTGAAGGCCAGGTATCACTCTTTCTGCCAGACAGATACATTCCTCTGCGAGTTGTTCCTTCATCCGGAGGTATTCTTCTCCACGACGACCGATGTTGGTATCGGCCCATGCTTCGCATTGATTCCACATCATAGGTGTCAGCAAGTCAATTTGCCGAGTGTAATCAGATTGTTCAGGCACACGACAACTGATCATCAGTCCATCAATGGATGCTGTGTTCTCGTAAAACGTCCATACGTTGTCTGTTTTGTAAACGAACTTATTATGATTGAAATAGGGAAGGGCAGCATCCTTCAGGCACAATGATACGGTGAGCATGCCGAAGGTATTTTCCAGTTGACTCATACGACGACGATAGACCTTCTTCACAAACTGACTCTCCTTCACCCATTGAGTGGTAATCAAAGGATGCACATCACTGATGAAGATGTCGCCTTCTACGATACTTCCATCCTTGCAAACGGCTGCAGTGATACGTCCGTTCTTTTCTATGAGTTCCTGAACCTCGGCACCACAAACCACCTCGCCACCATTCTGACGGATGGTGTTGGTCAATGATTCCACTAATTGATTACCGTCGCCTTTCAGTCGCCAACTGCTTCCCATGAAACCACTATTGCCGTGAGCAAACGTAAACAACGGCAAGGTGGACTTGTTTAGTTCCATTTTTAGCGACGTACCAGACAACACATTGATGAGTCGTTCATCGTGGAAGGTCTGATGGAGATAGTCATAGGTGTTGGTATTCTGCAGGAATGCAGAAAACTCCTTGTCAAACACGCCGTCTGGACGGAGAAACGTATATTCTTCGTCTTCCGTTTTCTTCAACAATTTGGTATAGCTGTAGAGAGCTTCACGTTCTGCAGGAAAGTCTTTGGCCAGTTGTTCTGCAAAGACTTCATATCCTTCTGCGAAGGAGTAGGTATGAGACCCGATAGTTACTTGGTCGAAACCATCTGCATCTAACCGTTGCCAAGGAAGATTCATCAAGCCCAAATAGTTGAAAACGCCATGAAGAGACTGCCCTTCGGCGAGTGCTCCCACATAGTGCAAGCCCGTATCATAGGCATGTCCCTTGCGGCGATAGCTCTGCATGCAGCCACCAGGTTGCTGTTCACGTTCCAATAACAGAACGTGTTTGCCGGATTTAGACAGAATGACTCCGCATTCCAATCCTCCCAATCCGCTACCAATAATGACTACATCGTATCTCATTTATTACTATTGACGAGTGAATGTGGTATTCGTTTAATTATTTTTCTTCATCCATTTGAATATGGCTGGCTGCAGTACGTAAGCAATGATGACAGCTGAAAGCATACCCGTCAACGTGGCAAAACCAACCGACTTTATGGCTGGATGCTGTGCAATGAGCATGGAGCTGACCGTCACAATCAGAATGACGGCACTAAAGAAGATGGCAGTCTTGTGGTATGCCAACTTCTTGGAATCCTTATCGTTGTCAATCAGACCATTCATCACGAAGATGCTGTAGTCAACACCAATACCAAAGATAAACGTTGAGATGATGATATTGATGAGGTTAAACTGCATCTTGAAGATCACCATCGCACCCAATACAATGAGCCAGCTCATCAAGATAGGCATGAAGCCCAGTAACGTGTACTTGATATTGAATCGGAAACTAAACAGCAGCACCAGAAACACAAACAGCATGGATATCCATTGCAGCACGTTGAAGTCGTCGTTCAACTGGTTCAGGGTGTCTGTTGTATAGTAATAAGTATCGAGCACCAATAGGTTGGGGGTATTGGCAACGGCATCACAGATACGGATATAGTCGCTTTGACTGCTGCGTATGGAGTCGTTAGCGCAACGTACGGAGGTGAAGCAGAGATAGTCACCATTGTAGGACTGTTCCATCAAGGTTGACTGATAGCCCACCGGGATGATGCCTGCCTGATAGAAAGCGTCTGGTTCATAGTTAGCGGTAGCTGCATCGAAGAATACATCAAAAGCTTCTGCATTCAAATCTGCTTGTGGAGCTGTTTGCGCAATCAACTGGCGTACACGCTGCTGGCGTTCTGATGTCCAGTAGTTCTTCCATGCATCAATGCGCTGCTGCTGAACTTTTTGGGGAACGAATATCTGATTGGTATGGGTATAGCTCTTTACCAGCCCTAACTGCTGAAGGGAGTCGAGCTTCTTATCTAACACCTGGAAGTTCTCGATGGCTTCCTCCATCGTCTTTCCTGAACTGGCGAAGTACTTTTGTTTGTCGCCGGTATAAGTCTTGTTGCGCAGCAGGTTCTCGGAATAGGTTGTATTTTCTGCCTCGTAACCCAAATCGTGCATGTCTGCATCGAAATGAGTGCCGCCAACAATATAGAAACCTATGCACACCAAGGCAACAACAACGATGCCGAATACCAGCGGTTTCTTCTGGTCGAAAGGATAGGCATTGATACGGTCAATCCATGCAAAGGCACGATGATTGATTTTATTGTGCTTAGGATTCAGCATCTGTGGCAGGAAAATCAAACTGAATAGCGTGGTGCCAGAAATGGCAAAGGCCGCAAACAGTCCAAAGTCCTGTAACAAGTCTGTCTGGATGAATATCAGTCCCAAGAAGGAACCGATGGTGGTAATACATCCTAATAAGACAGGCTTCACCTGATCGCGCAACACAAGTTCCGGATCGTTGACATATTTAAAATGAGTCAACACATGTAGAACGTAGCTCAAGGCTACACCCAATACGATGGCTCCGATTCCCAATGCCAGGAGTGAGAACTGTCCCTTGATGAAGTACATAGCTGTCAAGCCTACCATTGCACCAAAGGCGACAGGCAGGAGCAACAAGGGAAGCGTATTCCAGTTCCTGAAACAAATGAAAATGAATATCAACACCAAGATCAGTGAACCTATAATCGTTCCTGTCAGGTCGGATTTAATAACTGTTGAGTTATAATAGCCGCTGGCAGGTGTACCATGATAGGTGATTTTTACGTTAGGATGTGACTTCTCGAACAGTTTGATTTGCTCATTCAAAATACGGAAGAGGGTAGATCCCTGACCTGTATTCGTTGCAGAGAAACGGGGTGTAATGATGGCAATGCAGACGGTTGAGTCGGGCACGAAGAAATGGTTGTTAATTGTGTTATAGCTGCCAGAAGAGCCTTCCATAAAGGGTTTCATCTGTTCCAATAGCAGGTTACGCATACCTATTGGATCCATCTGAATGAGGTCTGGGAAGGTCTCACCAAACTCACTCGTCAGGTCTTCATGGTTCTGCTTCATCTGACGTTGCATGTGTTCAGCGGTGAGCAACGTATCGAAATGGGCATACACGCTGGTATCGATGAACGAAGGTAGATGGGCATTCAAGTAGTCAATGGCATCGAACATCAATTCGTCGGGCAGCTGATAGAACACATCATCTAACACCTGATGGGTGCTGTCGAGGGCTTCATTCTGTACTTTCAGCGAATCGATGAAAGCATCGCAGGTTTCAGAAAGCTGTTCAACAAGAGTATCTTTTTTGGTGTTATTCTTAGCTTCAAACAAGAGGAATGTCTTGTCCTTTATGCGTAAGTCTGCAAAAGCCAGTTTGGTACTTCCATCCTCATTTTTGGATGAAGGCATCAACTTGTTGATATCTTCTTCCAGATGAATCTGTGTTGAGAAATAGCCGAAAAAAACAAACGAAGCAACCATCGAGAGCCAAAAGGCCATACGATGGTTGTGAAAATATTTGTATATTTTAATGAATAGTTCTGTCATAGAATAATCATGTCTCCTTTATATTCCATGTATGTTTGATGTGCATCTGCAATTGTTGCAAGAATCATATAACCCTGTTGGACTGCCGCTGCTGTTATTTTGACTGATATCTCCGGACAAATCGAAGGGGTGGCAACAGCTGTGAGCCGACATTGCTTAATTGTTGAAATCAACAGCTTCTTACCAGTCAGCATCATTGCACATTCTTTGATGGTTTCTATATTACATACGCCTGGACAAACGGGATTGCCAGGAAAGTGTCCCCGATAGACGTCACAATCCGGATTCAACGCCAGATGGTAAGTCTTTGTCAATGGAGACTCTGAATCTTCCACACGTATGAGATGGTAGTATTTGTTTTCGAGCAACATAACGAGCAGTTATTGTTCAACGAATATTTTCATTTTCGTATCAGCTACGACTTCTTCACCCACTCGCGTTTCACCCGTCAGCATCGTCACACCAGCAACTTCAGCCCCCATTGTAATGGTAGTATGTAGCCGTTCGCCGATAGCAGGACGTCTGTAGCAATGGAAGTGCTTCACCTCACCAATATAGCCAACGGGTGGGGTAGTAGCTCCTTGCTGTAGGGCCTGATAACCAGCAAAAGCCGAAGCTGACTGAGCAATATGCTCAATCAAGCCTGGCTCTGCAAACAGATGATCCTCGTCGATAAAGTAATTGTCTGCCTTGATAAGCAAACATGTTTCAGCCGTATCGCCTTCTACACGTATTAGTTCATCAACTTGGATGATGGGGTTGCGTTGGGGAATGAGTTCTTGTATGTCTCTTTCCATTATAAGTGGTTCTCTATATAGTCATAGAGGTCATTGAAGGTTTTTATCTTTGGCAGATCAGATACGGGCACCTTAATTTTGTAGGTGTACTGAATAATTGCTACCAAGTCAACCAAGCTCAAGCTGTCGAGTGCGAGTGTTTCTTTAACATTTGCATCGGGAGCAAAATTGCTGTCTTCTACTTCAAATTCTTCTGCTAATACACTATTAACCTGAGCAATAATTTCTTCGCGTGTCATAATTTATTATACCTTATTTATATTATTACTATTATTATTACTATAAATATAATTTCTTACAGATTCTTTACAATCAGCGTAGAGTTTGTTCCGCCAAATCCGAAGGAATTGGAAAGGAACATGTTGAATTGCGTCTCCTTGGTTTCAGGAATTACATTCAAACAAGCGGTTTCGTCATCTGGGTTCTCGAAATTGATATTTCCTGCAATAAAACCATGCTTCATCATCAATAATGAGTAGATTAGTTCGCTAGCTCCTGCCATCCACATCTCATGACCTGTTTGACTCTTAGTTGATGTAACCGGCACTTTGTAGTCGCCAAACACCTGAGAAATAGCCAATGCTTCACGACCGTCTCCAGCTTTTGTGGAAGTAGCATGAGCGTTGATATAACCAATTTCCTTCAGATCAACACCACTGTTCTTTAAACACAATTCCAATGAACGTGCCGGTCCTGCAACATTAGGCGTAGAAATATGGTCTCCGTTGCCAGAAAAGCCCCAGCCAACAATTTCTGCCAAGATGGGAGCACCACGCTTTACAGCATGTTCGTAGCTTTCAATAACAACTGTTGCTGCACCACCACCAGGAATCAATCCGTCGCGATCGCGGTCGAATGGACGACATGCTTTGGTAGGTTCATCTTCCCGAACAGAGAATGCCTGGATGCCATCGAAAGAGGCAACACTGTACATATTGGCTTCCTGCGCACCACCACAGATGATACAATCCTGTAAACCATTGCGGATAAGCAACGAACCAAGACCGATAGCTTGAGAACTGGATGCACATGCTGCTGATGCAGTCAGATTGATACCTTTCAGACGAAACAGACATGCAAGATTCATAGTCACAGTAGAGTTCATTGACTGGAATATAGCGCCACTACCACAAGCGGCAGTATCGCCGAACTCACGAAACTTATCTAATGCATTCATCGTGGCTTCAGCTACGGAGTCATTGCCGTAGATGATACCAACTTCGTGTTCATCAATATACTCCTGTGAAAGCTGTGCATGTTCCAAAGCTGCACGTGTGGCCATATAAGCATATTGTGCTTCTTCAGGCATAAACTGGCGGAGATTTCTTTTGATAAAAGGTTTTAAATCAGGTGTTTCAACATTTGCACACAAAGCAGAACGGAAACCTGCGTCTTTGCGCTCCTGACTAAATATAATTCCACTTTTTCCTGAATATAAGGACTGGCGGACTTCATCAAGTGTTTTTCCAAGACAGGACCAAATGCCCATGCCTGTAATGACAACTCTTCTTTCCATTTTTATTGTTTATATTTTCTTTTTATAACATCTTCTTCTCTTGACAAAGGTGGGATTAAGCACCTTCCATTGTGACAGTTCGCGAACGTTGTCTTCTAACTGCGGACCTGTTTCTGCCCATTTGAACTTATATTGATTATAGACAGGAATCAGATGGTCGAAGAATATCGCATTAACGCCCATACCTTGACAGTCGGGACGAACGGCAATCAGCAACATCTCCACAGTATCTTCACGTTTCCATTTTATAGCACGCAGTAGATGGAACCAACCTAAGGGGAACAGTCGTCCCTTGGATTTACGCATCGCATTCGAGATACTCGACATCGTGACAGCAGTACCGATCAATTCACCCTTCTCATTCTCTATCACCGGCATCAACTTCTTGTCAATCACCGTAATATATTTCTTTACACAAGCATCTATCTGTTTCGGTGAAAGGGCTGAGAAACCGAATAGGGGAGAGTAGGCTTCGTTAAGAAGATTAAATATTTTTCTGCCGTAGCCATTTTTAATCTCTTTGTCTGTCAATATTCTGACATGCAAGCCAAGCATATCTTTTGCCAACTTAGACACACGTACATATCTAGGAGGTGTCTGTTCTGGGACAGCAACTCTGATTTGAACCCAGTCAACTTCTTTTTCATAACCTAACTTCTCCATATGTTGTGGATAGTAGGCATAATTATAATATGTGCTGATGGAACTAATCTTGTCAAAATCCTCAACAAGCATACCTTCTTTATCAAAGTCAGTAATACCCATCGGACCGATGATTTGTTCCATTCCTTGTTCCTTGCCCCATTTGACAACAGTATCAAGTAGGGCAGAGGACACCTCCTGGTCGTCTATAAAGTCAAAGAAACCAAATCGTACATTTTTAGTTTTCCAAGTCTCGTTAGCACGACGGTTTATAATACCTGCGATACGACCAACAACTATTCCGTCCTTGTAGGCGACAAATGACTGGATTGTGGAAAACTCCAAACCGGCATTTTTGTTCGGATCGAACGTCTCACGAACCTCAGTTTCCATATCAGGTACGTATTCTGTACAACCAGCATACAATGTTTCAGGAAATTTCACAAAATCGTTCATTTCCTGTTTGGTTGAAACTTTTCTAATAACTACCGCACTCATGAATGGTATTAAAATATGTACTGAGGTTGTATTTATTTTGAGCAGAAATCCCGACTCTCCACTTAGAAAATCGGGATTCTGTTGTTTGTTTGGAATAAGTTTTAATAATTTTTCTAAGCTTCGGGGATAACATTCACCGTACTCTTGTTGAACTTACCTTTGTGGAATTCAACTGTTCCGTCAACAAGTGCATACAAAGTGTCATCCTTGCCAATTCCTACATTACGACCAGGATTGTGCTTTGTACCACGTTGACGTACGATGATATTTCCTGCAATCACTTTCTGACCACCAAAAATCTTGATACCCAGTCTTTGTGAAGCAGACTCGCGACCGTTCTTAGAACTACCAACACCTTTCTTATGTGCCATTTCTTGTTCCTCCTTACTTTAAGCGATTACTGATTTAACTTCAATCTGAGAATACTGCTGGCGGTGTCCGTTCTTCACGCGATAGCCCTTACGACGCTTCTTCTTGAAAACGATAACTTTGTCACCTTTTACCAGCGGAGTAATGATCTCAGCTACTACCTTTGCACCTTCAACGGTAGGTGCTCCAACCGTGATTGCACCGTTATTGTCAACGAGCAATACCTTCTCAAACTCAACAGTCTTGCCTTCTTCGGCGTCTTTAATATGGTTGACATAGAGTTTTGCGCCCTGTTCAACCTTGAACTGTTGACCGTTAATTTCTACAATTGCGTACATTAAATATTATATAGTAAATTACGGTTTCTGTCAGGCGTCCAGCATCGTGCCAGTCCTTTCTTGAGCCTAAGCAGACTAAAATCGGGCGCAAAGTTACACATTTTCTCCAAAATATTAACTATTTATAGATTACTCTTTGCTATTCTTTAACAGAATTTAACCCAATATACGTCTCAATACCTTAATATTGTCAATTAATATAATGGTTTGAATATATATATATATGTTGTAAAATCTTAAAATTAAAACATTATTTATATCAGACCTGAATCCAAAATTTTCTTCACATTATATATTAAAATATAAAACACACAAAAGCACAATAACTTTTAAAGCAAATATAACAAAAAAGCGATGACCTTCGCAGGCGATCGCTCCAATCTTCAATAGGTATTAGTTCTTTAAGGTAAAAAGATTGTTTTCAGGATAACGATGCAAAGGTAATGTATCTTTTTATTACTGCAAAATTTTTCTGTGCTTTTTTATTAAAAAAAAATTGTGTTCCCACACAAATTGTATATAAATCTGAATAATAGGTATTATGATAAATAGATTATCAAATTTAGTGTTAAGAGATTGTGTAGAGAAAGATTAGATAATATGAATTTATTGATATTCAGGTAAGACTAAGTCTTTCTGTCTTTCTTTAGGGAAAACATTAATATCAACAATTTGTCCGTCACGTAAAGATGCTTCAATGGTAGTGTTTCGTGAAGCGTGTAATTTAAAGTGTACGTTCCATTCTTTCGGCCATGATGGAAACAAAAGGATTTTATTATCAACTTCTTGTAACAACATTTCTTGCATACCAATGATTCCTGAGCCTCCCCAATTATGATCGGGTGTCCAATCATGACCAGGTCCCCAGAATGCGGGAAAACGATGTGGACCGTTGCTAAGTTTCTTCAGTGTTAAAGATTTCGCTTCATCTGTTAATCCCAAACATGCAGCCCAGATATTATGCTGCTCCCAACTTATATGTCCATAAAATTTCTTCACATAAGGATCATAATTCCATGTATCAAGTGCTAATGGTAAAGAATCACGTCCGATACCAAACAGTCGCCAGGGCCATATGGGATAAAGCATCGGTGATTCGGTATTATTGACACGCTCCCAATGAGTAGCTGGTGCAAAAATTTGATGCCCATCGATGATACGAGTTGGAATATCAGGAATAGTATTGAGAATTTTCGTATATTTATATATATCAATACTATCAGCCCCATGAGAGGATAAATATGTAATAAGTGACGATGTTACACAACGTAATGCGGCTATTGTTGACGTACTATTATATGCCATTTTAAATGTTTCACATGCTGAACCCGGATAAAGAATCAACTTACCGTCTCCATCGAATTCTTTACGACCACGAAGTCTAGAAAGCAAACGATAGTGCTGATCAAAAAAGTCAATGCATGATTTCACCAACGGTATGTATTCATCAGCTTTATAATTTGCATCATAACGTTCCATTTCCAATGCCATCTGACAAAATTCCAATGCAGTATCCCATGTGTATTCCAGCCAAGCATTCCACTCTATGCCTGCATCGAACCATGCCGGATGTTTGCGTCCGTATTCATCGTGGTTTGGAAGTCCGAAATTCTCCATCTGTTCAGTAAAGCACGCACCTTCGTGGTTCCAGTATGTTTTCGTTCGTAACTCAGCATTTCCAAGCAAACGACGATAGAAATCCAATTGAACCTTTAGCGCATCATAGTCACCGCTTTTTAGCATTGGCCAATATACAAGTCGTTGATTCTGAGCGGTAAAAGTACCGCCACCCCATCGTCGGTAATCTGGGGTAAACGCCTGTGCTGTATCTACTCGCGAAGGGTCAAAAGTAAACAAGCCACCATTAAACTTTGTAGGCCATTGACCTTTGACATTACAGCCAAGCATATAACGGAAAAGCATATAGTTACGAGTAACCTCCTCACAGTCACCATCGCCATAAACGAATGAGCGTTGCCACCATTGGTTCCACCATTGTCTTGATTTTTTACGATCAGCACTACTGTTTATCTGTCGGGTTGTGCGATTGATGGCTTCATTCCATTCTTCAAGACTACCGTTTATTGTAGCCATCGTTAAAATAAGTTCGTGTTTCTTGGCCACTTCCCTACTCTTCAGCCACCAACCTTGATAGTCTGTATGATCGTAGCTTCCTACATAATTATCAACATAGACAAAACCTGTTCCGGAGAGTCTTCCACCAAATATTAAATGTTGGAGCGGATTGTATAGTTGATCTTTGACAACATCAATTTTTTGCTCACATACTGTAGCATCGAATATTGTAGAATCTGGATTCTGGTGGTAGAAAGAAACCGAGTTGCCTGATGCAGTTATCACATCCTTTCGAGTGAGTGTTCCTGCCGGTGCACCAAACTTATATGAACATTGAAAACTTTCTCTTTTTGTCATCTCACGGTCTCGGTATCTCCACGATTCGTAAGTAGCTAAGACACCTACTGGCTTTTTTCCTTCGACATCAATATGTACGACAGGTTTATTGACATCTGCCCATATCTGTATTGTTTTCTGACCGTCAGAAATCTCTACATACCCATCGTGCAGACAAAGTCGTTGCATAAATAGCGCTGTAGTATCAAGCGCTGGTGATAACTGTAGGCGGATACGCCCAAGTTTCAACATCGTATTATTTTCGTCAAAGGTTCCGCTACGACTGATATATAATAAGATATCTCCGTTTTCTACCCACACATTCATCCCCACGTCACCGCCACCACAAGGCATCGACTCACCACTGTGATGACTGGGTGATGTCCATACATAATCTCTGGGCTGTGCTGCCGAATGTAGGCAAACAGCCATCAAGATAAGAATGAATAATATAGGTTGTTTCATGCGACAATTAATGCCTTTTTTATATCGTTATTCCGATTTCTCAATTCCGTTTGCAAGTTAAAAACTGCTATTAGTCCTTTACAACTGGGATTCCGTTGACGTATAACCCTTTCACATCAACACGAGCAGCCTTTCCTTCTATGCGCATCGCTTTCTGGCTGACACCATTCAGCTTGCTGTTTCGGAAATGAATATCATATACGTTTTCCTCATCGTCAAGACCAATAATGAAAATACCGTATTTACTGTTTTCGCAGCTAAAACGCTCCAGCCAAACATTGCGTACCGTTGGGTTGTATCCTCTTCCGAATTTCTCTTTCGGGTCGTAGTTCAAGTTGATTTTTAAAACGCATTCTCCACACTTTCCAACTTTGATGTCGCGTGCAAATATGTTCTCGATGATGCCTCCACGACAGGAGTTTGTCTTGATACGGATTACACGGTCAAGATGTTCACTATCCATTTGACAATCGTGAATATATACATTGCGTGCACCTCCACTAATCTCACTTCCGAGAACTACACCACCGTGACCATCTTCCATCTGACAGTTTCTGACAATAATGTTTTCAGAGATACATTCCGGTTTTCGCCCATCGACATTTCTTCCAGCTTTAATTGCAATACAGTCGTCGCCTGTATGAAATTTACATCCTTCAATCAGTACATCAGAACAGGATTCCGGATCGCAACCGTCGCCATTGGGCCCTTCATTCCAAACCGTTACGTTCCTTATCGTCAGATTCTTACACATTAGAGGGTGCAAAACCCAAAATGGTGAGCGCAACAGCGTGACACCTTCAACAAGAACATTTTCACAAAGGTATAGATTGATGAGTTGCGGACGAAGCCCTTGCCCCAGACCATAACGGCGCTGATCAACGGGGACATTCTCGCTACATTGTTTCAAAAGACGGTCGCGACTGCCACCACGCTGAGTCTCCAAACCTTCTTTCCATCCCCAACCTTCATAGCCGGTCATGCTCCACCAAGTATCCTGAGAGCCGTTACCATCAATGATTCCTTTACCTGTAATAGCAACATTTTTGCAATCGTATGCATAGATCAACGGCTGATAGTTCCAACAGTCAACCCCTTCCCAGCGTGTTTTAACCAACGGATATAACTTTGTGTCATAAGCAAAAAGCAAGGTTGCTTCCTCGCTCACCACTAAGTTTACATTCGATAGCAGACGGATTCCACCAGTAATCCATTTTCCTTGTGGAACAACAACACGTCCTCCGCCTGCTTTATTGCAAGCGAGAATGGCATTATTAATCGCCTTCTGATTATCGGCAGCGTTTCCGTATGCAGTCGCGCCATAGTCAGTTATCAAGAACTCTCTGTCTGGGAAAACTGGAGCAACAATGCGTTTCTCAATTTTCTTATAGGCTTTCCATCTGTTTTTGGCATTTGCTGATAAAGAAAGTGTTAAACACAAAAGTGTTATGATGAGTTTAGTCATAGTGCTATATATAAGAAAATTGTGTGATTTAGATACAGAAATAAGGATGGAGTATATTATGAAGGGAATATATTATCCAACTTCCTGTCGAAGTCTCAGCATACCACGATGTACCAAATTCCTTACACTATGGTAGTTCATGTGCATCAACTCACAGATTTCATCATACTTTCGTTCCTCGATAAAATACAACTGGAATGCTTTCCGTTGACGTGGTGTCAGTGAATTCAATAAATAATTCACATGATTATGTCTTCGACGAATTGATTCTTGATGCAGATATTCATGTTCGACATCATTGGCTGTGCGGTCGAAATAAACTTCTTCCACTGGCGTTTCAATTGTAAATGTGTTGCGACGAAACTCATCGACCAACCTGTTACGAAGTGAAATAATCAGGTATGAACTGATACGTTTAACATCACAGGATGCATGTTTATCCATCAATTTAACAAAAACGTCGTGCACGCAGTCTTTAATCAGTTCAGTATTGGTGGTCAAACAATGTCCGTAATTCAACATCATATCAATATACATATTATATAATGATGCAAAAGCAGACGGTTTACCATCATGAAAATCTTCTAAAAGTTTACGAGCTTTTTCGTCTTTTAAGTTAACTTCAGTATCCATAAGGTAGATAAGTTGTAGTTGAAGGTTCGTTGCAAAGATAGATATTTTATTGAAACCAACTACAAAAAACAAAAAAATTAATGCCAAATTAAAGTTTTTTTAGCATCTATAAGGTGTTTTTTAAACACTTAAAGTTGTTTTTATACGTCTTTTCAGATTTTCTATCTCTTCCCGAGTTAGGAAATCGCTGGGTGTATCTAGGTGTTGGAGGATATATTTTGCCTGATCAATGGCAGGCTGACATTGTGGATGTTCCTTCGCAAAAGAATCCCAATATATTTGTTGCTCACAATCGGATTCTAACACATAGCGTAAGAAGTCTGTATTCTCCAACAACCACGAAACCCCAATGTTCATTGTTTTAGCAATGCTCATGCCGACTCGCTGTCTTTTTTCTTTAGACGAACGAGTCGGCATGATGTCACCCTTATCCTTTTAAAAAAAATAAGTTTTTATTGATTCGGTCAATAATCAGTTAAAATATATCTTAAAAAGAACAATATACTACGTGTTACTTTATTTTTTGAAGCCATTGAATTTCAGAAACGGTCATGGTGTAGGTGCCTTTGATATTGATGGTGCCCTTCTGCTGTGTCACCACCCCACTCTTTCGATCTACAGTAAAAAGCCGATACGTTCCTGAAGGAAGCTGCAACGTCACTTGCTTATCGCCACCCTCAGCATAAAGTAATGCCCCGACTTGGTCATTTTGAAGAACATATACACCTGCATCAGCATTGGTCGGTTTTGTTGGATGCATCATCGGAAGATCAGTAAGAAGCTGTGCATTGTTGATACGAACAGCAGGACATGAAGCTCCGGCCATCAGGGCCGCCCAAGCCATCTCTGGGAAACTCTTTGCATAATAGACTACTGCCTTTTCCGGGAAGGCATCACGGTATTCTCGAACAGAGCGATAGGCATCTTCGAAGCGTACACCTCCCGCTTTTATTTTACGTGCATATTGTCGCGGTGCCATATTGACGCCGCCATCTGGTGCATAAAGTCCTTTCTGATGGTAATACCACTGTACAATACCGATGATATCAACCACTTTAGAACGCGCAGGGTCAGCCAATATTGCATCCTGCACATCCTTGTTGACGGCTAACGCAACAAGCACGTTTTGTCCGTTGGCTTGTTCCCATTCAGCAATTACATCAAGCCAGAACTGCACAAAATGTAATGGACCTGTGAATTCTTCACCGATGGAATGTATCACATTTGGCTGATCCTTTAAGGCATCGAGAGTTTGCATAATGTATTGTTTATGCAGTTCGCGTCGAACGGGATGATTGACGTCGTAGAAATATTCCGCCATAAAAATTCGCTTGTCTCCTGTAAATGGAACAGGCTCTGGGAAATCAGTATGATTGATATTGTTGGCCGTTCGCCACGGACAATCTACCCAGTGTGCTCCTGCCTCCAGGATATTATGCTGGAAATAATGTTCTATCCATAATAGTTTTCCTTCTGGAGCAGCCTTCCTTGCATATTCATGAAGACGTGCATAGTACCATTTATTCAACTTGGTAAGATCATATTTGCTTAGTCCGTCCCATGCTTTTGACTCACCACTACGGGCAAACGGTTGTTCATAAAATGGTGCCCAGACATCGCCATCGCGTCTGCGAATACGTTCGTGGTCATCTCTTCGACGATCATACCATAATCCGTAGTTCTGGCTGAATACTAGACTATTGTCTCGTTTCATTTCAACAATTACTGAATCTATTCTGTCAGTAGCTCCCTTACCCTCCATACCTGGAATAAAGCGTGTTAGCGCATAAGTGGCACGGGCTATAGCTGGATAGCGTACACGTCCGTTCCACCAGGGAGTCTGGTGTTTGCCTCCAACCATCAGAGAACCGTCAAGTGTTAGGTGCCCATTAATCAGTTCTGGCGAGGAAATGTTCTTGCAATTGTCTATATGCTTCGTGTATTGGGTAAATTTTGGCAGTTTAGTACCTTGTGAAAGTAGATCAGCAGGCAAGATAGCTTCTTTTATCCAATTCTCCATCGTAACACGCGGTTGTCTTGCCTCGGTCGTAAAACGCTTTGCCTCCTCTATGGAGGGACTGCTTGATGCTTCTGTATTACGTTCAAGCACGCGGCATTGTGCTGCAACGTCATGTCCCAATCGTTTGGAAAGCAGGTGTGCAAAGATACTGCGGGGCTTTACGTGATTATTGGATTCATCGAAATAGCTGTTACCTTCAAACTGAGCCCAACATCCATACACATAATTTTTCTGTATAGAGTCAGGGTCGTAGCAGAAGATTCCTGCCGCTGTTGATTGCCATAAAAGACTGTTAGCCGTATTCCAGCCAGTACCATACTTCTCTATTCCAAGGTTTTGGAAACGGATATCGTTGCCGTCAATATTGACATTGTCGAATAAAAGTCCTGTTGCCCAAGGACCAATGCTTCCACTGAATGAATTCGATTCGTGGCTGTCACATTGCACAAATGCATTCGGTCCTGCTGCACAAATACCAGCTGAGAAGTCGTTTACTCCGTGTTCTGAGTAACAACGCTGCACGAGTACCTTCTCTCCGAGCACAAAGAATGTACGTCTGCGGAGACCTCCACACTCCCCTATCGGTTGTCGTGAGATACAGTCTTCGATAGTTATCTGTTCTCCTGAACGTTGAATAATAACCGCAGAACCGGAAAGATGCTGAAAGTCAACTATACGCACCCAACAGTCTCGCGCGTTCATTATATTAATACCATCCCAGCAGTGATCTTCATCGGCAGGATTACCTGTATCGTATTCTGAATCGATGGTGAGATTTTCCACACCAGCGTTTTCGATGCGTCCTGTCCAAAATTGACGGATGATCTTTGCTCCTGAAGCTTTTGCATCGAGCGTCATAGACAACGGAGCATCGATGGTAACCGTTTGTCCTGAAACGGAAACAGCCCGTCTGGTCCATTCGACATCGATTTCTCCCGGATGCCATCCCCAATAACCGAGATCCTTGCCCCCTCCATAGTTGTCGCATTGCATGGAGGCAATCCACTCCTTTGTTGACGGGCGCCAAACAACTAATTCATCACCTTTACTTATATGTCCGCTAACGGGTACTTCGAGACTGTTTAAAGCAATTGTTTCAGCCGTAATAGAAAGCGTATCCAGACGTTGCCGATTGTCGATACCCTCGATATAAATCGCAGCACCGCGTTCAACGCCACACTTTCGGATAATCGTTGATGTCTTGTCTGCTCCTCGTAGCACCACCCCCGATGCACGAATGTAGATAGGTCGTTGGATGTTGTATGTTCCTTTTTCTAAAAGAACCGCTCCTCGAAACCCTGTATTCTTGTCGGGTTTCAGTCCCGAAACATAGTCAATAGCTTGCTGGATAACAGCAGCCTGATCACCCTGCGACGGAGCCACGATTGCAACTACAGGTACATTGGGTAACGTACTTTCCGACATTCGGTATCCGCAATACGAATAATCTAACGTTGAGGGTTGTGCAGATGTTTGCACAACCCCCCATGCTAAAGCGATGAAGAAGATGAATTTTCTCATTATTAATTCTTCTGTTTTTCTTTTTGTCTCTGTATCCACTGGTCGCGTTCTTTCTGTAAGTCATACCCTCTTGCCGATAACCAGTTGTTGGTACGTCCGCGATATTTGTCAAACCAAAAATGCTTGCCTTTAGAATCAGGTGCATCCAAAGCAAACTCCCTTGCCTCACGCAACCAGATGAGTACCTGTTGCTTTTCAAAGTCCGAGAGCGTAGGTATCATGTCCTGTGTAGCCTGATAGTCGCGCTTCAATCGTCCGAACGTCATACCGTCCTTCACGGCATCGATCTGCTCATCAGTGAGATAGGCTGCGAGAGCCGACTGCAATTCGAAGTGGTGCTTGTAGAGTTCTGCGTCGCATTCCGGTGTTCCCTTCTTGAACTTCTCGTAGATGTCGTTCAACAGGAAGTAGCGGTTGGCAATGATATTGCGTACCGCACGAGCTTGTTTCTGATCAGTAAGCTGAAGACCGTCAACGATTTTCTGTGCACGGCCTTTAATATTCTCCACATAGGCAGAATCACGCCCTTCGTCGTTCAGCACTACAAGTTGTGCATTTGCTGTGAGAGTAAGCAGCGAAACCATCGCTGCAAGCAGTACCTTTTTCATATGTTATTACATCAATTTTCCTTTTTCAGCAAGCACATCGCGGTTGTTGTTCAGATTACGCCAGTCAATCTTTGTTTTCGGGTCGATGCCATTGATATATTTCTCAATGTTCGTGTATCCGTCACCATTGATGTCCCCATTGGCATCGGCCGGATCGTTCGGATTCAGACCATTCATCAACTCCCATTCATCGGGCATACCGTCCATATCGGTATCGGTATATGGTGTATAAGCCGCATACTCCGGATAACCTCCCATCTGGCGTGGGTCGGTGATAATACCTTGCTTGTAGCTGTCTTTCGGCAGACGACGATATTTGAAGAATCCTTCATCATTCTGCGAACTCTTGTGCAGTCCCCACATGGATCCGTAGGGATTGTCCTTCACTTTCTTCTCATATTTATCAACGTAGTAAGCCTGCCCGGTACGTACCTCTTCGGTAATGCGCTGGTCAACGATATCGCGACACGGAATCGTTGCACCCGCATTGTCAAGTACCCAGTCGAAAGCCTTCTGCGCACCCATGATGTTGACATACGGCATTTCGAACGGTTCATTCGAACGCATCAGAGCCTTTTCCGTTTCATTCATCTCACCGTCTTTGTCTGCTGTCTGTATGCCACCATTCCAATTGTCTTTCGTGATTTCCGGATATCCCTCCATAATATTGCCGGCAGCATACACACGGCCAAACTGCTTGAACGGGAACAGGTTTACTGAGCGGCTTTCTGCTTTCACGATGCGGTGTCCGACTGGATCTTCTTTCGAAGTCAATGGACCTGGCTTGTAATAGTTGTTGATGAAATTCATCATCGTGGTATATTCGCCGCCGTCAGCAGTACGGTGTACCCAGTTGTAAATCACATTATTGATGAAGTTGAACACACCGCCCCATCCTATTGAGGGGTTACGACCGGTGTTATCGGCCCATAAGTTACGCATAAACGTTGTATTCTCGCCACCAATGGTACTTCCGAATGCGTGGTTCCAAGTGTCGAGTGCCTTTGCCGAGATGGTGTTCTGAATAGTCACATTCACCGTCGGCTCCTTGCGCTTTGGTTTGCCGTCGCCCAAGTCGAACATGTGGCGGTAGAAAGAGATGTTCTCATCCAGTCCCCACTCACAACTACAATGATCGATCATTATATTACCTACAGGGTTACCGCCAAACGAGTCCTCACGATAAGTCACCTCTGTTTCGCCGCGACGGAAACGCATGTGACGAACGATGACATCGTGCGTATCCACTTGGAACGATTCACCGGCGATACAGATTCCTTCGCCTGGAGCAGTCTGTCCAGCGATAGTGATATAAGGAGCACGAACGTAGATAGGACTTTTCAGACGGATGATGCCGCTGACATTGAACACCACGATACGTGCACCACCCTGTTCGCATGCCCAACGGAACGAACCAGGACCGTCGTCGTTGAGGTTTGTTACGGTGAGCACCTTACCGCCACGACCGCCAAAAGTGAACATACCGCCACCCTCTGCTCCTGGGAATGCAGGAATCTTTGCTTGACGAAGGTCGTAAGGACGTGCTGCCCAGGGTACGTATGGGCGACCTTCTTTCGCCTCTTTAATTACAATGGGGAATGCTACAGCCCAAGCGGAATCACTATGCGCTTCCCACTGTCGGTGTAGGGTTTCTGACTTTTGTTTAGCCTCGTCCGTCAATTGCGGATACTGAGCCTGTGCAGACATCGGCAGCAACGCGATAACACAGGCTGTCGTAAAATGATTTAGTTTCATACAACTTTTATTTTTGTGTCAAATTTTTATTTTTTAGACGTATCTATAGGTGAAATGTAACATTGTGAAAACACTATTTAACGATAGGACTGCCGACTTTACAACAGTTCATTAACTATTTTTAAGTGACAAATATACAATAATTATCTAAAATCGTTTTGTTAAGCCGAATTAAACTGATAATTTTGCAGTCGAAACCCAATCTGAAATTACAAATCTAAAGCAACAAAAAATGAGAAAGCTATTAGTTGTCGCCTTTATCTCTTCGATGGGATTTTCGGCAATGGCACAGGACATCGACTTCGACCTCCCAGGTAAAACTGCTCCAGGCAAAGACACAGAAGTAAACTATGAGTCGTGGGCCGTCCCACGTGCCGAGAGCGATACCAAAACATTCAGCAACGGAGTCACCATCACCATCAGTGCCGGTGAAGGGGCATCGGCTGTTGGTAGTAACTGGAGCAAAACCGATGTAGAAACTAATGGCCTTCGTGTGATTGCCGATGAGGTATTGGCCACCAATATTGTAGATGGTAATCTGACACAAATCACTGATGCTCCTACATCACTGATTCTCACCATCACGGGTCTTTCAGCTGGGGAACATACCTTGAAAGCCTATCATAACAACTCCGACAAGAATCAGGTTCAACCCGATATTGAGGTTCTGGTCAATGGTACCGTTGTTGCCACCAAGCAAAAGTTCACTTCGTATGTACGCAGCACCGCTGAGGCTGGTACATCGTTTGTACGTTTCAATGTCACCGAAGGCCAGCCCGTCGTCATCACCTACCGCACCGTCTTAGAGGCTGGAAAGACCTATACCAACACCCGAATGATGCTGAATGGCTTGGAATTTGATGTGGCAGAGGTTGTTGCTACCGATCCCATTCCTGAGAATCACAACTTTCACGCCGGCACCGATGATGGTACGATTAACTTCTCGTGGACGAGTGGCGCGAATGTTGTCTCCCACAAGCTGGTGATTGGCACCGACTCCTTACAGGTTGCTAACGCCACCACCTATGATTATGAGGGAACGGCTGCGGAATATACGAAAAGCGGTTTGTATCCGATGACCAAATACTGGTGGCGTGTCGATGAGGTAACCAGCGACAATCAGGTGCACAAAGGAAACGTATGGGTATGTCAGCCACGCAAACTTGCCTTCCCAGAGGCCGAAGGCTACGGTCGCTATGCTATCGGTGGACGCGGAGGAATGGTCTATCATGTCACCAACCTCAGTGGCAACAAAGATGTGCCAGGATCATTGCTCTACGGATTGGTCAACATCAACGAACCACGTTATATCGTATTTGATGTCAGCGGTATCATCGAACTTGACTTCAGTTCCTATTTCGTCAAACCATACGCTTATATTGCTGGACAGACAGCCCCAGGGAAAGGCATCTGTATCAAAGCATCCAATATCAATATCGGTTCCGATGTCATCGCTCGACACATACGCTTCAAACGCGGACTTGGTGTCTATGGCGAAAACACAGGAAATGCGATGGGTATGTCGGGAGCCAACCACGCCATCGTTGACCACTGTACGGCTGCATGGGGTACCGACGAGACCGTCAGCGGACGCGGTGCGCTGAATATCTCATTCCAGTATAGTGTCATCAGCGAAGCATTGGGTATCACCGGACATAAGAACTACAGCGACGGCACCAATCACGGCTATGCTGCTACCATCGACGGACGTATTGGCTCTTGGCACCACAACCTGCTGGTCAACTGCAACGGACGTAACTGGTCTATGGGTGGAGGTATGGACGGACAGAATCGTCCGATCGGCGGACTCGACTTATTTAATAATGTATGTTACAACTGGAAGGGACGTACCACCGACGGCAACTGCCACGCAGTGAACTTCGTTAACAACTACTACAAGATGGGTGCTGATACCAGCAAGAAAATTCTCTTTACACAAGACTATGAAGATGCTATTGCCCCTGACGGCATCGACCAGGCATATATCAACGGCAACATCCGCGAGGAGAAAAACCACACCATCGTCATGCAGGAATATGCCCTCGACAAGCGCAACAACATCTTCAACGCTACGGGTAACATTCCTACCACCTACGAGTATCAGCTGACAGAACCGCTGTACCCATCCTATGCTGTCATCCATACGGCAAAGGATGCCATGAAGATTGTGACGAGCTACAGCGGTGCCACGATGCCGATGCGCGACGAGCATCACCTCCGTAACGTCAAGGAAACCTTGAGCGGCACATGGACCTACAAAGGTTCCAAGTCGGGCATCAAGGGGGAAATCGACACTGAGGAAGATATCACCGAACACGCTGCAGGCAAAGGCTGGGAAACCTATCCAGAAGAAAGTCGTGCTGCCGACTACGACACCGACGGCGATGGAATGCCCGACTGGTATGAGCCGCTGGTAGGCAGCGACCCCAATACCGCCAATCAGAACGATGACCCCGATAACGATGGTTGGACGATGTTAGAAGATTTCCTCGACTTTATCGCTCATCCCTATATCATAGTATCACCCAACAACAGCGGAACCATCGATGTGAAACCTTTCTTCGCTGGCTTCTACGGACAGAACGACAAATACAACACCGTGACTCCAACATTCAGCGTAGCCACAGAAAGCAACCTGTTCACCCCATCTGTCAACGGCTCTGTCGTTACAGCTGCGGCAGGCCCGAATGGTGGCATCGGTACCATTCTGGTAACAGTCAACGATGGTGAAACCACTTTCACCCAACGCTTCGGCGTAGCCGTTACGGGAACGACGACAGGTATTACGGAAATTACACCTTCTGCTATCCTCAATCCCAATGCTCCCCGCTATAACCTCGCTGGTCAGCGCATAGGTAACAACTACAAGGGCATTGTCATACAGAATGGCAGAGCCTTCGTAAGCAAGTAACGACAGACTGCACACATTTAAAAGGCACCTTTCGGGGTGTCTTTTTTTGATTACTGCCATCCCCTCTATCCTATTTTTCGCCAATGCGACCTTCTATTCTATTACCAGAATCGTACGGAATCTACAAAAAAAATGCCGTTTTCTTTTTATGTTTTAGAAAAACTTGTTATATTTGCAATCGAAACAAAAGAATAAGGGTATGAAGACACGACAAGAATACATGGACTTGATAAGAAGCCACTCTGGCGAGTTGCGCTCCCGTTTCGGCATAACATCCATGCGAATGTTCGGCTCTGTAGCTCGCAACCAGCACAGCGATGGTAGCGATGTAGACTTGTATGTGACTATGCCAGCTAAATTTTACAATTATATTGCAGCGTCCCAGTACCTGGAAGAGATGTTAGGCTGTAACGTAGATTTGGTATGCGAGCATAAGAATCTCAGACCTTTTTTCAGAAAACAAATAGAGCAAGATGGCATCAATATCTTTTCAACAGCTACAGGTAGTTGAAGACCAGCTGCAACAAATCAAGGAAGCAATCCTTAATTTGGAAGACTGGAACAAGTCATTAACAAGTGTTGACGACCTGTTGGGTTCTGCTGATGGAACAAAAACTCTTGCTGCCGATTGTATGCTGATAGAAGCAATTGGTGAAGGATTCAAGCGTATTGATGCAAAGACCAATCAGCAACTGCTACCAAAACGTCCTGAGATACCTTGGAAACAGGTCATTGGAATGCGAGACCATATTGCTCACGGCTATTTCGACATCAATACAGACTTTGTTTGGGATGTAATTCAAAACGACCTTAAGCCTTTGCGAGAAGCTGTAGAGTACTTTCTGGACAACCTATATGAAATCGTTACGTTAGAGAGTTGAAGAGCAGTAATCCCTTCGTAAGCAAGTAACGATAAACAGCACACATTTAAAAGGCACCTTTCGGGGTGCCTTTTTGTATAAAAATCCCTTCCTATTCTCACGAGTAGGAAGGGTACGTGGTTAAAAACTTGTCCATTGAAGCCTGACGCATACAAGATGTAGGCGGGTTTCACGTGTAAAAGAATGGCGGGCTTCACAGCTCACCATTCGCAATAAAATCATATAATCTAAACTTCCATACATGAAATATGGAATTTCTAAACTTCCTTTTAAACACACCGCTATATCACATAGCAGTGTGTTAATAAAACTTTTTACTTAAACTCAAACGTTTTGTCGTGCTTCACAGCAAAACGAAAACATAAAACTAAAACTTAAACTTAATTTAAAAACATCCACTTTTGTGGACTTATTCTTCTTCCTCGAACTCGTCCCACTCCTCTTCGTTAGTGGTTGAAACGCGAGTAGATTCTTCTTGTTCCTCGATAGGAGTGAAGTCGAACGGTTTGGCATCCGAGTTACCTGGTGTAATAGCC
>CADCPZ010000212.1 GCA_902803475.1 uncultured Prevotellaceae bacterium
CGGCTTGGCGAAGATAGAAGGCAAAACCGTTCCTCAGCGTCATACGCCCTTGACACCTCCTGGCTCGCTGTCTGCACAGAATATGGCGCGTCGCTGTACAGGTTGTCAGTTGTGTGTGTCGGAGTGTCCCAACGACGTGTTGCGTCCGTCAACAGATTTACAGAAACTTATGCAGCCAACGATGTCGTATGAGCGCGGTTACTGCCGACCCGAATGTACCCGCTGTTCTGAGGTATGTCCTACCGGAGCCATCAAGCCCATTCGTCACGAACAGAAGGTGTCGTTGCAAATCGGACACGCTGTATGGATTAAGAAAAACTGTCTGCCACTGACCGATGGCGTTGACTGCGGCAACTGTGCCCGTCATTGTCCTGCAGGCGCTATCGAGATGGTGCCGTCGAACCCCAACGACGAGGAATCACCGTATGTTCCGGCAATCAACGAGGCACGTTGTATCGGTTGTGGAGCCTGCGAGCATCTGTGTCCTGCCCGTCCGCTTTCCGCTATCATTGTAGAAGGACACGAAGTACATCGAGAAATATAGGACCCACCCCGCCCCCAAAGATCCACCCCAGCCCTCCTTAAAAGGAGGGAGAAGGGAGGGGCTTCCCAAACGACCAAACGACCAATTTCCCAAACGACCAAATATATGAAAAAGATATCACGTAGAAGTTTTCTGAAAATATTCGGTGCCGGCACAGCAGCAACTGCTGTCACGCTGACTGGCTGTAAGAACCCGCAGGAACAGGCTGCCGCAGATGATTATAAACATCAGGTGGAGCCGCCAAAGGGCAAGATGACCTACCGCACCAATCCCAACGGCAACGAAAAGGTGTCGCTGCTAGGTTATGGTATGATGCGCCTGCCCTATATTGGGGATGCAGACAAAGAAGAAAACAGTGAGATTGACCAGGAGCAGGTCAACCGATTGGTCGATTATGCCATCGAACACGGTGTTAACTATTTCGACACCAGTCCTGTCTATTGTCAGGGGAAGTCGGAAAGGGCAACAGGCATTGCCCTGCACCGTCATCCGCGCAATAGTTACTATGTAGCTACGAAGCTGTCGAATTTCAATGAAGATGTATGGTCGCGTGAGGAAACCCTGAAGATGTACCACAATTCCTTCAAGGAGTTGCAGGTCAATTACATCGACTATTACCTGCTTCATGGTATCGGTATGGGCGGAATGGATGCGTTGAATGGCAGATATATCGACAACGGTATTCTCGACTTCCTCGTTGAAGAACGGAAGGCAGGACGCATCCGCAATCTCGGTTTCTCTTATCATGGTGAGATAGAAGTATTCGACTACCTGCTGTCACAGCACGACAAATACCATTGGGATTTCGTGCAGATCGAATTGAATTACCTCGACTGGGACTATGCCAATGAAATCAACGACCGTAATACCGATGCCCGTTACCTGTATGGAGAACTGCAGAAACGGAATATTCCGTCAGTCATCATGGAGCCGTTGTTAGGCGGCCGACTCGCTAATGTTCCGCAGTATATCGTCAACCAGATGAAGCAACGTGATCCTGATCACAGTGTTGCTTCTTGGGCTTTCCGTTATGCAGGAACGCCAGAGGGCGTGCTGACGGTTTTGAGCGGCATGACCTACATGGAGCATCTGAAGGACAACCTTCTGAACTACTGTCCGCTGAGACCCGTTAGCAAGGAGGAAACCGACTTCCTGTACGAGATGGCCAGACATTTATTCAAAATGGAGACCATTCCTTGTAATGACTGCAAATACTGTATGCCCTGTCCTTATGGCATCGATATTCCGGCTATCTTCGTACACTATAATAAGTGTAAGAACGAAGGTACGTTGCCCGTTGACCGGCAAGATGCTCAATACAAGAAGTACCGCCGCCAATATCTCATTGGATTAGATCGAGTGGTTCCACGCGAACGTCAGCCGAATCATTGCATCCAGTGCGGACAATGTGAACCGCACTGTCCGCAGAATATCAAAATACCGCGGGAACTGAAAAAAATCGATGAATTCATCGAATCATTGAAAAATCCGAGAAAGGACATTTCGTCTGCAAAATCATGAAAAGATTCCATCCAAAAAGATTTGTTTTAGGGATGATGCTGTCAGCTTGGTGCTTTTCAGTACCAGTAGCAGCACAGGAAAGTTCAGATACTGCCGATATTTTCTATAAACACTTGGAGTTAAATGAAGTCATTGTGACAGGACTGACGGGTGAGACCAAGATGAAGTATTCGCCCACACCCGTTTCCATTGTGTCTGGCAAGGAACTCCGCCAGATATCATCAACGAATATCATCGATGCGATAGCCCGACAGCCAGGAATCGCACAGATTACGACTGGTAGCGGAATCTCCAAACCCGTTATCCGCGGTTTGGGATACAACCGCATCATCACCATTAGTGACGGTGTACGGCAGGAAGGTCAGCAGTGGGGCGACGAGCACGGCATAGAAGTCGATGCACAAGGCGTCAGCACCGTAGAAATCCTCAAGGGACCAGCCAGTTTGATGTATGGATCGGATGCGATGGCTGGTGTGGTCATCTTCCACATCATGCCCATTGCTTCGCTGGGTGAGATGACTGCCAATATCAGCACCGAATACCAAACCAACAACGGTTTGTTCGATTACTCCCTGTCGCTCAACGGCAACCAGTCGGGTGTCGTGTGGAATGCACGCTACAGCGAGAAGATGGCGCATGCCTATAAAAACAAATATGACGGCTATGTGCCCAACTCACAATTCCACGAACGTGCCCTTTCTGGTATGATTGGTCTCCATCGTCAATGGGGACAGTCCCATCTGCGATTAGGCTATTACCATCTTACTCCTGGTATTATCGAGGGTGAGCGCGATGAGGAAACGGGTGAACTGATTTCTGAAGCTGCCAACATCAAGACCTATGGAAAGGTGCTGCCTTTCCAACAGGTTTATCACTACAAAGCCATTTCCGACAACACCTTCAATTTGCCTTCTGGTTATCTGAAAGCAATCATTGGCTACCAGCAGAACCAACGGAAGGAATACGAGGAGTCGCCAGATGAATTCGGACTCTATTTCCAGTTGCACACGTTGAGCTATGATATTCGCTATATGTCGTTGGAGAACAACGGTTGGAAGATGAATGGTGGCATCGGAGGAATGTACCAGCGTTCGCTGAACAAAGGCGATGAATACCTTATTCCTGCCTACCGCCTGTTTGATATCGGTGCTTATGTCACGGGTAACAAGCGTCTCAACGAATGGACCTTCAGTGGTGGTGTGCGCATCGACCGTCGCCAGTTGCACAGCGAAAGTCTTGTTGACGACGACGAACTGCGGTTTACGGAGTTCTCCCGTCATTTCACTGGTGTGACGGGTAGCTTGGGTGTTGTCTTCAATGCAGCCGAAAACCTGAATTTCCGTCTGAATATCTCCAGAGGATTCCGTGCTCCCAACATGAGTGAGCTGGGTTCGAACGGTGTCCACGAAGGAACTGTCAGGTATGAAATCGGTAATCACGACTTGAGACCGGAATACAGTTGGCAAGCCGACTTGGGTATGGACTTCACATCGAAGTATCTCTCTGCACAGGTGGCATTGTTTGCCAACCGCATCGACAACTACGTCTTCTCCCATCGTGTCAACGAGATCATTGAACCAGGTTACGACACTTATGAATTCACGCAAGGCGACGCTCGTTTGTTGGGTTTCGAAGCAGGATTTGACTTCCATCCCATCCATCAGTTGCATTTCGCCAATAGCTTTTCTTTCGTTGACGCGCGTCAGTTGCACCAGCCAAAGGAAACAAAGTATCTGCCGATGACGCCAGCTCCCCGTTGGATAGCCGATTTGAAATACGAGTTTACCCATAACGGACGGTGGTTGAATAACGTGTATGTTGCCTTCGGCTTGGATTGTAATCTCCGTCAGAACCATTATTACATGGCAGATTATACAGAGACGGCAACACCTTCTTATACGTTGTTGAATATCTCTGCCGGTACCGATGTGAAATTCAAAGGCAAGAAGGTAGCAGAAGTCCACATGACCATTGACAACCTCACCAACCGAGCCTACCAAAATCACTTGAGTAGGTTGAAATATACCGATTTCAACGTAGTCACTCGCCGACAGGGTATCTTCAATATGGGACGCAATATCACGTTTAAAGTGATGGTACCAATTCATATTTTATAATTCTATATTTATTAATCAAACAACTATGGTAAACAGATTTATTCTTAACGAAGTGTCATACTTCGGTCCTGGCGCCAGAAAAGAATTGCCAGGCGTAGTCAATCGTTTAGGTTTCAAGAAAGCATTGGTCGTTACCGACAAAGGACTCATGCAGTTTGGTGTTGCCAAGATGGTGCTCGACGTAATGGACGAGGCAGGCATTGCCTACGAAATCTTCGACGATGTGAAACCTAATCCTACTGTAACAAACGTCAAAAACGGTATCGAGGCCTGCAAGAAGGCAGGTGCCGACTTCATTGTAGCCATCGGCGGCGGCTCTTCAATGGATACGGCAAAGGGTATTGGTATCGTAATCAACAATCCGGAGTTCTCCGATATTGTTTCTTTGGAAGGTGTTGCTGACACCAAGAAAAAGACACTCCCCATCATCGCGCTGCCGACAACAGCTGGTACGGCTGCCGAAACCACCATTAACTATGTGATTATTGATGAGAGCCGTCAGGCCAAGATGGTATGTGTCGATCCGAACGATATCCCGTGTGTGGCCATCGTCGATGCTGAACTGATGTATTCCCTGCCGAAGAGTCTTACCGCAGCAACAGGTATGGATGCGATGACACATGCCATCGAAGGACTTATTACCAAAGGAGCCTGGGAACTCTCTGATATGTTTGAGATCAAAGCCATTGAGATGATTTACCGCAATCTGCCGATTGCCGTTGAAGATCCGAAGAACCCTGTTGGTCGCGACGGAATGGCTGTTGCCCAGTATGTAGCAGGTATGGCTTTCTCCAATGTAGGTCTGGGTGTCGATCACGGTATGGCTCATCCGCTGTCAGCACTGTTCGATGTTCCTCATGGTGTCGCATGTGCGATGCTGCTGCCTACGGTGATGCGCTTCAATATGCCTGCCGCCAAAGAGAAATATGTGGAAATCGCAAAGGCTTGTCAGGTTTGGAAGGACGGTATGTCTGTTGATGAGGCTGCCGAAGCTGCTTGCAAGGCCATCGAAGATCTGAGTGCAAAGGTGGGTACCAACAAACGCCTGACGGAACTGGGTATTCAGGAAAGTGATATCGAGGCTTTGGCAGAACAGGCTATCAACGATGTCTGCACCCCAGGTAATCCTCGTGAGGTCACCAAGCAGGACATCATCGACTTGTATCACCAGATTCTGTAAAGAGACCCCACCCCCGACCCCTCCCAAAGGGGAGGGGAGCCGGGGAGGGAAGGGATCGTTAACGTTAGAAAAGTTCGTTTTTGCACGATTTATTGTGCCATTTCAGATATTCTTTGTAATTTTGCGGGCATAAATAAAAAAGGTAAACGAATCTATGGAAAAGAAGAAGTATAAAAGGACAACCGTAACATCGGCACTTCCCTATGCCAACGGTGGTGTTCATATCGGTCATTTGGCTGGCGTATATGTGCCGGCAGATATCTATGTAAGATACCTGCGCCTGAAGAAAGAAGATGTTATCTTCATTGGCGGTAGCGATGAGCATGGAGTACCTATCACCATCCGTGCCCGCAAGGAAGGTATCACCCCGCAAGACGTCGTTGACCGCTACCACAAGATGATTAAGGACTCTTTCAAGGAGTTCGGCATCTCGTTTGATGTTTATTCCCGTACTACCAGCAAGACCCATCATCAGTTTGCTGCGGAGTTCTTCAAGAAACTCTACGATGAAGGGAAACTTACAGAAAAAACGACCACACAGCTCTATGACGAGGAAGCCAAACAGTTCCTTGCCGACCGTTATGTGACGGGCGAATGTCCGTATTGCCACAACGAAGGAGCCTATGGAGACCAGTGTGAAAAATGTGGTCGCGACCTCAGTCCTACTGAACTGATCAATCCAAAGTCGGCTATCAGCGGCTCCACACCTGTACTGAAGGAGACGAAGAACTGGTATCTTCCGTTGAACGAATACCAGGAGTGGCTGAAGCAATGGATTCTCGAAGGACACAAAGAGTGGCGCCCGAATGTCTATGGACAGTGTAAGTCCTGGTTGGATATGGACCTGCAGCCGCGTGCGATGACTCGCGACCTCGACTGGGGTATTCCTGTACCTGTGGAAGGAGCCGAAGGAAAAGTGCTCTACGTGTGGTTTGATGCGCCAATCGGCTATATCTCCAATACCAAGGAGTTGTGTGAAAGCAACCCTGAGCGTTGGGGTACATGGCAGCAGTGGTGGCAGGATGAAGACACACGACTGGTTCATTTCATCGGTAAAGACAATATCGTGTTCCATTGCATCATCTTCCCTGTGATGATGAAAGCTTGGAATGAAGCCGAACTAAACGACCAAACGACCAGTCTCCCAAAACACCAATATATCATGCCCGACAACGTGCCGTCAAATGAGTTCCTGAATCTGGAAGACGACAAAATCAGTACCTCACGCAATTGGGCCGTCTGGTTGCACGAGTATCTCGTGGATATGCCTGGCAAGCAGGATGTGCTGCGCTATGTGCTCACCGCCAATGCGCCAGAGACCAAAGACAACAACTTCACTTGGAAAGACTTTCAGGAGCGCAACAACTCCGAGTTGGTGGCTATCTATGGCAACTTCGTCAACCGTGCTCTCCAGCTGACCAAGAAATACTGGGGCGGCGTCGTTCCTGCCTGTGGTGAACTCTTGGATGTTGACCGTCAGGCACTCGACGAGTTCAAGGATGTGAAACAGCGTGTGGAAGATCTCCTCGACAACTTCAAGTTCCGCGATGCCCAGAAAGAGGCAATGAACCTCGCACGTATCGGCAACCGCTATATTACCGAATGTGAGCCTTGGAAAGTGTGGAAGGAAGACCCCAAGCGTGTGGAGACCATCCTTTATATCTCCCTGCAGTTGGTGGCCAACCTCGCCATTGCCTTCGAACCGTTCCTGCCGTTCAGTTCAGAGAAACTGCGCAAAATGATCAATATCGATGAGTTCGACTGGAACCAGTTGGGCAGCACCGATATTCTGAAGACAGGTCACCAGTTGGCAGAGCCGGAACTGCTGTTCGAGAAGATTGACGACGACCTCATCGATATCCAGTTGAAGAAACTCGAAGATACCAAGAAGGCTAACGAGGCAGCAACCGCTCAGGTGGCACCTATTAAGGACACCGTCAGCTTCGAGGACTTCGAGACGTTGGACATCCGCGTAGGACTTGTCAAGAACTGCGAGAAGGTGAAGAAATCAAAGAAACTCCTGCAGTTCACCATCGATGACGGCACAGGTACCGATCGTACCATCTGTTCTGGTATCGCTGCCTTCTACGAGCATCCCGAAGAACTCATCGGCAAGCGCATCCTCTTCGTTGCCAACTTTGCGCCTCGTAAGATGATGGGTATTGAGAGTCAGGGTATGATTCTCTCAGCCGTTGACTTCGACGAATCCCTCAGCGTTGTTACTACAACAAAAGACGTCAAACCAGGCAGTCAGGTAGGATAAACCCACGCCTTCCATATAAAGCGACCACGAACCTAATGGCTCGTGGTCGTATTTTATTTTGCTGATTACTCTCCGCCTCCTGAATTGTTGTCGTAAGAATTGTTGAAATCCTCTTCGCCTTCTCCTTCCTCGCCGTTCGGTCGCTGTCGTTTCTTCGACTTCATGTTGCCGAAGTTCCAGGTGAGCGTAAAGCGGAAGGTGCGCCCTGTACGGAAGAACTCCTGATCACGCGTAAACGTCTCGCTGCTGGTGTGGTTGCGCCATTTGCGGCTGTTGAAAAGGTCGCGACAGTTAACCGACAGGGTAAACATTTTGTTGAAGAAGGTCTTCCTTGCGCCGAAGTCAACGCTATAGCCTGACTTGCGATAGCCCTGTGTGATCACCTCGCGTGAACGCAGTCGGCCTGTGAGCTGTACGGAGATGTTGTAGGGCAGCATGAGGCTGGCCATCATACGTGCATTCCAAGTGAAACTGTGGTTGCCTTTACCTCTGACGGTCTGTCCGTCGATGGTGAAGTCGTATCCGTCCAACTCATAATAATAGAGGTTGACGTTTGTGGTCAGGTCGAGGATGCGGAAGAATTTGTTTTTCGCCGTCATCTCCAAACCTGTGCTGGTGCTCTTTGCCACATTGAAGTTGGTTTGATACATTAGCCCGTCGGTACTGCTCTGGTAGGTGATACGTTGCATGACATCGGAGGTAGGACGATAATAGGCTGACACCAACAGAGAGTGCTGTTTCCATGTCTTTAGGTAATTCAACGAGAAGGAGTTGCTGTATTCTGGTGTCAGTTCAGGATTACCGAAGCTGATAATCGTAGCATCGCGGGTGTTCTTGAACGAGTTGAGCTGTCCGCCCCACGGACGACGCAGACGACGGGTGTAGTTCAGCTGCAACTGCTGGGTGGGTGTTATCTGATAGGAGAGGAATACACTTGGGAACAGCTGGAAATAGTCTTTCTTGAAAGGTTCCGGCTGTGGCGTGCTGGGTGTCTGATGTTCCTGATCCCAGTCGTAGCTCTTGGTGTTCACCTTCCAATACTCTCCACGTAGGCCTGCCATCGCTCCGAACTTTCCGAAGTTGTAGCTGGCGGTTGCATAGAGTGCATGGATGTCGAGGTCGTAGATGAAACGGTTGTAGTACGCCTTGTCTTCCTGAGCACTTGTGCCTTCCCAGGTATCATCGATATATGATTCCTGTGGCGTGTTCTCGTGTGAGAAGCGTCCGTTGTAGCCTGCCTGCAACTTCAAGTTGTCGGTGATAGGGTTCTCATAGTCGAGTTTCACCTCCCAGTTGCGGTTGTTGACGTGCATCGGACGATACTGGTAGCTGTACTCCGTTTCCTGTGGCGGCTGGTAGTAAGTGGTAGAGTCGCGATACCAGTTGTCGTTGTCTGACTTCCAGCGGTTGAAACTGACGTTGAGTTCCAGGAAGTGTGTCGATGTGAACTCATGACGGTAGTTCAGCTCTGTGTTCAGCATGTTCATGCGGTCACGACTTTTGGAGTGACGGAACATCATGTAGGAATCCTGTGGTGCTCCCACCAAACCGTAATGATAGGGTGTGGTGCCAGTGTTGTTGCCGCCGCCATACATCAACATGCCGCTCAGCGAGATGTCGTCTTTCTTGGATGCATGCAGGGTGATTCCTGCACGACTGAACAGGTTGTTGCCCTGTCGTTCGTTCTCACCGTCGTAGTTTTGGTAGGTATTCGTTAGGGGATAGAGCTGTCGGCTCTTGCTTCCGCCCTCGTTGTGACGATGGCGATAGCCTACATTCAGGTAAGCGTCAAATAACGAACTGTTGTAATTTATATTGAAACTTGTGTTGGCGCCTCCACGGGTTGTTACACCTGCCTGTACAGATCCGTAATAACCCGCTTTGCGGTCCTTTTTAAGTACGATATTGATGATGCCGGCAGAACCTTCGGCAGAGAATTTCGCCGAGGGGTTGTCGATGATTTCCACTCGCTCAATGCTCTCTGCGGGCAGCTGCTGCAGGATTTCCGCACGGTTGTCGCTGGTCAGTCCGCTGGACTTTCCGTTAATCCATACCTCTACGCTGCTGTTGCCTCGCAAAGATACGTTTCCGTCGTTATCGACCTCCACCGAGGGTATGTTCTCCAGCACATCGCTGGCAGCGCCGCCGGCATTGGCAATCTGCTGATCCACATTGAACGACTTGCGGTCAACTTCCAGCTTCATCTCAGAGCGCTGTCCCACAATGGTCACCTCGTTCAGCGTATGGGCATCTTCAGTCAGAAACAGCACGTTATAGTGTTGCTCTTTCTTCTCTTTGCTGATGGTGAAATTGCGTGTCAGCGTCTTGTAGCCGACAAAAGTTACCGTCAGCACATACTGTCCGTTGGCAAGTCCTTGGATATGGAAGTTGCCATCGATATCGGTTACGGCTCCGTTGACGATTTTATCGCTGCCGTTTTTGGTAATGGCAACATTGACGAATCCCAGCGGTTCGTCTGTCTTCTTGTCTTTAATCTTACCCCTTACCAGTCCTTGTGCAGAAACAGCCAATGCTGAAATAAACAGCAGGCATAATACTATCAATCGATTCATAAGTGCCTGTTAGACGCATTGGGGACGTAAAAGTTTAAATCAATGTAGAAAATATGAGTTTTATTTGTCCTTTGGTCAATTTTCTCACGACTCAGCAAACTAAAAATACATTTTATTTGCTTTCGCTGCTCAAAAATTTGGTTTTTCATTCAACTTGCACTATCTTTGCACTTTAAAATAAGTTTTGACAGGTGTTAAACTTATGATAAACTTATGACAATGGTCTCATAGTTCAATGGATAGAATAAGTCTCTCCTAAAGATTAGATTCGGGTTCGATTCCCGATGGGACCACTGTTTATAACAGATACGCTGCATGAAAAAAATCGGAATCTTATGGGCATTTGCCCTTGGGGTGTTGCTGACAGGAACACTGACCAGTTGTAACAAAAACAAGAAAGAAATCAGCCAGAAAGAGTTCCAGCAGATGTTGGCTGATGCTGAAAAGAAAGGGGCTGCTGAAGCCAGAAAGGAAATGCAGCAGGAAGGTAAAGAGGTGCAAGGAGCAAGGGGCGAGGAGCAAGGAGCGACTGCTGGCCGTCATTCCGCCGGTGTGGGGTCGTTGTACCTGACTGGTACCATCGGCGGTGCCAATGATGCCGTGTTCAACTACAATGCCGATATGGATAACGGAACCGTATCTTTCACGGTGAGTGGTGTTGTCAACGAACGTAAAATCACACAAGGTTCGTATGATCCGCAGAGTGGCCGACTGGTGATGCGTGAATACACTACCCAAGGTCAGTATATCGGCGATTTCGTAGGCACTTGGCGCAATGGCGTTTATTCCGGCGTCTTCACCAACAAGAAATCAGGCGGAAAGGTTGACTTCTCGTTGAGGATGTAAACTTACCGAATTCGTTAATCTGATTACCAACGGGTGGGGATCACGGGGTCGGTTCTGGTGATCATTTTGAAATGAAGATTTGCCCTTCGGTCAATTTTGTCGCGACTCAACAAATGAAATGCAAGCATTTCTTTGTTTTCGCTGTTCCAAAATTTGGCTGTTTATGGAAAAGTGCGTATTTTTGCCCTCGTCATATAGACAAGAAAGAAACAATGGATTATTCGGTCCCCAATTTTTATGATTGTTTAAACACTATGCGACAGATTAAAGATATACAAGAGCTGAGGAGCATTCAGATGGGTATTTTGGACAACATCCATCAGTTTTGCGAAGAACATGGTATTACTTATTTCTTGTCGAGCGGTTCCTTGATAGGGGCAGTTCGTCACGGCGGCTATATTCCTTGGGATGACGACCTGGATATCTATATGCCTCGCAAAAGCTATGAACAGTTTATAGAGAAATATACCGATGAAACCGGCGTTTTTCGCGTGATAAATCCAAAAAAGGAGCCACACTATTACTATACTTTTGCAAAGGTGGTGGATGAACGTACGTACATGCAGGAAGACGAGACGGAAGGTTATGCCATTGGTGTGTATGTCGATGTGTTTCCCTGCGACTATGTGCCTGATGACATGAAACAGCGCGAAAGGGTGTTCCGCTGGAAATACCTATTATATAAGATTCGTCGTGCCAAGATTTCGCATACCAATCCTTTCCGTTCGGCATTGGCGTATTGGTGCTATCGCTTGCTACCTGTCACGGTCAAACAACTGAATCGTTGGATAGAACAGCTCATCGTCAGCAAGAATCCCACAAACTGGGTTTGCAATATGTCGGAGTCGGGTCCGAAAATAAAAGGCTGTTTCCCTGCAGAAGCGATCGCCTCAATGGTCGATATCAAGTTTGAAGACAGAACCTACAAAACCTTCGTGGGCTACAAAGACTATCTGTCATATACCTACGGAGACTATATGACCCTTCCTCCAGAAGATCAGCGTGAAACCCATCATTTCAAAGCATATTGGCGGTAGAAACTTATATCCAATACTTATCGCTTTCTTTTCGTTGCACAAAGGTCGAAGTATCGCCGACAAGGTCGTAGATTTTGCTGGCGAATAGAATGTCATGCAGTCCTATACCGACATTGTATGCGAGAATACGCTCTTTGTCATTGATACGTCCAGAAACCTTACTCGTCAGGACATTACCTAATTCTTCGAAGTGTTTAAACTGCTGGAAATATTTAAAGCCAGCAATATGATTGTAGTCATCGCCAAATACCTGGTCGAAGAACAGGTCACAATTCTGGAATCCACGGGTGTGGACAGGTACAACCAAAACACCTTCTTTGAACAGCTTGTTATTCGGACAAACCAGTTTTCCACCTGCGGCGGTAATGCAAGAAATGATGACATCAGCTTCGCTAAAGAAAATGTTTGGGTCGTTAATCACTTCGAAACTGAGATTTTTCTCGTTCTTGAACCTCTCTGTGAAAAGTGTTTCCTGATTATTATAGGCAAGCAAACGAACGTGAAGATGCTGATTAGGATTGTCTGCCAACAGACAGAGTAAGGTGGCGCGTGCAGTATTTCCCAATCCCATGATAGAAATAGGCAGATTGCCGTTGCGTTTGAATAATCGTACGGACAGGGCGGCCACAGCCCCTGTACGCATACCTGTGATCCAGTCACCATCAATCATGGCAAGCAGTTTTCCCTGTCGGCTGTCGTAAAGTAGGATATCGCTGCCCAACGTAGGATTAGCTCCTTGAATACGATGTACAATTTTGATACCAAATCGTCCGTAGGCTTCTGGAAGCAGACAAGGCATAGAGGTGAAAAAATCCTCTGCTTGTGGATGAACACTGTTTTTTGTAGGCAGTTGGACATCTTGTTTTGTCTTGAAGGATTCCTCTACCCACTCAATACATTGACGAGGATGAATCTGCAGTGCTTTGATTTGCTCTCCTTGAATGATTTTTATTTGATTTTCTATCATGTTGTATAAAGTTTTGTTTCTATTCCTCTTTGATAAATTCATAAAGTTTTCGATAGAACGGATGCTTCCCTAAGGTGTTGATGTCGCCCAAGATAATGAGTTTCATACGGGCACGGGTGATAGCAACGTTCATACGGCGCAGGTCGCGCAGGAATCCGATTTGTCCTTCATCGTTGGAGCGTACCAGTGAGATGACGATGATATCACGTTCCTGTCCCTGGAAACCGTCAACGGTGTTTACGCTGATGAGGCTACGATAGGGTTTGAAAAACTCGCGTTTCTTGATCAGCCGTCGCAAATATTGTACTTGTGCACGATAAGGCGAGATAATACCTACATCGATGCGTTCGTCCAGAATGCGCTGTTTGCTGATTTTTCGGAAATAGTCTTCTAATACCTGTAACGTCAACTCCGCCTCCTCTTTATTGATGCGCCCAAACGATTCACCAATAAACTCTTCATGATAAACAGGACCTTCATTCCCATGGTTCCCATCATTCCCATTACCCCCACCCCGATCTACCCACACCATCGGTTCATCGTAATCGAGGATGCCGCGATATTTGATCTGCGGTGCACTTTCTACCTTTCCACCATAGAACCAGTTGCTGGAGAAGCGCATGATTTTCTCGTTCATGCGGTATTGTATCTGTAACAATGTGACCACCTCCGGCCTGTTCTCTACGATGCGCTCCATCAGCGTCTTGCCCAAGCCAGCTTTCAGTGCAGCCAAACTTTTCACGGTTGGAGGCAATTGACAGTGGTCGCCAGCAAAGATAACCCTTGATACACGGCGAATAGGAATCCAGCAGGCAGCTTCCAAAGCCTGTGCTGCCTCATCGATGAACACGGTTCCAAACTTTTGTCCCATCAACAGACGGTTGTCGGCACCCACAAGTGTGGAGGCGATGACGCGTGCCTCACCAAAAAGTTCGGCATTGATGCGTATCTCCAGTTCTGTGGCACGACTTTTCAGTCGATCCATCTTCTGGTGAAAACTTTCAGAGCCGCGTTTGTGCTGACTGCGAAGTTCGCGGATAGCCTTGCGGATGCTCCACAGCGTAGTATAGTCGGGATGTGCCTCAAAACGCCGTTCGTAAGTAAAAGACAACATCTTGTCATTAACACGTGTAGGATTGCCGATGCGTAGCACACTGATGCCTCGATCGACCAGTTTTTCCGATATCCAGTCAACAGCCATATTGCTTTGTGCGCATACCAGCACCTGACTTTCGCGCATCAGCGTCTCGTTGATGGCTTCAACAAGTGTCGTCGTCTTACCCGTTCCTGGTGGCCCATGAACGACAGCTACATCCTTGGCACGTAAAACCTCATTGACGGCCTTCTCCTGTGTGGGATTCAACCAAGGGAAACGCATCGGGTCAAAAGTAAAACGCTCTACCGCCCTTCCCTTCATGGCTCTCACTTCTCTCCTTTCAAAAGCGTCCCCCTTGAGGGAAAGTTTGGAGGGGGCTGTCGTATAGAAGAGGTCGCGTAAATCGGCCAGTCGGTTGTTTTTTGCCTTGATAACACGGTCGAGTGTGTCAAACATGGTGCGATAGCTCGTTTCATCAAATGACAATTGTATGCCGATATCATCCGTTGTACTTTGAATATCCAATAGGGGAGCCGAATCAGGTACGGTAATCACCATCCGGTCGCCATCGACAAACGAAACAGTACCTGTAAAGGAGTAGTATTTGATGGTTGATGGTTGATGGTTGATGGTTGAAGTTTTAAAAAACACGACTGGTCTTCCGAATTCAAAGTTATGCTCGATATCCTGGTCGGTCGTGCGGAAAACCTCCAAGGCCAGTTGGTTTAGGGAGTTATAATAGCTTTTACCCACCTTCAACGGAAACCACGCATCGCCACGTTTCACCTTCCGCATCATCCCCATCTGCTCGGTTTGCTTGCGGAAGGCTTCCTTCTCAGCGTAATACTCCAGCTGGAGCAATACCC
>CADCPZ010000213.1 GCA_902803475.1 uncultured Prevotellaceae bacterium
AAACATGAAGAAGTACAACTTTAATGCAGGTCCGTCAATGCTTCCACGCGAAGTGATTGAGAATACTGCCAAACAGATTTTGGATTTCAATGGTTCTGGTCTTTCCCTGATGGAAATCAGCCACCGTGCAAAGGATTTTCAGCCCGTTGTCGATGAGGCTGAAGCATTGATCAAAGATTTGCTCAGTGTTCCTGAAGGCTACTCTGTCATCTTCCTGGGTGGCGGTGCTTCCCTGCAGTTCACACAAGTTCCTGCCAATTTCCTGATGAAAAAGGCTGCATATCTGAACACAGGTACATGGGCAAACAAAGCAATGAAGGAAGCTAAGCTTTATGGCGAGGTTGTTGAGGTTGCTTCTTCAAAGGATGCCAACTACACCTTCATTCCGAAAGACTACACAGTTCCTGCTGATGCCGACTATTTCCACATCACCACGAACAACACGATCTATGGTACAGAGATTCGCAAGGACCTTGACGTAAATGTTCCACTGATTGCCGATATGTCATCCGATATCATGAGCCGTCCTGTTGACGTCAGCAAGTACGATTGTATCTATGCTGGTGCTCAGAAGAACATGTCTATGGCTGGTGTAACTGTGATTATCCTTAAGAATGATAAGATTGGTAAGGCTCCACGTGAGTTGCCAACGATGATGAACTATGTTACCCACGTTGACAAGGGTTCTATGTTCAACACACCTCCTGTTGTTCCTATCTACTCGCTGTTGGAAACCATGCGTTGGGTGAAGAAGAATGGTGGTGTAGAGGCTATGGACAAGCTCGCTCAGCAACGTGCTGAAATCGTCTATGGCGAAATCGACCGCAACAAACTCTTCAAGGGAACTGTCGCAGAGGAAGACCGCTCACTGATGAATATCTGCTTCGTGATGAACGAAGAGTATGCAGAATTGGAGAAGCCATTCTTTGAGTTCGCTACCGAACGTGGAATGGTAGGTATCAAGGGACACCGTTCTGTTGGCGGTTTCCGTGCTTCTTGCTATAACGCACAGACCATTGAGGGTGTGAATGCACTCGTTCAGGCAATGAAGGATTTCGAAAGTAAATATTAATCGTGATGAAAGTATTAGTTGCAACTGAGAAGCCTTTTGCTGCAGCCGCTGTAGAAGGTATCAAGAAAGAAGTGGAAGCAGCAGGTAACGAACTCGTGCTGCTGGAGAAATATACAGAGAAAGCACAGCTGTTGGCAGCCGTTGCTGATGCTGATGCGATGATTATCCGTTCCGACAAGGTGGATGCAGAGGTGCTGGATGCTGCCAAGCAGTTGAAGATTGTAGTTCGTGCCGGCGCCGGTTACGATAATATCGACCTTGCAGCTGCTACCGCCCATAACGTAGTAGCAGAGAATACACCAGGTCAGAATGCCAATGCTGTTGCAGAGTTGGTATTTGGTTTGCTGGTGATGGCTGTTCGTGGTTTCTATAACGGAAAGGCTGGTTCTGAATTGTTGGGTAAGAAACTGGGTATCCTTGCTTTCGGTAATGTAGGGCGCAACGTGGCTCGCATCGCTAAGGGCTTCGGGATGGAGATTTATGCATACGATGCCTTCTGTCCTGCTGATGTGATCGAGGCAGCTGGCGTACACGCTGTAGCCAATCAGGATGCTTTGTTCGAGACCTGCGATGTGGTTTCACTCCATATTCCTGCTACTCCTGAGACAAAAGAAAGCATCAACTATGCATTGGTCAACAAACTGAAGAAGGGTGGTGTGCTGGTGAATACAGCTCGCAAGGAAGTTATCAACGAGCCTGAACTCATCAAATTGATGCAGGATCGTGAAGACCTGAAGTTTGTCACAGATATCAAACCCGATGCTGATGCAGACTTCGCACAGTTTGAAGGGCGTTATTTCTCAACACCGAAAAAGATGGGTGCTCAGACAGCCGAAGCCAATATCAATGCCGGTATTGCTGCTGCCAAGCAAATCAATGCCTTCTTCAAGGATGGTGACACAAAGTTCCAGGTGAATAAGTAACTTTTAATCATTTATCAGTATGCAAAGTGATCCTAAAGCGTGCTTGTATTGCACGAACAATCAGACCTTAAAGGATTTGATGATTGAGTTTGCACAGTTGTCTGTATCACGTGCGTTCTTATTCAAGGAGCAGACCTATCGAGGCCGTTGCTTAGTGGCTTACAAAGACCACGTCAACGACTTGAATGAACTGTCTGATGAAGACCGCAACGCTTTTATGGCAGACGTGGCTCGTGTAACACGTGCCATGCAGAAGGCTTTCAATCCTGAGAAAATCAACTATGGTGCCTACAGCGACAAGCTTTCACACTTGCACTTCCATCTGGCTCCCAAGTATGTTGATGGTCCTGACTATGGCGGCACCTTCCAGATGAACCCAGGTAAGGTCTATCTCTCTGATGCTGAATATGCAGAGCTGATTACAAAAATCAAAGCAAACTTGTAAACCAGTAAACTTGTAACTATGGCTATCATAAAACCATTCAAGGGTATTCGCCCTCCAAAAGAATATGTTGAGCGTGTGGAAAGTCGTCCTTACGATGTGCTCGACTCTGACGAGGCACGCGCAGAAGCAGGCGACAACGAGATGAGTCTCTATCGCATCACCAAGCCTGAAATCAATTTCCCAGAAGGAACCAGCGAGTATGATCCGCGCGTCTATGAAAAGGCTGCCGAGAACTTCCAGATGTTCCAGGACAAAGGTTGGCTGGTACAGGACGATAAGGAACAGTACTATATCTATGCGCAGACGATGAACGGAAAGACGCAGTACGGTCTTGTGGTATGTGCTCATTGCGACGACTATGCAAAAGGTGTCATCAAAAAGCATGAGCTGACGCGCCGCGATAAAGAGGAAGACCGCATGAAGCATGTGCGTGTCAACAACGCGAATGTCGAACCAGTCTTTTTCGCTTATCCGGACAATACGGTATTGAATGAGCTGCTGATGCGCTATGCTGCCACACAGCCGGAATACGACTTCATTGCACCCATCGACGGATTCCGTCATCAGTTCTGGTGCGTAACAGACGATGCCGATATAGCCCTCATCACAGAGGAGTTCCGCAAGATGCCGAGTTTGTATATTGCCGACGGTCATCACCGTTCGGCTGCTGCCGCCCTTGTGGGAGCAGAAAAACAGAAGCAGAATCCCAACCATCGTGGCGATGAGGAATACAACTATTTTATGGCCGTTTGCTTCCAGGCAAGTCAGCTGACCATCCTCGATTATAACCGCGTTGTAAAAGACCTAAATGGTTTAACATCAGAGCAGTTTCTCGATGCATTGAAGAAAAACTTTGAGGTTGAAGACAAAGGAACAGATATCTATAAGCCAGCCAAATTACATGAGTTCTCACTCTATCTGGACGGTCATTGGTATGCCCTGAATGCCAAAGAGGGAACCTACGACAACAGCGACCCCATTGGTGTGCTCGATGTTGATATCTCCAGCCGATTGATTCTCGACGAAATCCTTCAGATCAGTGACCTGCGTTCATCCAACCGCATTGACTTTGTTGGCGGTTTGCGTGGATTGGGCGAGCTGAAGCGTCGCGTCGATAGTGGTGAGATGCGTGCAGCTTTGGCACTCTATCCTGTATCTATGCAGCAGATTATGGATATTGCCGACAGCGGAAAAATTATGCCTCCGAAGGCTACCTGGTTTGAGCCAAAGTTGCGCTCAGGACTCGTTATCCACAAGCTGGTATAAACATCTCCGATAGAATTTTGTTTATATAAAAGCATCACCAGTCGTATAATGACTGACGAGTATCAGACAATAACCAAGCAAATAGGCGAGGGCTACTACACCGAAAAGCGTAGTAAGTTCCTCGCTTTTGCACATCATGTAGAAACGGTAGATGAAATCAAGGAACTCCTGTCCGCCTACCGGAAGAAATACTATGATGCGCGCCATGTATGCTATGCTTATATGTTGGGCGCTGAGCGTACAGAGTTTCGAGCCAACGACGACGGCGAACCCAGTAGTACAGCCGGCAAGCCCATTCTCGGACAAATCAACTCCAATGAACTTACTGATATCCTCATCGTCGTTGTTCGCTATTATGGTGGTGTGAACCTCGGCACCAGTGGATTGATTGTTGCCTACCGCGAGGCTGCTGCCGATGCTATTGCCCACAGCGAGGTCGTCACCCGTCAAGTAGAGGAAATCGTCACTTATACCTTCAGCTATCCTTTGATGAACAATGTGATGCGTATCGTCAAAGAACTGAATCCCCGTATTGTTTCCCAAACTTACGACAATACCTGTGAAATCCAATTGGCTATTCGCAAGTCAGAAGCTGACCAACTGCGCAACCGGTTGGAAAAACTTTCTTTTAACGGGTGATATTTGTTCTGTTTCTCCAAAATAATTGATGAAAAGTCGTGTGTAACAAAAAAAACTTCAAAAAATATTTGGTGGAATGGAAGAAAGTATGTACCTTTGCAACCGCAAATCAGAAAACAAGGCGCTGTCCCTCGTGATATCCTTGAAAAATGAGGAGCCAATGAGGGTTCCGTAGCTCAACTGAATAGAGCATCTGACTACGGATCAGAAGGTTGTGGGTTTGAATCCCGCCGGAATCACAAAGAAAAGAAAAACAAGGCTATCTGAAAGTTCACTTTCAAGTAGTCTTTTTTTATTTTGCTTGTGGAATTAGCCCGTGGCAGGGCACGGGATATCTAATTCCGCCAAAATCACTTTCTCTTCATCATCATTTCCCCTGAATACGAGATAAACTCACGTTCTTTGGATTGTACGTCGAGATCAGCACGACCGTTGTCGAACACCACAAGAGAATAAGTGTGAGTATCGTTCTCGTTGTCAACCTCGATGACGATTCGGCGTTCATCCTTCTTGCCCTTCGATTCATGGTAAGTTTTGATGGGTGCTGTAAAGTTCAGGCCTTTTCCGCCACCATAAGGTATTTGATAAGCCCTGCCCATATAAGGCAGATACGAAATCAGCGTGTCGCCTTTCACCTCCAGCGACCAGTTGCTTGCCACATTCTTCGTCGCTCCTCTGTTGGGCGTCATCGTCTGAATATCGATGGTGTAGTGACGTTCGTCGAGCGCAATGTTCACAGCTTTTGCTAATTGCGCCTTCTCTTCTGGTGTCAGCGTCACGCAAGCTGCCATCATAACACTTGCTGCCAGTAATAACAAATACTTTCTCATATTCAATCGTTTTAACGCTACAAAGATAATGCATAAATTTGATTAAGCGAAGAAAATGATAATACATTTCACTTTTGGTCTCTAAAAGCATACCTTTTACCCTCCAAAAGCATAGGTTTTACCCTCCAAAAGGTGCCCTTTTGCATGATGAAAGCTATCCTTTTATAATTAAGGTGTGACTCTTCCGAAAAAAATATCGATGGTGTTGCGAAAATACCTCCCCAACCTCCCCAAAATGGTCCGAAACAACGATATACAGGGCGTTCAGCTTTGGGGGGATATTATTTCCAAACCTCCCCAGAGACCTCCCCAATCAGATGAACTGCACCCCAAAAGTTGGACACAAAACACTAAACATAAAACACTAAACACTAAACACAAATGAACACGATATAAAGAAATACAAATTTAAATGTAATTTCTACACTAAAAACTTGCAAGAATCAAAAACTTTTTGTATCTTTGCAAACGTAATAAGGGAGAACCAACAC
>CADCPZ010000214.1 GCA_902803475.1 uncultured Prevotellaceae bacterium
CAACCATTCCAAAGACAATTCTCAGATGCTTACATTTCACCGATTCTATTTGCTTGCTCAGATATTTCCATGCACCAATGTTATGACCAGTATCGCAAACCACAAGGGGTGAACGCCTGACGACTTGCCAACGCCCCATCAGTCCTGTTATCGTAGACACATTCTGAAGTGCCTCACACATTTCCAGTTGTATCTTACGGTTGTTATCCGGATCAATGCAGTCACACATATAGCCCAAATTGACCAACTGATGCATAGCCACAACAACAGTATTCATGTTCTTCTCCTGGTAGTCTCCCTGCAACTCGCCCTTGAACTCACCAAGATGCTTGGCCTTATAGATTCTACCCTCGGGGGCAACTGTTGAAGAGACAATCTCCTGCTCGTCCTCGGCATATACAATGGGAGCCTTAGCCTCTTGAGCCAGCGCGTCAAAAACCATACGCGTCTCAGGAGTAGCCTCTCCAATGACCACAGGGACGCCAGGCTTGATAATGCCACCCTTCTCCATCGCAATCTGCTCGATGCTTGTACCCAGCAGCTGGGTGTGATCAAGCGAAATGTTGGTAATGATGGAAAGTACAGGCGAGATGATGTTGGTGGAATCGAGACGGCCTCCAAGTCCCACTTCAATGACGGCAATATCTATGTTGACATCCTTAAAGTATTTGAAAGCCATCGCCGTGGTAATTTCAAAGAACGAGGCATTGACCGACTCGAAGAAATCCTTCCCCTTGTCAACGAAGTCTGCCACATAGTCATGCGGAACAGGCTGCCCGTTCACCCGGATACGCTCGGAGAAGTCAAGAAGGTGGGGCGAAGTGTACAGTCCTACCCTATAGCCGAATACCTGAAGCAGGGCGGCAATAGAGTGTGACACTGAGCCCTTGCCGTTTGTCCCCGCTATGTGTATGCAGCGGAAGTGTTCGTGAGGATGGCCATAATGTTCGTCCAAAGCCAGCGAGTTACCGAGACCTTCCTTATAGCCTGCTACTCCTTGAAGCTCGAAATTGGCCGTCCTGTTAAAAAGAAAATCAATCGCCTCTTCGTATTTCATCATTCAATTGTTTTTACTGAATTTGCTGAAGTCAGATTCCCCGACTCCACCTATCCTCAATCATGAGAAGTAGTTCTTGAAACGCTGGAAGATAGAGTCCTTGGTTTCCTTGTCGCCCTTGAAGTTATCGCTGTTACGGAATTCCTCAAGCGCCTTGCGCTCATCTCTTGACAATGTCTTCGGTACATACACGCTGATGTTGACCACCAGATCGCCTCGGCCTGAACCATAACCCTGAACAACGGGCAGGCCCTTGCCTCTCAGGCGAAGTGTTTTACCAGGCTGAGTACCGTTGTCTATCTTCACCTTCAGCTTCGAGCCTTCAATGGTAGGTATCTCCACATCGCCTCCAAGTGCTGCTGTAGGGAAGTCGAGCAATAGATTATAGACCAAGTCATTCCCGTCACGCACAAACAGGCTGTGGCCTTCTTCCTCAATGAAAACCTGAATGTCTCCGGCTATTCCGCCATGTTGTCCGGCGGTACCCTTCCCTGGCACATTGACCACCATGCCTTCAGCCACACCGGCAGGAATATTGATTTCTACAACTTCCTCTCCCTTCACCACACCGGTACCGCCACACTCATGGCATTTGTTCTTGATGACCTGACCCTCACCGCGGCAGGTAGGACACACACCTTGCGTCTGCATCATGCCAAAGATACTCTGAGTGGTATGGGTGATAACACCAGAACCATGACACGTAGGACATGTTTCCCTACTACTGCCGTCCTCGGCACCAGTTCCATGACAATGAGAACAGGCTACGTCCTTACGTAGCTTGAATTTCTTGGTTACTCCCTGATTGATCTCTTCAAGTGTGAGCCTGACCTTCAGCCGGAGGTCGCTACCACGATGCTGCTGGGCGCGTCCACGTCCACCGCCTCCAAAGCCACCGAAGCCATGTCCACCGAATATGTCACCAAACATGGAGAATATGTCGTCCATGTTCATCGATGCACCACCGAAACCTCCGAAGCCGCCCTGACCACCAAACGGAGCATCAAAGCCAAACTGGTCGTACTGCTGTCGCTTCTGGGGATCATGCAGCACGTTGTAGGCCTCTGCTGCTTCTTTGAATTTCTCTTCTGCCTCCTTGTCACCAGGATTCCTGTCAGGATGATACTTGATAGCTATCTTTCGGTATGCTTTCTTGATATCATCCTCCGATGCCTGCTTGCTGACGCCAAGCACTTCATAATAATCACGCTTTTGAGCCATGATTTCGAACTTCGATTATTTGATTATTGATTTGAATTCAATTACTGTCCGACAGCCACCTTGGCATGTCGTATCACTTTATTATTGAGCTTATAACCAGTTGTCAGGCAGTCGATTACCTTACCTTTCTTGTCATCGCCCATTCCTGGCACCATAGCCACGGCCTCATGCACGTCAGTGTCGAAGTCAGCATCCTCGGTGTCAATCTTCTCGACGCCTAAGCCTTCCAGTACTTTAAGCATTTTGTGGTAAATGAGTTCCATGCCTTCGCGCAATACCTGCGGGTCATCGGTCTTCTCGCCGTTCTGCAGGGCACGTTCCATGTCATCGATGACAGGCAGAAGAGCCGTAATGGTTTTCTCGCCGCCATTAAGAATCAATTCGGCACGTTCTTTCAATGTACGCTTCCTATAGTTGTCAAACTCTGCCACCTGGCGCAGATACTTATCCTTAAGGTCAGCAATCTGATCTAAGGCCACATCTAAAGGGGCGCGGTCGTCGGAAGCCTCAGTTGTCTCTTGCTGAGACACCTCTTCCTGCTGTTCAACCGTCTCATTATCAGCATCCTCAATGTTCCGCTGTTCACTTTCCATTGACTTGCCTTCTTCTTCCATATTCATTTTATCTTCCTCCATAATTTATAGTATTTGTTCTTTATCCATGAAACAAGCAAAAACCATGCCAAGCCACAGTTTTCTGTTCATCTATGTCCAATGCAGACATTTGGACTGCAAAGGTACAAAGATTAATTGACACAAACGAATTTTTGAGGAAAAAGATGCCACACTGCCGCTCGATGCTGAAAGTCAGCAAAATATGCGTGCAGATGGTGTGGCAGTTGTGGCTGCTACATCTTTTTTAACGCTCAAAAGCTTGCAATCGCCAACAAAATGTAGGGACAGGCCCTGTGCCAGCCCCTACACCACAAGAAGCCCTGCTATCATTGCTGACAACAGGGCTTCTTCTTTAAAAGACGGCGGCTTCCTACTCTCCCGCATTGCATTGCAGTACCATCGGCGCAGGCGGGCTTAACTTCTCTGTTCGGAATGGGAA
>CADCPZ010000215.1 GCA_902803475.1 uncultured Prevotellaceae bacterium
GACAAGTCCATCTGCTTCTCTGCCTATCTGCTGCTGTTGCCGGAATGGTGTGTCGAACATGTAGTTGTTCACGAACTATGTCACCTCTTGGAACCAAGTCACAACGCCCGCTTCCATGCTCTCATGGACAAGTATTTCCCCAGCTGGCGAGAGACTCGCAAGGAAACGCACAAGATATGCCGGATGGAAGAGAATAAAGAAGAGTAAACTGTAATTCACGCTTCTCGTCTTTGTTCATGAACTATACGACCTCCATACCGAACGGTGACAGAGTCAGTTTTGCTAAACGGAAATGCATCTTTCCCCAAGAGATTCCAATCATTCTGCTTTTCCACCATACTCGTTATACGACACGTTTTCAGGCTTCCACTTATCCTTTGGTTTAGGCTGCTCTGCTGGATGACCTATGACGATAACGCATAGAGGTACGATGGTCTCTGGCAGCTTTAGCACCTTGGAAACCTCAGCTACACGGTCATCCATCGGATAACAGCCTGTCCATACAGCACCAAGGCCCAGAGCGTTGGCTGCCAGTAGGATATTCTCTGTAGCTGCCGAGCAGTCTTGAATCCAGAAAGCCTGAGCCGGTCCCTGCATAGCCTTGTCCAGATTACCACAAACAACAATGGCAACACCTGCCTGCTTGATTATGCCTCTACGACCAGCAAGTTCGGCCAACTTAGTCTTGTCTGTGACAGCTACAAAATGCCATGGTTGCTTGTTGACGGCTGTAGGCGCAGCCATACCTGCACGGAGCATCGTCTCGATGTCGGCCTTCGAGATTGGCTCATTGGTGTACTGTCGGATGCTGGTGCGCGTCATGATGTTGTTAATAGCGACCTGAGCATCATTTTCTACTTTCTGTTGGGCTGAAACAGTCATTAAACCCATCATTGCAATAAGGCATAAAACAGTCTTCTTCATAATCGTTCACTTTTTAAGTATATGTAAGACAGAGTTGTTGTTTTCTCAAATTTTGGGGGCGAATGTACAAAATATATTCCAAACCTCCAAATTATTGCCCACTTTTCGGACATAATAATTGTTAACAGAACATTTTTATCTAAATTCTCTTAAAACCATCGCTAAAGTATATCATTTCTCCCCAATATATTGTAATTTTGCCCTCATTATAAACAAATGTTGATTTATGAAAAAAGTGATTTTATCATTGTTAGCCGTATGCTTTACGCTGACCATGAACGGCCAGACAGCACTGAAAAAGGTGTATAACGAGGACATCAACCCCATCGAGCAGATAAATCAAGCTATCGAGAAAGCCAAGTCTGAAGGAAAGTTCGTCATCTGTCAGGTGGGTGGCAATTGGTGCCCATGGTGCCTGAAGTTTGCAGATTTCGTCACGAAGGATACTACAATCAGTAAGGTCATAGCGGATAATTTTGAATTCATCCATGTAAATTACAGTCCTCGCAAGTCGCAGGGCGAAGAAAAACTGGCACAAGGCAAAGCCCTAATGAAACGGCTGAACAATGCCGGACGTTTTGGATACCCCGTGTTCGTGGTGCTCGACGAGGATGGAAAAATTCTCCATATTCAGGATTCAAGTTTCCTGGAGGAAGGTGAGGGATATAATCAGGAAAAAGTTCTTCGTTTCTTCAAGAACTGGACTCCAAAAGCTGTGAAGCAATGATACTGCCAGATATCCTCTTACCAGCCTAATACCCAATGACTGTCTGAGTAACGTCCGATGAGTTCGGCATCACGGATGGGATAAAGCTGACGCATCAAGGGATTTCTCTTGGACGTATCTATTGGATTACCCTCCGTATCCAGACTGTTGAACTCAAGGATAGATGCCGTCTTAGCACTGTCATCAATCCTGCCCCAGCCGTAGGCGGGAACGTCTTCTAAAGTGCAGTTCAGCAGGACACATTCCGCATGAGGATAGTTCTTGCCTTTGTTGTCGGGCAGTCGGCCAAGTTCTGCATAGTCGCTGAGTCCCTTGAAATGACAGTCTACGAAAATGTTTCCATGATTCTCTTCCGTGTTACGAATCCACATGAAAGCACCATAGCTGGTGATGGTACAGTGGTTGAAGAACGATGGGCCACGCCCCAGTATCGTGTCACCGCCACCATCGATACGGCAGTTCATCCAATAACAACTGCCATTGGCCTGCAAGGCATCGCCGTCGCCAATGATGTGAATGTTCTCGAAGTAGTTGCGTTCGCCGTTTACCAACAGTCCCTCTGCCTGACCCTTGCAATTGGTCTTGATAGTCAGATTGCGAAATATCAGGTCACTGCAATTATCGGCAGCAAAGGCGGCACGACGTGAAGGGAACGTACCACGAACCTCATTAGTCTTGATGTCTGCAGGGTGGGGATTGAACACCTCGTTGTTCCTATAGTGAATCACCACGCCATCGCGACTTTCGCCCTCGATGGTGACAAACCGCTTATTGCGGAAGTACACCAGTTCTTCGTAGTCACCATTCTTCACCAATATCTTGTAGCCTTCCTGTGCAGAAGCAATGGAGTCTGGTATAAAGTCCAACGCACCCTGAACCGTTGAGAAGTCGCCCATACCATCTGTCGATACCGTCAGCAAGCGCTGGCTAGCTTCGGGAGC
>CADCPZ010000216.1 GCA_902803475.1 uncultured Prevotellaceae bacterium
CGGTCAGCCTGGTGGTGATCAGTTCACTGGCGGCCAGCAGCAGGCCGGAGGCCAACAGGCCAGCGGCAACAAGCCCGACGACATCCAGGACGCCGACTTTGAGGAGGTGAAGTAACAAAATACAGATCAAAAGAAAGTGCAGCCGATGGGCTGCACTTTCTTTATGTCTACAAGTATTTCACATTGATATCCTCACCATCCTGTTGCTCCTGTGATACAAAATATTCCATGTCTCCACAAGATAATATCATTATTTATAGTATGAGCGACAAAGAATCTAACCACGTTTTCATATCGACCCACTCGACCTCCGCGAGGATTGGGTGAAGACGGATATCTTAAATACAAAATAAGAGGATTTAAATCCTCTTATTTTGTATTTTAAACGCAATACGCTAAAAATCAATATTTTATAAATATATTCTAAGAACAAAAAGCATTGATTTTCTCATATTATCCGCCAAAATAAACAAGCAGGCATAACGTTTATAATCTAAAAAATTACATACTAAGAAGAATTGTTTCTATTTATTTTGATAAAATTTTGGTTATTAAAATAAAAATGCCTATATTTGCAGTCTAAAATCTATAATATGCAATATAACGAATTATTAGAAAAACAGATTATAGGAAGACTCCGCGTGGATAATCCATGGTGGACAGAGAATGAGATTGCCAATTATTACGCCAATATGCATCCCCGTCTGTATCTCGACATCTTTTATCCATTAGTGACAGAAGCGGAGATTAGGCGTGCCATCATTTTGATGGGGCCTCGTCGTGTTGGAAAAACCGTTATGCTCTATCACACTATTCAACGCCTAATTGCCGATGGTGTTTCTCCACAGAACATTATCTACATATCAGTAGAGACACCTATTTATAATAAGATTTTGTTGGAACAACTCTTCAATTTAGCAAAACAGGCGTTAGGCAAGAACGACAGCAAAGAGCAATTCTATGTGTTCTTTGACGAAATACAATATTTGAAGGATTGGGAGGTAAATCTGAAATCTTTGGTTGACACCTATCATAACGTTAAGTTTGTTGCTTCCGGCTCTGCTGCTGCCGAGTTAAAAAAGCGTAGCGACGAGAGTGGCGCAGGACGATTTACTGACTTCCATTTGCCCCCATTGACCTTTTATGAATATGTTCATTTGAAAGATTACGCCCAATTGATGCTCCCAATAGAAATAGGATGGGCTAATGGTAACATAACAGGAAATACCACCATAGACATCTCTAAACTGAACAAGTTGTTTATCGACTATATCAATTATGGTGGTTATCCTGAGGTGGTATTCTCTCAACGTATTCAAGAGAATCCAGGACAGTTTATCAGACATGACATTGTTGACAAAGTGTTATTAAGAGATTTGCCAAGTCTTTACGGAATTACCGATGTTCAGGAATTAAACTCGCTCTTCACGATGATTGCCTATCATTCTGGGGCGCAGTTCTCATACGAGGGGCTATCGAAAGATTCTGGTGTAAAGAAGGACACGCTTCGCAAATACATACAATACCTAGAGGCGGCTTTCTTGGTTAAGAAGATTCGTCGTTCTGATGATACAGCAAAGGAATACAGACGTGAAATGCTCTTCAAGTTATATCTCACAAATCCCTCATTACGCTGCGCGCTTTTCCAACCTATCGACGAGAACGATGAGGTTATCGGTAATATGGTAGAAACAGCCATTTATGCGCAATGGATTCCTAGGAATGCAAACATTGCATATGCCAACTGGAATGAAGGCAACAAGAAGAAGGGCGAAGTGGATATTGTAGGCATCAACGAAGCAAAACAGAAACCGCAATGGGCTGTAGAGGTTAAATGGTCGAACAAACCATTCACTAATCCTTTGTCAGAGCTAAAATCTCTTGAGATATTCATGAAGACAAATGGCCTCACTCACGCCATCGTTACCTCTATCACAGAAATGGGGAAAAAAGAAATGCCATACGGCATCTTGCAATTCATGCCTGCAGCCTGTTACGCTTATACCGTTGGCGAGAACACATTAAAAGCAACAAAAGAGTCATTTGGATTGTAATAAGAAAGTAATATGAACAACAAAGAAACAAATTACGTTTAAAACCAAATGTGATATGGATACTATAAAAATAGAACAAACAAAAAAGATTGTCATTGATTCTGTTGAATATATAAGGAGTAGTGATGTTTCTACTTTCTATGCTGATTTAGCAGATAAACAAGCAACCCAGTTTACAATACTAATATCTATTATTTGCGGTATTGTTGTCTTCATAATTGGTGCTACATGGTGGTGGAACTATAGGGGAGCAAAACAACAGATTTCTGAAGAAATATCTATGAATAAGGAAACCTTAATGAGATTGTTCCGTCAGCAAGCAAAAAAAGTAAACGACATCTTACACAATTATGAACAAAAGCATAAAAATGATAAAGTTGAGTTGCAAAAATCTATAAACAATCAAATTGATAAGAAAACAAAGCATTCTCAACATACATTGAAAGAGTCTTTTGATTCTTTTGAAAAAAGTCAAAAAGAGGAATTAGAAAAGAGTCTGAAAAGCGTAGAGAAACAGATAAAACAGGACCAGGCTGAGTTAAGTAGAATTTTTGCACTACATTGTGCTTCGACCAATTCTCATTATAATGCTGTAACATGGTGGCTAGCTGCTGCAAAATTGTACAAAGAAACAGATAATGATTATTTCTTAGGAATAGCTATACGAGCAATAGAGGATCTTCTAAATCAGATAAAGAGCTCTGAAGATAATGCAGATTGGGATGATTTAATCGAGAAGGTAGAAGAAGTAACTCCTGATATAATGAGGATTGAAAAGGACAAAATAATAAAGAAAATGAAAGAGTTGAAAAATCTTCCTAAGACAAATCTTCCAACAACGCAGTAGAAGATAGACGGAGATTCGAAAGGGCCTCATTATGAAGAAACTGAGTGTTCTGAGATAAATTTATAGATTTTAATGCATGAAATATTTAATTCTAGATACGAATGTTTTTCTGCACTACAAGGATTTCGAACAAATAGACTGGAAATCCATCGTAGGAGATGATGTGACTATTTGTGTGACGCAGGTTGTTCTTGGTGAAATAGACAAGCATAAAGACCAAAGCAGAGGAAGAATACAAAAGAGGGCAAAGAAAATATCATCTCGTTTTAGTGAGATATTTCTTCAAGATTTATCGTCTCAGCTTAACGTGGAGGTAATGGGCAATCCTCCATCTTCTGCTTTTAATGATGAGCAATATCACAAGGACATTAATGATGACTGGATTATTCTTTCAGCCCTTCACTCGGATCATCCTGATGAAGATATTATGATAGCATCAGGTGACAATGGAATTCTACTAAAAGCAAAGAATCATGGGTTAGGATATTATTTGATGCCTGATACTCTGCTATTGGCCGAAGAACCATCGGATGAAGAAAAAGAGATACGGCAGTTGAAACAGCAGTTGGCAAGATATGAGAACCGTCGACCTGAGCCCAAAATAGAATTTGAAGACGATACAGATTTACTGACTATCGTTAAGCCTACTTTTATTGATATACAGAAAGAACTTAAGGCATACGAAGAACAATTGAGATCAAATCATGCCTATCAATCTATTACAGACGAGCATCGTAGCGATATGGAACTCTTAGTGCAGCAAACACTTAACTTGACCTATAGTACCCCATCTCAACAAAAAGAATATAATAAGGAATTGGATGAGTACTTCAAAAAGAAGATAACACTCAAAGAAGTCCAACTTGGAAAACAGTTTTTGGAACAACGTTTTGTAAAACTGGACTTTTGGCTTTGTAATACAGGCACAGCAGCATTAGGTGATACCATAGTATTTATTAATTTTCCTGAGAATGTTGCTATTTACACTCAAGAGAGTAAGGTGAACGTGAAGTGTGAAGATCCAGCTGAACCGATATTGAAAAATAATCTTACAGGTTACAATCAAAGCCTTATGGGGATTATCAATAGTAACCATAAACACTATGAAACTTATGATTTGTGGGATGTAAAGAAGAAACTAGACCACAAGGAATTGAAATTCAGTTCAGCGAGAATAATTCACGGCATGAAATATCCTTTAGAAAATAGGAAAGAAGATTATTATATTGATATAGCACATTGTAACAATTTCACCATCAAATGGTCTATCATGGATTCTAATCTGATAGAACCTGTGTTGGGCGAATTGCATGTGGTAATAAAGGAACAAACGGATACCTAGCAGGACTTGCAGGGATGGGATTTTTACTTCATAAGGTGAATTATTGGAGGGAATATTTGGTTTTCTCAGTGGAAATGTTTAACTTTGCAGCAGAAAGGCGGCTAATCGCTGCATTGTGCAACCAGGAAGTTAAACTTAAAGGAAAGAATTATGGAAAACGATGATCAAAAGAACGTTCTACGGCGGCAACCGC